>NZ_JAOQJM010000001.1:203368-625992 GCF_025566865.1 Blautia acetigignens
ACACCTGTTACTCCTAAGCAGGTCATTTCAGGAGCGCTTTTAACGGAAACGAGATCCACTGCCTACGAAGACTTAACATCGAAGGCTCTCCTGAGATGTTTAGTCGCAGTTGGCAGTTAGCTCGTTGGAGTGTTGCGACGACCTGCGATGAATATACATTGCAAACTCACGTCCTGTAAACGATTGCCTCACTAAATCCCGCTTAAATTAATTACAGGCCAGGAGAATCCCCAGCCTGTGTTATATTTAATCGTATAAGTGACAGCGCACCTTATGCCCATTACCCATATCTTTCACCTCGGGTACCTGTGTCTTACAGATTTCCATGCATTTACGGCATCTGGTATGGAACTTACATCCCTTAGGCGGATTAGCCGGAGAAGGAATATTACCCTCCAGAATGATACGGTTTCTCTTCAGATCCGGATCTGGCATTGGAATTGCAGAGAACAAAGCCTCTGTATACGGATGAAGAGGATTTGCAAAAATATCTGCTGTAGTACCAGTCTCCACAAGACCTCCTAAGTACATAACACCGATGGTATCGGAAATATGCTCTACAACGGAAAGGTCATGAGAAATGAACAGATAAGTCAGATTTCTCTTCTCCTGAAGCTCCTTTAACAGGTTGATGATCTGTGCCTGTACAGAAACGTCAAGTGCAGAAACAGGCTCATCACACACAACAAACTCCGGATTCAATGCAAGCGCTCTCGCAATACAGATACGCTGTCTCTGTCCACCTGAAAACTCATGAGGATAACGATCCTTATGATAGGACTGAAGACCACAGTCATCCATAATCTTAGTTACATAATCTGCATACTCAGACTTCGGTACCAGATTGTGCTCTCTTACTGCCTCTCCAATAATCTCACCAACCGGAAGTCTTGGAGAAAGGGAAGAATAAGGATCCTGGAAAATGATCTGCATCTTAGTACGCATATCACGCATTTCCTTGCGGGAAAGACCATATACATCCTTTCCATTGAAAAGTACCTGTCCGTCTGTCTTTTCAATCAGTCTTAAGATGGTACGTCCTGTTGTGGATTTACCACATCCGGACTCTCCTACAAGACCCATTGTTGTTCCTCGTTTTAAAGTAAAGGAAACATCATCAACTGCCTTTACGGCACCAACCTGCTTACCGAACATTCCACCCTTGATCGGGAAATATTTCTTAAGATGGGATACCTCCAGAATGTTATCGGACTGCTTATTTTTATTCTCTGCTGTCTTATTCTCACTCATGAGCATTTCCCCCCTCTCCCGGATGAACAGTTGCCAGCCATCCTGCTTCTGGACGGTCAGCATAACGATAACAGCTTACTTCATGTGTCGGACTTAACTTCACAACCCCTGGATAGCTTCCCTGGCATTTATCACAGCTAAGCTCGCAGCGGTCGCGGAAGTAACAGTAATCCGGCATGTCAATTGGATTCGGAACCTTACCCGGAATACTGTAAAGCTTGTCAACCTTCTTACCAACAACCGGTTTGGAACGCATAAGTCCAATGGTATATGGATGAGACGGATGATTGAAAATCTCACTTGCTGTACCTTTCTCAACCACACGGCCGGCATACATAACAACTACATAGTCTGCCATTTCTGCGATAACACCAAGGTCGTGAGTAATCAGCATAATGGAAGAATTGATCTTATCTTTCAGATTACGCATCAAATCCAGAATCTGAGCCTGAATAGTAACATCAAGAGCTGTAGTTGGCTCATCTGCAATGATCAGTCTTGGATTACATGCAAGACCGATTGCGATGCATACACGCTGACGCATACCACCGGAAAGTTCATGGGGATACATCTTATAAACGCCCTCACTGTTGGCAATTCCAACCAGCTCCAGCATTTCAATGGTTCTTGCTTTTATCTGTTCCTTACTCATATCCGGATTGTGAAGCTTGGTAATCTCATCTACCTGCTCACCAATACGGAATACCGGATTCAGTGCAGTCATAGGCTCCTGGAAAATCATGGAAAGCTCATTTCCACGAAGCTTCTGCATCACACTTGTAGGAGTATTTACAATATTATAAGCCTTATCGCCTGTATTAAAACGGATTTCTCCTTCTACAGTCTGTCCCTGAGGACGTTGTACCAGCTGCATCAGAGAAAGGCTTGTTACAGATTTTCCGCAGCCGGATTCTCCAACGACACCAACTGTTTTTCCCTGTGGAATTTCAAAACTTACACCGTCAACAGCTTTAACAGTTCCGATATCTGTAAAGAAATAAGTATGAACATTGTCAAACTCAACTACGTTTTCCGGGTTCTTCATAGTAGTAATATATTCTGACTCCGGAATATTCTTTCTGTTTCTCTTCTTCTCTATCTCACTGGTGATTTTTCGATTCTCTTTGGAAATTCTTTTGGTTTCCTTAGCTGAGATATAGTTTGCGTTTTTCTTACCAAATAATGCCATATTCGCACCTACCGTTTCATTTTCGGGTCGAATGCGTCACGAAGACCATCACCCACAAAGTTAAAGCCAAGAACGGTCAGCAGGATTAAGAATCCGGCCGGGATCCATACGAACCAGAAGTTGGTCAATACGTATACATCATTTACCGCATTTACAATATTACCCCAGGAAGCGTATGGGAATTTAACACCGATTCCAAGGAAGCTAAGAGTTGCCTCCATCAGGATAACATCACCAAGTCCCATTGTTGCAATAACGATCAGCTGCGGAATAACGTTCGGAATCAGGTGACGGAAAATACGTCTTGAAATACGAACACCGGTAGCTTCTGTTGCAACCATAAATTCCTGCTCACGAAGAGACAGAATCTGTCCTCGAACCATTCGTGCAATTCCAGGCCATCCTACAATACCAAGGATCGCACAAAGTGCATAAATTCGAATTCGCGGATCAATCTTGTAATAATCCATAACGGAACCAATGATAATGTACAGCGGCATCGCCGGAATACAGATTACAACGTCAACCACACGCATAAGAATGGTGTCTACCCATCCTCCGAAATAACCGGAAATACCACCGATAAGAATACCGATAATACCCTCAATAATGATAACAACGAATCCGATCATAAGGGAAATACGTCCGCCATACATCAGCCTGGTCAACATATCCATACCATTTCCATCAGTTCCTGCCCAGTGCTTTTTGCTCGGAGCAGAATAGGTATCATTTACAGTAGTCGCTTTCTGGCTTCTTACAACATACTGTGTATTCTTAGTCTGAAGCTGATAGGTTTCTTCTTCACCAGCCTCATTAATAGCCGTAAAGGTAGTGGCTTTATCAGCAATTGCCTGCTCAACCGCCTCTTTAAAGGAAAGAGAAAGGAATACACCGTTTGCCTGAGGAGATACCAGAAGATTGGAAATAGTAGCGTAGACTTCTCCATCCTTTACAACCTCTGTGGATGTCTCTTCCTCTGTTGTATTCAGCTCATATTTAGTGCCATCATATTCAAATGAAGTCTCTCCGGCTTCAATTGCATCAAGCACTGCCTGCTTGAACTGGAAGCCAAGATCTGCATCCTTTGCTGCTGCGCTAAATACCTTCTTAGTTGCAAATGCAACCTCACCGGAAATAGTAATCTGGTTCTCACGTCCCGCTTTCTCAATGGTATAAGTAATGCCATCTACTTCAAATGTATTCTCATCATTTGCGACGGCCTCTTCATAGCCCTCTTTGATTTCGTCTGTTACTTCTGTGTTTCCAACCTGCTTATAGGTAGATTTACCTTTCAGGGTAAGAACTGTTGCTACTGATTCTGAAGAATAAATTGCCCAATAATCTTCACCCTTCTGCTCCAGTCCATAGGTTACATCATTTGCCTCAAAGGAATCATTTCCCTTGTTTGTGGCAAGAATAAATTTCTGCTGTCCCTGTGCAGGAAATTCATCACCATTTGCTGTTTCAAAAATATAAGATTTATTATAGGTAGCTCCTGCATAATCCTTCCATACATGGTCTGTTTTACGGAAGACCTGGCTCTCGCCGTAGGGACTTACCATACCGCCTATAAACGAAAATATAAACATTGTTACCAGAATTACAAGTCCTGCCACTGCCAGCTTATTGCGGAAGAATCTTTTCGCAACAAGCATTCCAGGGGAAAGGATTTTTACACGCTGCTCATCATCCAGTGCCTTGGAGGTACTGACATGATTGTCTTTTTTCTTTGTTGAATCTGTACTCATGTTTTTCCTCCTAATTTACTCGTACCCTTGGATCTGCCACAGCATAGAGAATATCTGCGATCAGATTGCCGGTTAATGTCAGAAACGCCAGGAATACCATATAGAACATGGTAAACGGAATATCTCCCTGAGTCAGTGCCTGATAGGATGTATATCCGATTCCCGGAATCTGGAACAGAGTCTCTGTGATCATCGCTCCACCAAACAGATTGGGAAGTGTACTTCCGAGAATAGTGATGATCGGGATCAGCGTATTACGGAAAGCATGATGGGAAACTACTTTTTTCTCTGAAACACCTTTCGCTCTGGCAGTGCGGATATAGTCTGCATTCAGAACCTCCAGCATATTAGTTCTTGTATAACGCATAAGGGAACCAACACTTACGATGGTCAGCGTAATGACAGGAAGAATCATGTGCTGTGCCATATCAAGCACCTTACCTACACTTCCGTAGGACTCATGCATACGGCTTACAATACCATACAGGTCAACCCATTTTAAATTAATAGAGAAAATCCATTTCAGAATAGTGGCAAAGAAAAAGGAAGGCAGGGAAATACCAATCAGTGCAAAAACGGTAACTGCATAATCGACCCTGCTATACTGTTTCGTTGCCGATATAATACCCAAAGGTATGGCAATAATTATTTCCAACAGGAATGCGGCCAATGCCAGCGCAAAGGAATACCAGATAACGCTGGAAAATTTCTTTGTTACAGGCTGATGGAAAATCCAGGATTCTCCAAACTCACCATGAATAGCTTTTCCGAGCCATACAAAATATCCTTCCAGGACCGGCTTATCCAGACCATACGAAGCATTCAGCTCAGCAACCAGCTCATCATAGGGCTTAGCACCCTGTTTCATTGACATGTCACGGGCTCTTCCTTCTACATAAGAAGTAGGAAGGGCTCTCTCAATTGAATAGATAATCATGGAAACGAAGAATAGGATCATCGCTCCCAAAAGTACACGACGTACAATAAACTTCTTCATTCTTAAATTTGTCCTTTCCAGTATCAGGCAAGAAATCTGACTTTTCGTTCTTACTGGCAGTGTGTCCTGCCGGTTCTGTCCGTCTGCCGATTACAGCCGGTATACTGTGCAGTCGCCTGGCCACATATCAACGGCCTTCTCTTTTACCGGGCACGGATTCTACCGTAACCCAAGGCATACTGCCAGTAAGGCAGTGGGTCCCCTTATCAAGGTGGACCCACTGCGCTAACAGGTCATTTTTCTTTTATACCTTTAGTTCATTTCGATATTAGTGATATCGTTATACCATGAATAGAATGTGGTAACGTCTTTTGTAAAGGTATCTGCATTGATACGCTCAGGGCTGTAAATAACGCAGTTCTGTCTCTGATAGATCGGAATCTCAACTGCCCAGTCAAGAATAATATCCAGGCACTGTTTGTAAACAGATTTTCTGTATTCCTGATCAGCTGTAGAACGGGCATCAATAATATCTTGATCCAGTGTTTCATCATTAATGTGGTAGTAATTGCTCTTTACACTTGCGCTGTGGTAAACCTGATACATATCAGGATCCACTGTTGCCTGCCATGCAGCTGCCCACATTTCTGCAGTACCTGCATTTAAAGCATCCCACATAATATTGGAGTCTGTAACATCGTTGATGTCAAGTGTAAATCCGATGGACTCAAGAGCTGCCTTTGCATCTGTAAGAATTGCAAAGCTTGGGTGATCTCCACTTCCATCAGCACCGATGATGATCTCATAGCTCATCTTTGCACCTTCCGGAGCTGCTGTTACTTTGCCGTTTTCTACAGTGTATCCGGCTGCCTCGAAGAAGCCAAGAGCTGCCTGTGTTGCTGCTGCAAACTTCTCATCATCTGTCATATCATCTGTGTAAAGCGGATTTCCATCAACATCTACAGAGTAAGCCACCTGATAATCTGCATCAGATTTCTGAGGAGCTGCCCAGGATGTATTGGAGATCGGATAGTTGATTACGGAAGCAGCATCTCCATAGTAAGAGTCAATTGCTACATCACGATATACAGCAAGTACAGTTGTAAGTGCTTTTCTTAAATTCTTGGAAGCATCAGATCCTGGCTCTCCGCCAACATTGATTGTGTTTGCGTTAAGACCAATGTATCCATATCCAAGGTTGTCTGTTGCGTTAACGATGATCTTATCACCGCTGAGTTCATCATTTCCGTTGATGCTCTTAATCTGATCAAATGCAGATTTGCTTCCGGATGGATCGGAAAGGTCGATTGTACCCTGCTCAACACCGGCAATCTTATCTGCATCGGAAGTCTCACGCCACTGGAGGTACTTAGTCTTAGGAGCACCCTTGTAGTAGTTCTCGTTTGCTTCCATGTATACAGTCTTGTTCTCATATTTCACAAATTTGTACGGACCTGCGCCAAGTGGCTGGTTGGATTTATCACGTACAGCAGAGAGGTCTCCTCTTGTGAAACCGAACTGGTTGTTATCATAATCATAGAGAGATGCATCTCCATAATAGTGCATTGGCTCAACGATTACACCAAGCTGATAAATTGTAGTTGCCTCGAAACCATCTGTGGTAACCTCAACCTCGTAATCACCAAGCTTCTTAATACCTTCGATATTAGCAACTTCCTCACCCTCACCTGCAGCAGTTTTCTGCTCTACCAGGTACTCGGAAGCGATTGTTGCTGCATCTTCATCGAAGAATGCTTCATCGCCATATGCAGCTGCAAGTGCAAGATAATCCTTGCCATACTGATCTGCGATTTCATTAATGATAGTATCCTGATCCTTGCCATCTACAGAATAGTTCTCATCTTTTGCGTAAAGCA
The DNA here is from genome assembly GCF_025566865.1 of Blautia acetigignens. NCBI lineage: Bacteria > Bacillati > Bacillota > Clostridia > Lachnospirales > Lachnospiraceae > Blautia > Blautia acetigignens. Next base: position 210,374 of record NZ_JAOQJM010000001.1, read on the forward strand.
TTGCGAAGAACTCATCTCCGTTTGCAACGCCGTAATCATCTGCATAATCTTCCCATGCAGTCTGAGCCCACTCATACTCAGATGTAAGAAGCGGAACCATCAGCTCATCTTTCACTCTTGCAGCAACTTCATCTGGCATATCTGCAAGTGTATTCGCAACATCTTCATCTGTGATGGAATCTGCTGCTGTGGAATTCAGACGGTAATTTTTCATACCTTTGATATTGGTGGAATAGAATGTTGCATTTCCATCATAATCTGTATCAGAAAGTACATAATATGTGAAAATCAGGTCATCTGCGGTAAGAGGCTCACCGTCAGAAAATGTTACATCCTCACGAAGTTTGAAATTGTATACAGTCTCATCCTCGCCCTCTGTAACAGTTACATCGGAAAGTCCTGTGTAAGTATAATCCGTTCCGTTATACTCACGTGTCTCGCCTTCGATACCATTATAAATAATGGCACCTGTACGGTCACTTCCGAACAGATACTCACCTACATTCTCTGCGATCTGCTGATCCGGAACTGCCTCGTGGAATAATCCGCTGAATTTCTCGGAGAAGTTAGTCTGTCCAATAACAAGTGGTGTATCGGAAGAACCTCCCTCAGCCTCTTCAGCAAAAACAGGTACGCTCACTGTTGATGCTGCCATGACACCTGTTAATAACAGGGCCATTAACTTCTTCTTGCTCATATCTTATCCTCCTTTGATAAATTTTATTGTAACTATCCATTAAGGACAGCCACTGCTACAACCCCTCTGGTGTTGTTCTGCGCTCTTCTATTTTATCATGTTTTACTGCTTACGCAATAGTTAATGACTGGAATTTTGTCCATTTTTGTCAAAAACCGAAAAATTCTTATTCAAAAATTGTGAATTTCGCTTTAGTTCGACAACTTTGTACAGTAGCAACACTTCCCAGTGTTAAAGTTATAGCACTAACCACCTCGAATAATAGCTCCCTGGTTAACACAAGATCTGTGGGCTTCAAAAGTATCAGAATCAAGTCTGCCACACATGTAAAAAATGCAAATCCGACAATTGCGATGCTGCATCTTACCGGACGGCGTATTCCTTTTTCGTATTGTGCACGGGTCATATGGCCCACATGTTCCTCCGGAATCACCACCTGGGATGTCTGCCCTTTCCCCTCCTGATTTCTGCAAAAGAGGAGAAGGGACACCCCTCCCATGATTCCATAGGAAATGGGAAAAATCATCGTCACGAAAGGAATCAGCACCCAGAAAACACGGCTTCCTGCATTATTTATCATAAGTCCTGCCACATATACAATCATAGCCGCAATCATCAGACCTGTATAGCTCCATGCATATTGCTTCAGTTCCTTAGCCTCTGCTTTGGTGCTGTGCCATTTCCCGGTATATTCAAATTGTTTCCCGTTCTGACGGTAATCATTCCCATATTTCTTCACAAATACGCCTCACATTTCTTCTGGTTTCTCAGAAAATCTCAATTTGGTGCAGCGAAAATTAAGCATCTGCTATATTCACTGTACCAGCTTCTTATCAAGCTCAGTTACGATTTTCTGGATACAACCCTCTTCAAAAGGAACAGTAAGTCCGACCTGCTTCAGCATGGACGGATAAAAATCACTTGCAGAAAGCTCACAAAGCTTCATATATGCAGCCCATGTATCAGCCTGGTCTTTCTCCATACGAATCTTAAACTGGAATGCACAAAGCTGTGCAAGCACATAATCAATATAATAGAACGGCATCTCAAAGATGTGATGCTGTCTCTGCCAGTATGCGCCATCCTCCAGGAACTTGCAGCCTGTGCCATCCAGGTACGGACGGTACTCTTCCTCCAGCTTGTTCCATGCGTCGCGACGCTCCTTGGGGGTAAGCTCCGGATTGCCGTATACAATATGCTGGAATTCATCTACCATTGTTCCGTAAGGAATAAAGTCGATGGCATCCTCCAGATGCATCTTGCGGTAGTCATCCCCTCTTTCACCAAAGAACAGTTCGATCCATGGCTCTGCAAAAAATTCCATGGACATAGAGTGGATTTCTGCGGTCTCCATGGTCAGATAACGTGAATGGTCAGTAATCGGATCCTTACAGGAAACATAATTCTGGAATGCATGTCCACATTCATGTGTGATAACATCCACATCTCCGCTGGTTCCGTTAAAATTAGCAAAAATAAACGGTACACCATAATCCGGAAGTTCTGTCATATATCCGCCTGTAGCCTTATTTTTGCGGCCGAAAACATCAAACAGCTCATTCTCCATCATCATATTAAAGAAATCTCTTGTCTCATCGGACATCTCAGAATACATTTTACGTCCGCTTTCAAGAATTTCCTCCGGTGTTCCTGTAGGTGCCGGATCTCCCTGTGGGAAATATACCCCCATATCATAGTAACGAAGAGCCTCTACTCCAAGACGCGCCTGGCGATTCTTATGCATCTTCGCTGCAAGAGGTACAAACACGGTCTTAATCTGATCACGAAGCTTCTGAATGTCCTCTTTGGTGTAAGAATTACGGTTCATACGGCAATAGCCCATATCAATATAATTCTCAAATCCAAGCATCTGTGCCTGTTTGGTACGGTTCTTCACCATAAGGTCATAGATTTCGTCAATCTCCGGCTGATTCTTCTCGAAGAATTCAGAGAAAGCATCCCATGCCTTCTTACGTGTGTCACGGTCAGATGAACGCATATATTTGCGCATAAGGGAAAGGTTCAGTTCCTCACCTTCCCACATGATCTTCGCGGAAGCGATCAGCTTACTGTAGCGGGAAGCCAGTGCATTCTCCTCCTGCATCAGCGGGATCAGGCTCTCATTAAAGCTTTTCATTTCCAGCTCCATGGACTTAAAGGCTACCGGTCCGATCTTCTCTTCCATATACTGACGGTATGGTGTGGCAAAAAGCACCTTCGTATACTCATTTGTCACTGCGTTCAGCTCCGGAAGCTTCTCATCATAGTAACTCTTCTCACCATCATAAAATTCATCTGTCACATCTCCATCCCTGCGGATATGTGCAATTGTGTAAAGAGTTTTTACGTGATCCATCAGCTTATTAAATTCCTGATGGAGTTCAAACTGCTCTTCCCCGCTCTTTGCCTGGGAAGCTTTCTGGATGATTTCCTTTCCCTGAGCGATTACTGCCGGAAAATCAACGCGGCTGTAAGGCATTTCTGAAAACTTCATCTCGTTCCTCCTTTTTCACACGATAAAGTAATAATTGGGCAAATCTACTTTGTCCATACAATAAATGGGCGGACAAACTCTCTGAATCACATCTCCAGATTGCTGTCCGTCCATTGTCGCGTATCAATTACTATATCATATATATCACAAAATTAAAAGACTAAAAATTATTAAAAAAGGTTAAAATATACAACTGTTACTCGCCGATTCCCTCTTCACCCTCTTCTACCATTTCCATATCATCAATATTTTCGGCATCATCAGACTCTTCATCTCCATAGGTATCTGCTGTATATGGAACCTCTGTTACCTTTGCCTGCTCCATGAGAAGTCCGGTAACCTTGCTTTCATAAAGGGCATTCACAATGGTCTCTCTTTTATATAAGGCTTCAAAATCTGCTGCAGTTTCACCATAGTATGCAGCGTATTCTTTTACATAATCTACATATTCCTCTTCCGTAACCTCTACATTATTTGCCTGTACATATGCAGCAATAAACAGCCTGCGGTTTACAAGATTTTTGGCTTCTTCTTCAATATCGGACTCGGAAACGCCGAACATTTCCAGAACGTCGCTTACTTCCTCCCCATCTTCCATGAACATGGTGTAGCCGGAAAGCACTTCCTCCTTGCAGGATTCAAACAGGGCATCCGGATACTCGCCTGTAAACTCTGTTTTTGCCACGCAGGCCGTGATCAGCTCCTCTTCCGCATCATAGGTGCTCTGCTCGTCATAGCTCTGCTGCAGGTTTTCCTTTACGGCTGCTTCGTAGTCTGCCTTGGTGTCGTAGTCTGTGTTGTTCTTTACGTAATCGTCGTTGTACTCTGGCGTGTTGGATTTGGTGACATCCGTTACTTCTACTTTGAAGTCCACGGTTTTGCCCTGCCAGTCCTCCTGCCAGGTATCATCCCCGTATGTGACGGAAAAATCAAGCTGATCCCCAGCAGAAACGCCTGTCAGCTTCTCATCAAACTCAGCGCCGTATTCTTCCTGTCCGAGAATGATAAAGGTTTCTTCCTCATCCCCGGCCTCGCCGTCAACTGTAGCAGTTAAATTCATATATACAATATTGCCATCCTCAGAAGGTGCATTTGTAGACTCTTCCTCGCTGTAGCTCTCCAGTTCTTCCTGAATTTCCTCCTGCACCATGTCATCTGTGATCTCATAGGTGTACTTGGTCACTTCCACATCGCTGTAATCACCAATGGTAACGTAATCGGAAGCATTTTTCACAAGATAATCAGATGGAGTGATGGGATCCAGTGCTGTCTCTTCTGTATCATCCACGGCATCGATTTCCTCATTGCTCTCCAGATCCTGGGAAAATTCCGGGTCCAGCTCAGACAGCTCATCGTCATCCATAGATGCTGCTGCAGAATCGTCCTGGGCATCCTGTGTGTTCTGTGTATCTGTATTGTCTGTGGAAGCTTTCCCCCCGCATCCTGCCAGTACTACCATTGCTGCCAGGGCAGCAAGAACATATCTTTTCTTCATAATTTATATTCCTTTCTGATCTCATTTGCCTGTGTCAGTTAAAGATAATATAACATTTTTGCAATATTTTGTAAACATTTTTGAACGAGGACACCTTTTTTTCACAAACTGTTAACTCCTGACTTTCGCCTTCCTGCCACACATAATTCCATGGGTTTGTACATAAAAGAATCCCCCATGCAGATGCCAGAAACATCTGCACAGAGGATTTCCAAAAATCTCTTATCTTTCCTCTCGGAAGTAGGAAAGTCCCAGACTTTCCGGAGGCTGATTTTCTTTTTTCTTGCGGAAGCTTACCACGATCAGAACCACGATAGTAACCACATACGGAACCATCTGGATCAGATCGGTAATATAGCTTGCCACCTTAATTCCAAGAATACTCGGAAGGAACTGATACAGCCAGTAGAGCATTCCAAACAGGTAAGCACCCCAGATTGCATTCAGCGGCTTCCAAGTAGTGAAAATTACAAGCGCAACAGCCAGCCAGCCAAGAGCTTCAATCTGTCCTGTAGTTGCCCAGATTCCCTGGTTGTAATCCAGTACATAATACAGGCCGCCAATACCGGAAAGACCTGCACCAATACAGGTTGCCAGATATTTATACTTTGTAACATTAATACCTGCTGCATCTGCTGTTCCCGGATTTTCTCCTACTGCACGAAGATTCAGACCTACTCTTGTTTTGTTCAGTATATAGTGAAGTACAATGGCAATAATAATTGCCGCATACACCAGAAAGCCATAAGGAAATACCGTTTTACTGATAATTCCAAGCTTCGTTGACAGGAACGGAATCTTCTTTGAAAAAGATGCATAGGCAAGAGGTGCCGCTGTATAGCTTGCACCATTTAAAATAAATACACCGAAAAAGTTGGCAACACCCATACCAAAGGTTGTAAGAGCAAGACCGGTTACGTTCTGGTTTGCACGTAAGGTAATGGTCAGGAAGCTGAAGATCAGCCCACCGAGCATAGATGCCGCAATTGCTGCTGTAAGTGCCAGAAGCACACATATCCATCCTTTTGGGTCTGCAGCATTTTTCTCATAGAAATAAGAGCTGGCAAAGCCGGCAAAACCGCCAAGGTACATAATTCCCGGAACACCAAGATTCAGGTTTCCGGATTTCTCAGTAGTAATTTCTCCCATGGAGCCAAACATAATGATGGTTCCAAATGGAATTGCCCTGATGATCCACGCAATCAGATTACTCATTTAGTGCACCTCCTTTTTGGAACCCCGGAAGATCATCTTGTAATTAATAAAGAATTCACTTCCCAGAATAAAGAACAGGATAATTCCTTCGATAATACTTGCTGCATAATCATTCAGACTGTATGCAGAAGCAATTTCTGATGCGCCCTTGGAAAGGAAGATCAGCAAAAATGAAATCAATGCCATATAAAAAGTATTGAATTTTGCAAGCCATGCAACAATAATAGCAGTAAATCCGTTTCCACCGGCAGATGTGGTGGAAATTGTCTGATCTCTTCCGGCTACGATCAGGAATCCTACCAGACCGCAGATTGCACCGGAAATGATCATAGTACGGATGGTGACCCATTTTACGTTGATTCCGGCATATCTTGCAGTATTTTCGGATTCACCTACTACTGTGATCTCATAACCCTGTTTGGAATATTTCAGATAGAAAAACATCACAAACATCAGAATTACAACAATAAGAATATTGATGTTGTATCTCTGACCCATAAACTGCGGAAACCATCCGGCCTGTGTGGACATGTTCAGTTTTCCAAGACTGGAGGCCTTTCCTCTGAGAATGTTCGTCATACATGCAACAATACTTGTCGCAACGTAATTCATCATCAGGGTGAAAAGAGTCTCGTTGGTATTCCAATATGCTTTAAATACTGCCGGAATAAATCCCCAAAGACCGCCAGCGATCACACTTGTAAGAAACATTACCAGAAAAAGCACCGGTGTAGGAAGGCTTCCTCCGAATTTTACCATAATCATAGCTGTCGCAAGACCGCCTACAAGCACCTGACCTTCTGCACCAATATTCCAGAAGCGCATTTTAAACGCAGGCGCAAGGGCAATACCAATGCAAAGCAGGGTTACCAGATCTCGCATTGCCCAGGAAAAACGAATGCTTGTCATAAAGGTTCCGTTTAACATAACTCCGTATACAGACAGCGGATTTAATCCGGTTACACTATAAATAAAAATAGCATCTACGACCAGTGCCAGAATAATGGCAGCTGCCCGAACCCATACCTTATAGCCAAAGCTGCTTCTGTCACGCTTAATAATTCGGATCAAGGGCTCTTTTGTTTTTACTTCGCTCATTTATTTTCCCTCCTTCCGAAGATTTGTCATAAGAAGTCCCACTTCTTCCTTGGTAGTAGTTCTGGCATCCAGAATGCCGTTCTCCTTACCTCCGCAAAGCACAAGAATACGGTCGCACAAATCAATAAGAACGTCCAGATCTTCACCAACGTAGACAACTGCAACTCCTTCTTTTTTCTCTTCATCCAGAAGATTATAAATTGTGTAGGAGGTATTGATATCAAGACCTCTTACCGCATATGCAGTCATCAGTACAGTAGGTGCCTCTGCAATCTCACGGCCCACCAGAACCTTCTGCACATTTCCGCCGGACAGACGGGATACAGGAGTATTCAGGCTTGGAGTTACAACCTCCAGCTCCTCTTTTACCTTTTCTGCCATTTTTCTTGGAGTACGCATATCTGTAATCGGGGATGAGCCTTTTCCATAGCTTTTAAGAAGCATATTTCCGGTCATACCCATAGAGCCTACCAGTCCCATGCCAAGACGATCCTCCGGAACAAATGCAAGGTGAACGCCTGCATCGCGGATCTTTTTTGGTGTTTTACCAACCAGCTGAATAGGCTGATCTTCTTTGCCGCGCTCATAGAACTCAATGCTGCTTCCCTGCGCTGTGATCTGAAGTCCTGCAATGGCTTCCAGAAGCTCCTTCTGGCCATTTCCGGAAATACCTGCGATTCCCAGGACTTCTCCTCCGTAAACATCAAAGCTTACGTCATCCAGTATCTTGATTTCCTCGCGATTATATACAGTCAGATGAGATATTTCCAGACGTTTCACAGGATTCACAGGTGCGGAACGGGCAATGTTCAGTTCTACCTTTTTGCCTACCATCATCTCTGTCAGAGAATTCTCTGTAGCTTCACTGGTGTTTACTGTACCTATATATTCGCCTTTTCTGAGAATTGCAACCTGATCAGAAATCTCTAATACTTCATGAAGCTTGTGTGTGATGATAATAACAGATTTGTTATCTGCCTTCATATTACGGATTACTTCAAAGAGACGTTCTGTTTCCTGAGGTGTAAGCACTGCAGTAGGCTCATCCAGAATCAGGATGTTCGCGCCTCGGTAAAGTACCTTTACAATCTCCAGAGTCTGTTTCTGAGACACACTCATCTCATAGACCTTCTGGTTCAGATCCAGGTCAAAATGATATCTGTCACAAATAGCCTGTGCTTTTTTCCGAACCTCTTTCAGATCGAATTTCTGTTTTTTGTCAAGTCCAAGAGCAATATTTTCTGTGGCACTGAATACATCGATCAGCTTAAAATGCTGGTGGATCATACCGATTCCCAGATCATAAGCATCTTTTGGTGAGCGGATCTCGACTCTCTTCCCATCAACAAGGATTTCCCCTGAATCCGGAAAATAGATACCGGAGATCATATTCATAAGGGTAGTCTTACCGCTTCCGTTTTCTCCCAGGAGGGAGAGGATCTCGCCTTTTTTTACATCAAGGCTTACATTTTTGTTGGCAACAACTTTTCCAAATGTTTTGGTAACATTTTTTAACTGAATTGCATATTCCAAAGTGTTGTGCCTCCCTTCCCTTTTTCATTAAGAAAAGGGGAGCCATTTTTACAGCTCCCCTTTTGGATTCATCTAATTCTTAGCTGTCAGAAACAGCATTTCACAAAAGATCTGTCAGTTATTCAACTGCCTCTGCATCCTCTGTGATTCCGTCAATACGAAGTGTAAAGTATGGAGCACTTCTGAATGTGGACTCTGCAAAATGTCCGTCCTGAATTGCCTCAACTGTCTCGCCCTGGTATACAACAGTTGCAGGATCAGTTGTGTAATCCATGAAGGAAAGATCAACCGGTGCAGAAGTAACCTCTTCGCCGCCAACAGTAAATGTAGAAGTATCAAATACCTGAAGAGAACCATCTTTAAGCTTGCTCTCAATGTCAGCAACATAATCTGCTGTACCTTCTGCGCAGGACTCACCAAGCTCTGTAATACCTACTGCATCATCATTATATCCTGCAGACCAATCCTGCTCAAGATCACCGCCGCCCATTACAGTTGCAATAGCATGTTTGTAATATACAGCCCAGTTATTGGTTGCAGAAGTAAGTGCTGCTGTAGGAGCAGTTGCGATCATATCAATGTTGTATCCTACAGAGTAGCAGATCTTTCCATCATCATGAAGCTTCTGTGTAGCTGCAGGAGCACCTGTGGAGTCTGCATGCTGTCCAATGATAACACTGCCGTTTGCAATAAGTGCCTCAGCTGCTGCACCCTCTTTGTCAATATCAAACCAGGAGTTTGTGTACTTAACTTCCATTACAACATTCGGAACTACGCTCTTAACACCAAGGTAGAATGCAGTGTAGCCTGAAACAACCTCTGCATAGCTGAAAGCTCCAACATAACCAATCTTAACATTGCCATCTGCGTCAAAGCTGTCTGGCTGAGTTTCAGCTGTAAGAGTACCATCTTCCATAATCTCTTTCAGCTTCAGACCAGCTACAACACCGGATACATAACGGGATTCATAAATGTTTGTGAATGCGTTCTTGAAGTTCTCAAGACCGCTGATTGCTGCAAAATCACCTGTCATAGAAACGAAGGTTACATCTGGATACTCCTGTGCAGCCTGTACCAGATAAGTCTGATGTCCGTAGCTGTTTCCGATTACCAGTGAGCATCCCTGTCCAACAAGGTCAATTGCTGCGTCATAACAGCTGGAGTCTTCCGGAACTTTATATTTCCAGATGATCTGGCTGTCATCAAGTCCAAGCTCTGCAGCAGCTTCCTTAACGCCTGCAATATGAGCTGCAGAATATCCTTCTGTCTCATCACCTACAAGGATAACGCCCATTTTGAAGTTCGGGTCAGCTTCTACATTGTCTTCGTCAGCGGCATAAACAACAGAAGCGAAGGCAGTCATTGTGAGTACCATCACTGCTGCAAGAAGAAGGCTGACAACTTTTTTACACATTTTGTTCATTTTACTTCCTCCTTGATATTTTTATTTGCTTTCATTTTTTTTTTTTTCTAATTAGATGTCAACCTTTTGCAACTAATTTAAAAAATTTTTTTGAACAAATTATAAATTTTTTTGGATTTTTTTATAAACGCACCTGGTCGCTTTTTTTATTTTCCAGACGAAAGGCTCTTGGCGTTACATGATAGCGTTCTTTAAACACCCGGTGAAAATAACTGTTATTCTCATACCCAACTGCTGCGATCACATCACTGATGGGAAGATCTGTATCGCACATCAGTTCCACCGCCTTGCTGAGTCGTTTTCTCTGCAGCAGCTCTTTAAAATTATAGCCCGTAGTTTTCTTGATCATTTTACTAAGCACATGCATAGGAAGGTGAAGCATTTCGCAAAGCTCAGTAAGGGTAGCAGTGCGGTATTTCTGCTCAATATAATCCAGCGTAGTCATGGAAATCATATTCTCATACTGATTTGGCAGACGCATTTCCACACACTGCACAGAGTCCAGAAGATAAAGGAAAATAAGCCCCATTGTGGTCTGATTGATCCGATTCTGGTTTCCCCGGCCTGTCACAAGGGAATAAATCATATTCTCCAGAAGATTCTGGATCTGCAGCACCTCTGACACCTTAAAATGAAGGTATTCTCCTCGCTGGTTATCTCGGCGGAGCACATTCACCAGAAAATTCGCCAGCACATTGTTGTTGCCCGCCATCGTATATGCCACATCAAAAAATTCCGGAAGAATCATAAAATTAATCGCAATGTCATTTCTTTTTGCTGCCAGGATTTCATGATGGGTGAACTGATTCAGAAAAAGAAGTTCCCCTTTTCGCACAATTACCTGTTTTCCATCTATAATATTGGTAAGGGATCCCTCACAGACATAAAGAACCTCCACATAATTATGCCGATGGAGAGGAAAATGAATAAATCGTGTGTGGGTACGCACCGCGATCAGCTTTCCCTCCTCCAGCATCTTGCTGCTGTCAACAGTAAAATCCTTTCCTGATGTATAAAGGTCTCTATCTACTTCAGCCTCTCCGTTCAGGATCCGTTTCTCTTCTTCTGTAATTTCCCTAAGCTTTTCCAAAAGTTCTTTTTGCACAGGGTACCTCCTGACTGTATTCTAAAACGTTCAACGCAAAAGTCCGTTTTTCCCATTATACAGTCAAAAAGAAGCCAGTGTCAAAAAATCTTTTCGCACTGGCTTCTTATTTTCAGGAGAGGATTGGTCTCCTGCATCTTATTTCATTTTTTATTTGCTTCGTTTCAGTATTCTGGTTTCCAGAGGCGCAAGAACTTCCTTCTCTGTTCCGTAGAGCACTTCATAACCAGCCGGAACCGGGACTGCTTTTGGCTCTCTTGCAAAGTTCTGGATAAACAGATACTGGTATGCTTCATTTTCACGCAGGGTAACGGAAACGCCTGCTGGAACGAATTCCAGAGGAGCCTGTACACCCGCTTCTTTTACAGTGCGTCCGTAGAAGTCTTCATAGAAGGCCTGCTCCATATCCGCGCATACATAGTATACGTGACCCTTTCCATATGCCTTGTGTGTCAGAACTGGTCTGCCTGCGTAGAAATCTTTGCCGTAGCGCATCAGCACTTCGGCATCAGAAACCTTCACAAGCTCACACAGATTTTTGCAGGTGTAAGTACCTGTTATTCCAAGGTGATTGCCGTTTTCCGGGATGCCGAAATTCTCTTCCCAGTCATAAAGGGCGTCAATTTCTTCTGTGCGAAGGCCTACTGCCTCCATCAGACCGTAAGGAGTTCCCCCAAGTAAACACTTATCTGTGCCGTCCACAAGTCCGGACCAGTAGGTAAGCACCAGCGTTCCGCCGTTTTCAGCAAATGTACGCAGCTGCTTCTCGTAGCCATCCAGGAACATATAAGCCATCGGCGCTGCCACGATCTTGTAATCAGAAAGGTCGTGCTCCATGGAAATCACATCCACATTCAGACCCTGCTCCCGCAGTGCACGGTACTGCTTCTGTACTGCTTCTGTATAAAACATATTCTCGTTTCTCGGACCCTGTACATCCTGTATTGCCCAGTTGTTCTCTCTGTCGTAAAGGACAGCCGCCGGAGCCTTCATCTGGCTGCCGCATACTTCCTGAAGCTTCACAAGTGCCTCGCCTACTTCTGTCACTTCTTTAAACACACGGGTATCATCACCGCCGTAGTGGTCGATCACAGCCCCATGGAATTTCTCAGAAGCACCCTGGCTCTGATGCAGCTGGAAGTACAGCACACTGTCAGATCCATGAGCCACAGCCTGCAAAGAGGCTGCCAGCATCATGCCTGGCTTTTTCAGCTTATTGATAGGCTTCCAGTTGGTAGCGGAGGGGCAGGATTCCATAAGAAGGAAGGGCTGCTTCTTGATGCTGCGCATAAGGTCATGCTGCATGCCTGCATCAATGGCAGTAAGATATTCCTCTTTTTTGTGCCAGCCCGGGTAGTTGTCCCAGGACACAACATCCAGAACGTCACGGAATTTCTTATAATCCAGTCCATTGTAATCGTACATCAGATTGGCTGTTACCGGAAGCTCTGAACCGCCTTCACGGATTGCAGATATCTCTTCTTTGATAAAGTCGAGGGTGCGGTCTGTGACAAAGCGTTTCCAGTCCAGATTCAGGGCATGCAAAGCATCCTCTCCTTTGGGTGATGGCGCCTCAATCTGGTCAAAGCTGTTGTAAGTATGGCTCCAGAAAGTGGTGCACCAACTGGAATTCAGCTTCTCAATGGTTCCGTATTTCTCCTTCAGCCATTCCCGGAATTTCTGCTGACACAGCGGGCAGTAGCACTCTCCGCCGAATTCATTGGAAATATGCCACAGGATCACCCCTGGATGGCTGCCAAGTCTCTGGGAAAGCAGCTTATCTATTGCATGAACCTTCTCCCTGTATACAGGGGAGGTGTAGCAGTGATTATGCCTGCCTCCAAAAAATCTTCTGGTACGGTCCGGATCCATGCGAAGGACTTCCGGGTATTTGTCTGCCATCCACTTTGGCCTTGCACCGGATGGTGTGGCAAGGATGGTATAGATTCCCTCTTTGTATAAATTATCAATGATCTGCTCCAGCCAGTCCAGATTGTATTTTCCCTCTTCCGGTTCCAGCACAGCCCAGGAAAAAATCCCTACAGACACAGTATTGATATGGGCTTCTTTGAAATATTCAATATCTTTCTGCAAAATATCCGGACGATCCAGCCACTGTTCCGGATTGTAATCACCACCATGTAAAAAATGGCCGTATTCTATTTTTTTTGCCATCGCCATCTCCCTCTCAGATCCCCTTAAATACAAATGAGAATTCCATTGGCTTACCTGCATCCAGCAGATATTCTTCATGAGTACGTGCGCCCCAGCTGTCATCTCCTCCGATTCCCATCTGGCCTTTTGCCACACGGACTACGGTGTAGTGAACTTCCGGAAGCTCGTAAGGATGCATTGCATTTTCCATTTCATGCGGGGTATAGGGAAGGGCTGAGAACATCATCGGGCCGTTTTCCTGATCCATCTCAAAGAGCATTCCCCTGCCCTTGCGGTCTGTGATCTTCGCCCATCTTACCTCTTCCTTGGAGCCGCACTCCTGGGGAACCATATATCTTGCAATATTATCTTTTACCAGGTTGCTGTAGATGCCAAGCTTAGCACCTTTCTTGCGGTCTGCGTAGGTCTCTGCCTCTCCAAGTCCGTACCAGCTTACATGGTCATAATCTGCATTAAACTTGAAGATCACACCGAACTCCGGCATGTCGCCAAGCTCCTTCACAGGATCATAGGAAAGGGTAGTGCGTACTCTTCCGTCTCCGTAAACCTCGTAAGCAAGAGTGCACTCTGCCGCCGGGGTTGTAGGAAGGAAATAGGTGTAGGATACTTTTACAGAATGTTCCTTCTCTTCCACCTTGGGTTCATTTCCCGGTCCGTAGGCTGCGCCTCTGTATTCCTTGTGGTTTACATACATGCTGGCAATTTTCCACTGTGCGTAGCGCATTGCCATCAGATTTCCACAGTCATTGTCTGTTGGCGCACGCCAGAAGTTAGGCTTCGGAATTGCCTCGATCATTTCTTTACCTGCGTATTTATAGGATACCAGTCCGCCGTTGAGTACGGAGAAAAGTACTTCAAACTCTGCACCTCTGACACCGATGTTGTGGATGCTGTGAATGACCTGAAGAGGTGCTGTGCATGGCTTCACAGGTGCTTCTACTTTGTATACGTACTGGCCGAAGGCTACCTCGTGACCAGCCTTTGCCCATGGCTTATCCTCTTTCAGATGGAAGGATACGGTTACGGTATACTCGCCTGCTTTTTCCTCTTTCTTAAATGGAAGGGCATATTCTTTCTGGCTTAAAGGCTCTACTGCAGTCTCCATGACAGCTGTACGCACAACCTTTCCATCTTTCTGAAGCGTTGCCTTGCAGTCAAAGATATTGGTATTTACAAACAGGTTCTTGTTGATAACCTTCACGGTTTCTTCTGTTACCTGTGCCGTAATGTTCTGGTAATTAAACTTCACTTCCTGCATCTTCGGAGACGCATCACGGCTGCCGCCGTAGGCAATTCCGTTGCCGCTGAAATTATAGTCAGTAGGACGCTCACCGAAGTCTCCGCCGTAGGCCTGGAATTCTTTGCCGTAACGGTCTTTTTTGTAAATGGACTGGTCAATATAGTCCCAGATGAAACCACCCTGGTATTTCGGCTCGGTGTCGGTAAGGTCTGTATATTTATGCATGGCTCCGCAGGAATTTCCCATTGCGTGGGTGTATTCACAGCAGATAAATGGCTTGGAATCATCCTTTGCAAGGAAGTCCTTGATTGCCTCTACGGACGGATACATCTGGCTTTCCATATCGCTGGTGGCATTGTATCTGCGGTCATGGCAAACCCCTTCGTAATGTACCAGACGGGTAGGATCTGTGTTTCGGAAAAACTGGGACATTTCAAAAATGTCCTTGCCGCCGAAGGACTCATTTCCGCAGGACCAGATGAGAATTGCCGCATGGTTCTTGTCTCTCTGGTACATGGAATTGGCACGATCCAGCATCATAGCCTGCCACTCCGGCTTGTCGTGAGGAACTACATAGGTATAGTCCTTAGTAAATTCTGCCACATCCCAGGAGCCATGGCTCTCCAGGTTAGTCTCGTCGATCATGTAAATGCCGAACTCATCGCAAAGCCGGTAGATCATAGATGCGTCCGGGTAATGGCAGGTACGGATGGCATTGATATTGTTCTGCTTCATGGTAGTCAGATCCTTACGAAGCTCTGCCTCAGATACGCATCTTCCTGTGACGGAGCTGAACTCATGGCGGTTCACGCCTTTGAATACAATTCGCTTGCCGTTTAAGGTCATGATTCCGTCTTTCATTTCGAAGCGGCGGAAACCGATTTTCTGCGGGATGACTTCCTGAAGAGTACCGTTTTCATCGGAAACTTCCAGAACCAAATCGTAAAGCTGGGGATCTTCTGCACTCCAGAGAATGGGATTCTCTACGGTCCATGTGAAAATGTCCAAAGAATCAGCCTGTGCAGCTGCACCTTTGCCGTCATCATTGTTCTTTGCATCTGCATCCATATTCCTGCTGCCTGATTCTGCTGCCACCGCTCCCAGACTCTTACTGTCTTCCAGCACCGTCTGTCCGTCTTTTGAAAGAACAATATGTACGCTTCCTTTTCCCCATGCAATTGTTTTAATCTCAAATTCTGCCTTCTTTAATGTCTCATCTGGAATCGCGCGAATCTGCAGATCATACACATGTACATCCGGCACCGTATAAAGATAAACCTCTCTGTAAATGCCAGAGAAACGGTAGAAATCCTGATCCTCGCACCAGCTGCTTGCTGTCCACTTAAACACCTGGGCTGCCAGCTTGTTTTCCCCACCTTTCACATAATCAGTGAGTTCAAATTCGGACGGGGTGAAAGAATCCTCGCTGTATCCCACAAACTTTCCATTCAGCCACAGGGCAATTCCGCTCTCTGCGCCCTGGAAGGAAATGAAAAGACGTTTTCCTTTCATCTGCTCCGGCACTTCGAAATATTTCACATAGCTTGCCACTGGATTGAAATGCTCCGGGATTTCTCCAGGATGGATGTCTTCATGGCCTTCCCATGGGTACTGCACGTTGGCATACTGGGGAGCGTCGTAGCCTTCCATCTGAATGTGTGCAGGTACGCGGATATCATCCCAGTCCCTGCAGGAATACTCTTCCTTTTCAAAGCCCTTTACTGTACTTTCATAGTTGCGGGCATAATGGAATTTCCAGATGCCGTTCAGGCTGTGGCGAAAAGAAGTCTCCTCCAGAGAAGCTTCCTCTGGATTGGCGTAACTGATGTGGTCGGAATGGGCATCCATTCTTCCGTCCTTAAAATATTCCGGATTCTTTACTAATGAATAATCAAATTCCTTCATATACGATCCTTTCTGTTTCTTCAATAAAAATTTCTAAGTTCCTATTATACTCACATAAGAGTTTATTTCCATGAAATTTATTAAGATAAATATATAAATATTTGCGCTTATTCAACAAAAGGGCGCCGCAGACAAATCGCAGCACCCTCTCATTTTCCAAACTTATTTTACCGCACCGGTAATACCTTCTGCAAACTGTTTCTGCAGTACGAAGAATACAACCATAGTCGGAATGGAACAGAATAATACGCCGCACATCAGCATACCGTAATCCGTCACATAACCTGTGATCAGGTTGGCGATCAGCATCGGCATTGTGATGGCTTTGTTATCTGTCATAATTACCTTCGGCCATAAGTATGCATTCCAGGCATTCATAAAGGTAATAACAGCGGCTGCTGCGTAGGTTGATTTCATGGTTGGAATAAACATCTGGAAGAAGATCCGGACTTCACTTAATCCGTCAATACGTGCAGCTTCGATAATATCTACTGGGAATGCACGGGCATTCTGTCGGAACATCATGATCATAAACGGTGTGGAAATGATCGGAAGGATGAAACCGATGGAGGTATTCAGAAGCTTTGCCTTTGAAAACATCTTGAATAACGGAACCATTGTAGCAACCTGGGGAACCATCATGGCAAGAAGCAGAATGGAAAACAGTCTGTCTTTTCCTTTGTCATGATAAACTTCAAATCCGTATCCTGCGATGGAGCAGATCAGAAGGCAGATCACAGTGGTCAGGATCGCATACAGGAAAGAGTTTCCAAGCGCTCTCCAAAGGGGCTGCTGTGAAGTCAGATTGTTAAAGTTCTCCATAAAATGACTTCCCGGAATAATGCGTCCTCGTGATACATCTGTGGAAGTATTGGTAGCTGCGGAAATCATCCAGTACAGCGGGAATACGGAGAAAAATGATACAATGATCAGAAAAATATATGTAGGAATCAGTCTTCTCTGGATTGCAGATTTGTTTTTCTTAGTCACGAGTATCACCTACTTTCAAGTTGATAAATGCCAGAATCGCTACCATGATAAAGATAATAAAGGACATTGCTGCTGCATATCCAAAGTTCGGCACGTTGACAAAACAGGTATTGTAAACATAATGTGACATTGTAATGGTACTGTTTGCAGGACCGCCCTTTGTCAGGTTCATAGACTCATCGAACAGCTGTAAGGTACCGTTGATGGACATAATGAATGTCATGATAATGGTTGGCTTCAAAAGCGGTACTGTAATTTTCCAGAAGGTTTTCCATCCGTTTGCACCGTCGATCTTGGCTGCCTCGTATACAGAATATTCAATGTTCTGAAGACCTGCCAGGTAGAATACCATGTTGTATCCGGTCCATCTCCAGATCAGCGCGATAATGATTACGATCTTTGCGCTGGTAGCGTTTCCAAGGAAGTTATATCCTGAGGACAGGATTCCCAGTTTCATCAGAACACTGTTGATCAGACCGTCTGTTGCAAACATAGAACGGAAGATCAAAGAATAGGAAACCAGTGAAGTAGCACATGGCAGGAATACACATGTACGGAAAAATCCCTTGAACTTCAAATCCTTGTTGTTCAGAAGCTGTGCAAGCAGGATTGCCAGCACCAGCATGATCGGAACCTGAATGATCAGATACAGGAATGTGTTTGCAATGGACTGCTGGAATACTTTATCTGCAAGAATACGTTTGTAGTTGCTGAAGATCGGATCTGCAAAACGCATATTTGCGCCGGCACCAGTCTGCAGGGAAATGATGAATGCACGAATCATGGGATAAAAGCTCATGATTGCGATCATAATAGAAGCGGGTGCCAGGAAGATCCATCCGGCTGCCTTCTGCTTGGTAGCCAGGGTCATACCTTTTCTCTTGGAATTCACAGGAACTCCTCCTTTCAAGTCATGTGTACCGACAAATGATCTGGGAAAATTTGCCGCTGCACTTTCATTTAATGCCCATATTTTAGTATAGAAAACGGAGGACCACTTAGCAGTCCCCCGCCTCCCTAAAAATTATTTCTTATTCAGTCTGAAATCACTTCGCAAGAAAGATTACTCAGTCATCTTGAATGCCAGTGTATCCTGTGCTTCCTGAAGAGCGTCTTCTTTAGAAGTTCCGTTTACGATATTTACAACAGCTGTGTTGACACACTCTCTTGCCTCATAGTGGTATGGAGTCTTTGTGAACTCCGGAATATGAGAGGAGTACTCTACGATTGTTGAGAATATTGGCTGTCCGCCAAAGAACTCGTTTGGCTCGTTGTAAACATCAGACTCACCAGCTGGCAGGTAGCAGGAAATAGCACCTGTCTCCGGAAGGATTGCATCATATAAATCTGTGCTGGAACCAAATGTGCTTGCAAGGAAGTCCTCAGCAAGCTCTACGTTCTTGCAGTTAGAGGTAATGTACCAAGAAGATCCACCGTTGTTTGCATAGTTTGTAGCTGTGTCAACACCGTCAACCTTAGGCATTGTGGTGATTCCCCATAAGCCCTTCTGATCCTCTGTGGACATCAGAGTAGCTGTGATCCAGTTACCATTTACGATACCAGCAGCCTCGCCGCTTGTGATGGTGGAGATGTACTCATCCCAGTTGTTTACAAGTTTTACAACGTCATTCTGTACCAACTCTGTGTAAAGGTCGATACATTTCTCAGCTGTCTCATTGCCAACGATATAAGCTTCACCGTCTTCGTTTACGAAGTTTGCACCGCAGGACTGGATCATCATCATAAGTGTATCGCCGCCTGTTGCTTCGCTTGTAAGAAGGTATTTGCCTGTTTTCTCATGAACGTCTTTACCGATTTCTTCGAATCTGGACCATGTGATGTCTGTAAGGTCATCCAGTGTATATCCAGCTTCCTCAAGGATATCTGTACGATAGCATGCAATAACTGCACCGTTATCAAACGGAACACCGTAATGTGTATCATCTACCATGGAATAGGACTGTTTCAGAGCTCCGAAATCATCCCAGTTGATATCCATATCTTTCAGATCTGTGAAAGCATCCGGA
The DNA here is from genome assembly GCF_025566865.1 of Blautia acetigignens. NCBI lineage: Bacteria > Bacillati > Bacillota > Clostridia > Lachnospirales > Lachnospiraceae > Blautia > Blautia acetigignens. Next base: position 229,771 of record NZ_JAOQJM010000001.1, read on the forward strand.
TAAGCTTTCAGGAATTTCTGATAGCTGTTGTCCTGCATAAGAACGATGTCAGGAAGAGTGCTGTAGTCACCTGCATTCGCTGCTGTGGTAAGCTTGGTCTGGCAGTCATCAGAAGAGGTCTCGATAATATCTACTGAGAATCCCTCATGGTCGGCTGCATACTGGTCAGCTGCGATCTGCATGGATTTAATATTGAAGTTCTGGTCCCATGCCCATACAGTTAAGGTGTTGTCGCTCTCTTCTGCAGATACAACTGTTGCGCCAGCTGCCATGGAAGCTACCATTGCACCTGTGAGTAATACGGTAAGTACTTTTTTCTTCATAGAAATATCCTCCCTTAATAAATTGTTTCTTCGTATTTCTTATGAATGCATTATAACATCCGTATGCCCTTTGATGTATGCAATACCGCTCATATAATGTGCATTTTCGACCATTATGTGTGTTTTTAACTTTTTTACTGTTCGTTCATTTTTCTATATATTTTCGTCATCTTAACGAATTCCGTCGTTTATTTACACCAGATAAAACATAAAAAAATGTATTTTCTGTACTTTTTCACAAATTTATGTGTCCATTTTGTGAATATGTTACATTCTTTTCTTTTTAAATTATGCAAAAAAGACTTTCCGCGGATACTTGGTTTTGATGGTATGGAGCATCTCCTGGGTAAGATCCAAAAGGAGTTTGATCTTGCGTCCGTCCTCCTTTATGATCATGGTGTAATAAGGCGTATCCTCTTCATAGGAGGTGTAATCATATTTCTTCAGATGCTCGGTTCCGCCGTTCTTTTTGTACTTTGCCACTGCCTGATGCCAGTGTGGGGCGATCATCTCAAGCTCTCTTAAATCCAGCTCATGGGCAGTCTTTCTATACTTGTTTCCGTAGATCACGTCAATGGTAAGGGTATCGTTTTCCAGCGTGTACTCATAATCCCTCTGGCAGAAGGTTCCGTAAATAAAATACAGACCTGCCAGACAAAAGCCGGCCAGCATAAATGCCTGGGAGATGGTAATTCCCATCAGTACAAATACCACTGCAAAGAATACCATTGTCTTTTTTAAAACTCCGGAGAGCTTCTTTTTCTTTCTTGTCACCTGTTCTACTATTTTGTAATCGTACATTCTACCATCCTTTCTCTGAGTGAATATCAAATTTCAGCAGCTGCTGTTCATAATTTTCCGGACGCTTCCGCCACTCTGCCGGGGACATTCCCATAAGCTGGCGGAAATTCCGGTTAAATGTGGAATTAGTTGTGAAACCGCATTTGTAGGCAATACCAGAAATGGGCTCGTCTGTCTTTTTCAGGATTTCACATGCAGTCTGGATCCTTACTTTGTTGATGTACTCCAGCGGGCTCATGTGCATGTAAGAAGTGAAAACCCTGCGGAAATGAGTCTCGCTGATGTGGCTTGCCTTTGCCAGGTCCCCAATTCGGATATCCTCCATATAATACTGAGATATGTAGTCGATGGAACGGGCGATCATGTTGGTAATCTTTCCTTTTTTCTCAATATTCTCTTCCTGGGAAGAACGGTTCAGCCTTGCCACCTCTGCCAGTAGCGCCAGAAGGATTCCCTTGGCTTCTTCCAGGTAAAATTCCTCACCACCACGCATAATATCCAGGATCTTAAGAATCTTATCAGAAAGGCTTTTGTATTCACACTCTTTTAGGCAGAAGGCTTTGGAATAGATACGCTGGACCATCTTCTTTGCGCGCAGAGGAGTTCCCGCCGCATTCGCCAGAAAGCCTTCCACATCAATAAACAAATACTCCCATTTGCTGATATTTCCGATATCGCTGGTAGTGGTGTGGGGAAAATTGGGCGGGATGATTGTAAACTCCCGGCCTGCGAAACGCACAGTCTCCTCGCCCAGTACCAGTTCTCCTGCTCCGCTGTAGCAGTAGCCGATTTCCAGGTAATTGTGGAAATGAAGGAAGTCCACATCCCTTCCGTAATTCTGTTCCCACTTTTCACCAAGAAGGGAAAGAATGGGGCTGCCATCCTGCATCTGGTAATAGCGGAATTCCATTTTCATTTTTCGTTTCTTCGCCATATGGTCTCCTTTGAAGTTCGTCTTGCTTTACTATATCATAATTCATGTTTCCATTCATACTTTTCTTGTAAAAAATACATTTTTCTGCTATGCTCTTTTTATATTTTACACGCTAAAGGAGATTTCGCCATGTCCGAAGCACAGATTTTACTATACAATTTCAAAGATGAAAACCGCCTGCGCCAGATCCGCAGATATTTGAACAGACAGAAGATTTCCCTGCGGATGGTGCAACCGTCAGAGTACCTGGAGAGCCTTGGATTTTTGTTTGAGATTCCGGGATTTGCGAAGAATTCGGTGTTTAACCTGGGACAGAATTTCCAGGAGGAAATGATGGTTCTGAACGGCTTTTCCAGCCAGCAGCTGGATGAATTTCTGGCCTTCTTTAAAGAAAACAGCCTCCCGCCCGTAGCGTTAAAGGCTGTGCTTACCCCGGTAACCATGCACTGGGATTCTATGAAGCTCCATGAGGAACTGATGAGGGAACATGCAGCCACACATGCTCGTTGATAACGCCAGAATACAAATCCAGGACAGAATCCCCAAGACGTGAAAAAGCCCTGCACGCGGCAGGGCTCTTTCTTTACCATTTAATCTTATTTTAGACTGTCTGATTAGTACAGTTTAGCCATCTCTTCGATGTTGTCTGGGTTGAACTGAAGAGGAGCACCAAGAACAACTTCTGTGCCGCCGTCATCAGCTTCTGTGATTGTGTAGTCCCCAAGGTCACCAGCTGTGAAGGTCTCATCAAGAGCACCTGTGATATCCTCGTTGACCAGAGCGATTGTTGTCAGAGCGGAAAGTTTTCCAAGGCCCTGCATATCCCACAGATAGAAGTATGGGCAGGAATGCTCATCATCAGCACCTGTGTACTCAAGCATCTCAGATGGAAGTCCAAGACCTGTTAATTTGCAAGCAGATCCGTTGTCCTGAAGGTATTTAGCAGCTGCTGCGATACCAACTGTTGTAGGTGCGCAGATAACTTTCAGATCTGGATATTTCTCAAGAAGAGCTGCTGTCTGGTCTGTAGATTTCTGTGGCTCGTCATCGCCGTATGCAACTTCTACAAGCTCAAGGTTTGCATAAGTGTCATCGCTTTCCATGATGTTCTTCATAGCATCAATCCATGCATTCTGGTTAGCTGCCTGAGATGTAGCAGAAAGGATTGCGAACTGTCCTTCTCCGCCAGCGATATCAAGAACTGCATCCAGAAGAGCCTGTCCTACAGCAACGGTACCAGCCTGGTTGATGAAGATCTGACGGCTGTCTGGGTTTGTTGCAGAGTCGAAGCAGGAGATCTTGATTCCTTCGTCCATAGCTTCCTGTAATTTAGCCTGAAGAGCGTTTACGTCGTTTGCGGAGATACAGATTGCATCATAGTCCTGAGAAATCAGGTTGTCAAGAACTTTGATCTGAGCATCTGCTGTAGCTGCCTCTGGGTAAACAGTATCAACTGTAGCACCCTCTGCCTCAGCTGTCTCTACGAAAGAAGCTGCTGCGATTTCGAAGAATGCGTTACCAGCGGATTTACCAACCAGTGCGATTTTCTTTCCGTCAGCTGTACCAGCCATAGCCGGAACTGCGGATCCGAGGATCATTGCTCCACAAAGAACTGCGCTTACGATTTTTTTGTTCATAGTTTTTTCCTCCCATGGAAATAATATAGTTTTTATTTGCAACTGCCCCGCCCTTCCGCGGGTGCAGTTAACAAGCATGTAAAATAAAATTGTATTACTTTTTTAAGGTTAAGGTATTAAGGAATTTTATTGGTATAAGTTAGGTGTTTCACTGCAAAAATTATTTTGCCATTTTTGCTTTTTTCTGGATTTCTTTTACAATGTTTGGAAGTCCAACTGCACCGATCAGAAGCACACCGATGATCAGCAGGATAACCTGTGGATGAATGTTTCTCTGTCCAAGACCAACACGAAGGCAAACGATGATAAATGCTGAGATCAGACCGCCGACGATATTACCTTTACCACCTGTGGAGGAGATTCCTCCGAATACTGCCATTGCGATGGCATCCATCTCGAATCCATTACCAGTTGTGGTGTTTGCTCCAAATGAGGAAGAGATCAGGAACAGCGCACACAGACCGGAAATCGTTCCCATCAGGGTGTAGATAATGAAACGGATCTTCTGTACATGGATTCCTGAGTAGTAAGCTGCAAGGCGGTTGGTACCGATTGCATATACTCTGCGTCCGAAAGTACATTTGCCAAGGATGACTGCTGCAATGATTCCAAGGATCAGAACCAGGAAAAGGATGTAAGGAATACGTCCTACTTTTCCGCCAAGTGCAGAGAAGCCTTCTGTATTAGTTACGGAAATACTTCCGCCGTTTCCAAGAACGATTTCTGCGATACCTCTGAAGATGATCTGTGTTGCAAGTGTTACGATCATCGGAGGCAGTTCCTCAAACTGTGTAAGAACGAATGCGTTTACTGCACCGCATGCAGTTCCAACAAGAAGAGCCGCAAGGATTACTACGATAAATGGTGCACCTGTATTGGATACGATACAAGCCATTGTTGCGGAGAGACACACGATAGATCCAACGGAAATATCAATCTCGCCAAGTACCAGAATGTATGCCATCGGCAGCATCAAGAAGATTTCTGCCAGATAAACAGGCATCTGACGGAGCAAGCTCTTCAAATTATAGAACTCTGAAAAGTTTGCACAGAAAATATTTACTGCAATAAACAGGAGTACCAGAATGCCTTCCCAGCTGAAGATCATCTGTTTTACGGGGCTTTTCGGCACGTTGTTAATACTTCTTCCAGATTTTCCAGCCATGATTACATCTCCCTTCCCTTTAATGCGTTTTTGTCAGCTGTACGCTGTAAAACAATGTTTACAACAACTACGACAAGAATGATAACACCCTTGATCGTGTTCAGCCACAGCTGATCGAAGAATGGGATCAGCGGAAGTGCTTTTGCGATTGTTGCAAGGATTAAAGAACCAAGTAATGCACCAAGTACAGTACCGCGTCCACCGCTCATGCTTACACCGCCGATAACACAGGCTGCGATAACATCCATCTCACCGCCCTGCTGCATATCAGGCATTGCGGAAGCGTAAATAGAAACCTGAAGGGCTCCACCAAGACCAGCAAGAAGACCCATGATGGTGTAAACAAGAAGCTTAATGTTCTTTACATTGATACCTGAAACCTCAGCTGCACTTGGGTTGCTTCCTACTGCGTAGATTCTTCTTCCAAGTGTTGTCCACTTCATGAATACGAAGAATACTGCATAGCAGAAGATGATCACCCAGATTACAAGGCTCATTCCCAGGAATTTTGTTGTTGCAAAATCTTTAAATTTACCAAGGGCTGCTGCACTTGCCCACTCACCGTTGTGGGAAACAAGATATCCCATTGCACGGTAGATGTACATGAAGCCCATTGTTGCGATGATCGGAGGAACGTCAGCTCTGGAGATTACAAGACCTACCAAGAAGCCGCATGCGATTCCGATTGCCAGTGCGATCACAAATGCCAGGAAAGTACTGGAAATGTGGTCATATTTCAGAAGCATACCAATTGACATACCGGTCAGTGCCAGTGTAGACATGATGGAAATATCGATTCCGCCTACCAGCATAACGCACAGCATACCAAGTGACATTACCATTGTTACGGCGTTGTTTTTCAGCATATCCGTCAGAGACTTAAATGTAAGGAATGACGGGCTGATGATTGTAATTACTACGAAAAGCAGAACCAGGATCACTGCAAGCAGTGCTTCACGGGAACCTGTCAGCTTTTTCATGAAAGATTTCTTTTCCATTATTTAGCTGCCCCCTTTCCTGATGTACCTTTCTCCATAGCCAGCTCAAGGATCATCTCCTGAGTTGCTTCTCCGCGGTCAAGCTCACCAGTCTTGCGTCCGTTGCACATTACAACGATTCGGTCAGCCATTCCAAGGATCTCAGGCATTTCAGAAGAAATCAGGATGATCGCGTAGCCTTTCTTTGCAAGGTCACCCATGATTGCATAAATCTCAGCCTTAGCACCAACGTCAACACCCTTGGTCGGCTCGTCCATGATGACAACCTTCATTTCCTGGCTAAGCGCCTTGGCAACTACAACCTTCTGCTGGTTACCACCTGACAGAGAGCTTGCAGGCTGGAAAATATCCACTGCCTTGGTATCAACTTCTTCCAGAAGCTTCTTGGCAAGATCTCTTTCTGTCTTCTCGTCATTGAAGCCTTTCTTTGCATATTTGCTGATGGTCGGAAGGGTTACATTTCTTCCAAGTCCCCAGCTCATGATCAGACCTTCCTTCTGACGATCCTCAGGAAGAAGGATGATTCCTTTCTCCATTGCCTCAGATGGCTGTTTGATATGTACTTCCTTACCTTCCAGATAAACCTTTCCTTCATCTGGTCTGGTGATTCCACAGACGCTTTCCACAACCTCTGTACGACCTGCGCCAACAAGACCTGTAAGGCCAACGATCTCGCCGGCATGTACATTGAAGGAAACATCTTTGAAATATCCGGTACGGGATAAATGCTCGATACGAAGCATCTCATCACCAATCTTAACTTCCGGTTTCGGGAACAGATCCTTGATCTCACGGCCAACCATGGCTTTGATCAGGTCTGCATTGGTGATTCCATCTACATCATAGGTACCGATGTACTGGGAGTCACGGAATACGGTAACTCGGCTTGCCAGACGGTACATATCCTCAAAACGATGGGAAATGAAGATAATGGAAACTCCTTTTTCTCTTAACTGATCTACGATTCTGTAGAGTTCCTCGGATTCTCTCTTTGTAAGAGATGCGGTAGGCTCATCCAGGATGACGATCTTTGCATTTGTGGATAATGCCTTGGCGATCTCGACCATCTGCTGCTGGGCAACACTTAAGGTTCCCATCTCAGCTGTAGAATCGAAGTCTGCATTCAGCTGTTTCAGAAGCTTGTTGGCTTCCTCATTCATTGCTTTCCACTGGATCATGTGATTCTTCTTGATCTCATGTCCCATAAAAATATTCTCGGCCACGGTTAAGTGTGGATAGGATGTTGGGTGCTGGTAAACAGCTGCGATTCCTGCTTCCTGTGCATCCTTAGGTCCTTTGAAATCCACTTTCTGGCCAAACAGGTACATTTCGCCCTCTTCTGCTTTATGTACACCGGTAATTACTTTAATGAAGGTAGATTTACCTGCACCGTTTTCGCCCATCAGTGCGTGAACTTCGCCAGGCTTTAACTGGAACTGTACGTTGTTCAGTGCTTTAACGCCGGGGAAAATTTTCGTAATGCCTTTTAATTCAAGAACATATTCAGACACGGCTTTTTCTCCTCCCTTTCTTGATCTGGTTCTATTCTATCATTAGGCAATTTGTTTGGAAATGGGAAAATATTTTGAAACAGGGTAAAATATTTTCCACTTAATGGGTAAAATTTTCCACTGACAAATGAATTTTCCACAAAACCAGGCGGTTTGCGTCTCGTATTTTAGATATAATTGTGATATGATAGATACATGCATTTTCACCCTTTAAAGGAGTTTTATCATGAAATTACTAATCGTAGATGACGAAGAGCTGACCCGTGTGGGTGTGATTTCTTCTATAAACTGGCAGTCTATCGGAATCGATGAAGTACTTCAGGCGGATGACGGCATGAACGGCCTGGAAATGGCACGCATGCATAAGCCGGATATTATCCTGTGCGATGTGCGCATGCCCCGACTTGACGGGATCCAGATGTTAGAGCAGCTGGAAACCATTCTTCCCGATGTGGTTCCTGTTTTTATGAGCGGATACTCAGATAAGGAATATTTGAAGGCTGCCATTAAGTTAAAGGCAGTCAACTATATTGAGAAGCCTCTGGATCCTCTGGAAATCCAGGATGCTGTGATCGAGGCCAGGGATCTTTGCCTGGAAAGAAAGCGGACCAGACACAACGAATCCATCCATTCCATGGAAAATGCCTCCCGCCTGGCCCTTTTGCTTACCCAGCCTTACGCTCAAGCAAAAGAAAACATTGACCAGCTGCTGGCAGAGCTTTCCCTTTCCATAAGCCCATCTACCAGCTTTACTGCCATTGTTCTGAAAACAGAAACGGAAGAAGAACTTCCTATTAATGAAGCTGGTGCCATGTACATGTCTGTGCGGGAATTTCTGAAAACTTTCCATATAGATTGTATTTTTGCGGAAAAGCGCGTGCAGTATATGGTTTATTTCCTGTTTGGCCCGGCTCCCGGTCCTGCCGCCAGGAAAAGCATTGAGGAGTTCTTCTGCAAGCTTTATTCCCGCTATTCCCGCTTCTGCATTGCGGCAGGGGACACCCTGACTGGCATTTCCAAAGCCTATCAGTCCTATACCTCCGCGGTCATCCTTCTGCAGAACAGCTTCTTTTTCCCGGCCGGAACCTTCCTGTCTCCATTCCATGAAGCACCGTCTGCCTGGAACAAGCCGGAGCTTCCTGCCCATCCGGAGCATGAGCTTCTTACCCTCCTCACAGCCAAGGACCAGGAAGGGACTACCCTTTTTCTGGATAAGCTTATGGAATACTTTGGACGCAACCAGAATATTCTTCCCAATCAGGCAAAGGATCTGTATTACAAGCTTTTCCGTTCCCTGGAGGAAGCGGCGCGGCAGCTGAAGCTGACCCTTTCTGACAAACAGGAAAACCTGATTGATGCCCTTGAGAAAATTTTCTCATTTGGCGAACTCCATCAGAAGCTGGTCCGCAAAACAGAGGCCTTTTTCCAGGCAGTGGACAATACAGCGGAAGAAAACTCCACAATTTTCATGATCAAAGATTACATTAGCCAGAAGTACATGAACGAGACCTTGTCTGTGAAGGATATCAGCGACCATGTATTTTTGTCCACTTCCTATGTGTGTACCTTCTTTAAAAATGAGACTGGACAGACTTTGAATCAGTATCTTACGGAGTTCCGCATGGAAAAAGCCAAGCAGCTGCTCTCCGACCCCAGATATAAGATTGCAGACATCTCTTCCCAGGTAGGCTACAGCGATGGCAATTACTTCGGAAAGAGCTTCAAGAAGTATACCGGATTTTCCCCCTCTGAGTACAGAGAGAAAATGGGCTGACAGAAAGGGGGATGAACTTTGCGGACAATCAAGCAATGGTACCAGGATTTGAACCTACAGTCCAAGTTCACCCTGGTACTTCTTGTGATCGTGGCAATTCCTGCAATTGCCATTATTTTCTTTTTCTATGGAAATGCCTATGACATGGTGGTCTCCTATACCATCCGCCAGGAACAGGACCGCTCTGCACAGACGGCGCCGCTGATCGAGGAATCTCTCCAGAAGATCCTGGATGTGAGCACGGAGATCTCTTCTCTGGATTTTTACCAGACTCTTTTCAAAAATGCCATAACCGATTCCTTTTCGGATCTGGCGGAGTCTGAGGACGCAGCGGATTTTTCAGACCGGATCAGGCAGCTGACCCAGGACACACCTGTGACCAATGTAAAAATTTATATGGAGGTTCCAAAGGAAGCCTCAGCTGATGTGGATGCGTTTTTGAATTCTGATCATCTGAAGGATACCTTCCTTTCCCTGGAACAGGCCAAGGGAACCTACTGGTACGGAATTTTCAGAGGAACCCGGGCAGCCCAGCTGTTCTGCCCTTCCTTTTATCTTGGTGCACAGGAAAAGAAAGCATACGGAGACCAGGCCTACATTACCCATGCTTCCGTGATCTATGACAGCGGAACCTATGATGCTTACATAGCGGTTTACTACTCCGGCTATGATTTCAACCAGATTTTGTCGGAAAATCTCACTCTGGACGGCAGCGTTTCCTATATTATGAATGAGCGAAACAACCTGGTATCTGCTTCCAGCGATTCCCTTGCCGGAATATACTGGCTGGATTACGACAAGATCATGGAATCCTATATGTCTTCCAACAGCTATGTGGAGCAGGAAATCCTTGGAAAGACAGTTTATGTTGGATTTTACCGGATCCGGCAGCCCGGATGGTTTATGGTGACGGTCCTTCCTTCCCAGCCGCTGATCACGCAGAGCAATATTCTGGTGCTTCAGTTCCTGGCTATTTATATTGCAGTGCTGGCCCTGGCCTTTTTCCTGGCAAGCACCCTGTCCAAATCTATTACCGGACGAATTTCTTCTGTCATCAGCCAGATGCGTACGGTACGGCACGGGCCGCCAGTTCCCATGGACAGCCCGGATGCCCACGATGAGATTGGTGATCTGATCGACACCTACAACTATATGACCCGCAAGATGAACCAGCTGATGGAAAAGCAGGCACAGGCTGCGGAGGATCTTCGCATTGCGGAGTTTAATTCCCTGCAGGCACAGATCAATCCCCATTTTCTTTACAACACCATGGATATGATCAACTGGATGGCGCATCAGGGACGTACTTCCGAGGTGTGCAACGCGGTGCAGAGCCTTTCCCGTTTTTATAAGCTGACCTTAAGCCGCAAGAAGGGAATCAGCACCATTGCCAAAGAAGAAGAACATGTTTCCATCTATGTGCATCTGCAGAACATGCGTTATCACGACAGTATTTCCTTTATTTCGGATATTCCGGATGAGCTGATGGAGTACCAGATTCCCAAGCTTACCCTGCAGCCGGTTGTGGAAAACGCAGTGCTTCACGGTATTCTGGAGACGCCAACCAAGTCCGGTACCATTGTTCTTACCGGATGGATGGAGGATAAGGATGTGGTGCTTCTCATTTCTGACGATGGTGTGGGAATTGCACCGGATAAGCTGCCTGTGATTCTTTCCGGTGAGGGAACCAGCGTTTCCGGAGGAACCAATATTGCCATCTACAATACGCACAGACGGCTTCAGGTTCTCTATGGAGACCAGTACGGACTTTCCTATTCCAGCAAGCTTGGATCTGGAACAGAAGTGCAGATTCGTTTTCCTGCAAAAAGGGATGGGATTTCAGAGAAACAAATAAATACAGAGACGAAATGATAACTGCCCTGGGAAAAAGCTTCCAGGGCAATTTTTTTCAGGACAGCAAAAGAGAGAGTCCGCAGGCTCTCCCTTTCGCTGAATATGAATATGTGTACAAAACCATATGATGGTCTTATTTTTACCGCAATTATCTTGTTACGATATCAACCGGAATGTTGAAGATCTTGGCAACTTTCAGAAGAGTATCGATATGTCTTCCTGTTGCAGCAGCCATATGATGTGTCGGGCCTGCTTCGCTCCAACGGTTTACGAACTCTCTTGCGCCGCATGTGAAACGTGTTCTCATGTTGGTATCACCGAAGGAAAGGATCGGTCCTTCCTCGTTGATGCCCTCAGCAACAACGAATTTGAAATGTCCGTCAGCATCCTGTGTAATTGCAAGATAGGTAACCGGGCCTGTGTATGGATAGAACTGTGTCAGATATCCGCCGCCTGTTTTGCCGTGGAATACTGGTACGATCTTCATGGTAGGCTTCTTGTCGGAGATGTCAGCATCACCGCTTCCGGAATGACCGATAATGCAGATGTCATCGTTGAAGTCAATGGAGTACATCTCGGAAAGCTGGCCGGTACCGGAAATTGTTTTCAGAATACTCATTGCCATAGCAACCTTCATGTCGCCCTCAACAGCACATGCAGTACCCTGTTTGATCAGCATGGAGAATGCCGGGATCAGCATACTGTCAAGAACACCAGCCTTGCCCTGTGCAAATCCGTCGTAATGGGAAGCGATCATTCCAAGATGCTCGTCTTTTACCCATTTCTCAAATGCTACAACGTATTTGGCCATATCCCATACTTTCTCAATGGTTCCGCCGCCTTCGATATCAAAGGTATCAAGGATATCCTGAGCTTTTGCACGGATTGCATCCTCATCTGTGATATCATCAGCGATTGCCCACATCTTCTCCCAGTCGAACTGTTTGGTGTAGAGGAACATTCTGTTGTACAGGTTAGTCTCATCAATGTAAAGGTCCATCATACCTGGGTAAGGTCTTCCGATCTGTGCAATGTTGGTGTCACGGAATCTTCTTCTTACCTGAGCAGCCTTGCACCAGTCTTCGATCTCAGCCTGAACGCCTGGATCTCCGCCTTCTACAACACCTGTGATAACAGCGTGTCTCTTGCCGGCTCTCTCAAGGTCAGCAACAGCTTCTCCAACAGCACCGCAGGCATAGCCTTCACCAAGCCATGCAGCAATGTCTGTGTGATCATAATCCAGAGCTTTCAGCTTCTGAACGTTTACCAGAACAACCGGAACGTCAAGGTCACGGATTGCCGGCAGCATATTGTAGGATGTAGCGTAGGTCAGCATCTGAAGGAAAACAAGGTCAACGTCTGCTGCACGGAATTTATCTCCTGCAACCATAGACTGCTCTTTGGTTGTTACCATTCCTCCATCAATGATCTCTACAGTATCCGGAATTGTTTTCTTAAATGCTTCATACTGAGCTTCAAACTCAGGTACCAGTGACGGGAACTGAGGCAGATATGCTCCTAAAGCAATAGAAAATACACCAACTTTTGCTTTTGTGTTTACTAACATAGTAGTACCTCCTGTTTTATTTGATATATTGTACACCGGTGAGCAATTCACAGGTGCTATCATACATACACTTGTATATCCTGAAGCTTGTTTGAAAAAGGCTCTCTGCAGGATGTGCGTCACAATTTCTTTTTCTAATTAAGCCTGATATACCTTAATTCCAAAGGACTCATGAATTGTGGTACGAGCCTCTTCGATAGATTTGAACTCTTCTGCTTTTAACATCTGAGCGGTAATATTGCCGATCGCGGTTGCTTCTCCAGGACCTGCATGAACTTCCTTGCCAGTTGCCTTAGCTGTCAGCTCATTGAGGTAGCCTGCATTGGAGCCGCCGCCAACTACGTGGATACGGCTGTAGGTTCTGCCTGTCATCTCTTCCAGTTCCCTGGCTGTCTTTGCATAGCACTCAGCAAGGCTGGTGTAGATCACAGTTGCGATCTCGCCTAATGTCTCCGGCACCTTCTGTCCGGTTCTGCGGCAGTAATCCTTCACTTCCTCAGTCATGTTGTCAGGGGAAAGGAAGCACTCATCATTAGCATCTACTCTGGATGGGAAATCCTTGGCTTCCTCTGCCATCTGGCAGATCTCTGCGAATCCGTATTTGTCATCAAATTCATGACGAACGGACTGGATCATCCAAAGACCCATGATATTTTTCAGATAACGGAATCTTCCTGCATAGCCGCCCTCGTTGGTCAGGTTCATCTCACAGCTCTTCTTGGAGCAGTCTGCTTTCTCTCTCTCGATACCCATCAGAGACCATGTTCCGGAGCTGATGTAAATGAAATCGTCGTCATTTGCAGGAACTGCAAGAACTGCAGAACCGGTATCATGTGTAGCAGGTGCTACAACCTCTACGTCAAATCCAACCTCTGCTTTTACTTCCTCAGTGAAGTGTCCGATGCTTGTTCCCGGCATGATCAGCTTCTGGAACATTTTTCTCGGATATCCAAGCATATCGATCAGTTCGTAGTCCCAATCCTTTGTCTCAGGGCTAACCAGCTGTCCGGTAGTTGCCTCTGTGTACTCGCAGGTCTTCTGGCCTGTGAGGAGATAGTGGAAATAATCCGGTACGTGAAGCATAGTCTCAGCCTGCTCTAAGTACTCCGGATGTTTCTTCTTTACTGCCATCAGCTGATATACAGTGTTGAAGATTGCCTTCTGGATTCCGGTACGTGCGTAAAGATCCTCAAGAGAGATGATCTTGTAAACTTCCTCGTCCATTCCCTCTGTTCTGTGGTCACGATATCCAACGGTATTTCCAAGAACCTTGTCATCCTTGTCCATCAGTACGAAGTCAACGCCCCAGGTATCTACACCCATGCTTACCGGAATCTTGCCGATTTCTTTACATTTCTTAAGGCCATTTTTGATTTCCTTGAAAAGTCTGTCAAATTCCCAGCAAAGCTCTCCATCTTTCTTTACCATTCCGTTTTCAAAACGGTGAACCTCTTCAAGCTCCATCTTTCCGTTCTCAAGATGTCCCAGAATCAGTCGTCCGCTGGATGCTCCAATGTCTACTGCCAGATAATATTTTGCCATTTTATAAAACCTCCTAAATATGTATGTGTGCAGTTACTGTATACAGTAACATACTGCATGATTGTAAAGCGAATATTTGTACTTTGCTTTCCTGCTTGTTCATAAATGCAGTCTCATTCATATTTGATGATACCATAGTACTATATTCTTTATTAATATATAAGACCCTTGTTTGTCCAAAAAAGTGTCCTTATTTGCAAATGCTCTCAGTTTTTGCAGATAAAGCCACATATTTTTTCTTTAGCAGAAAACCCCCAGGGCATTGCCCCGGGGGTCTGTTTTATTCACAGTTCAAATGCCTGCAAACACTAGACGTTTCTTCGTCTCTTTATTTCTGATTAGTCATAAAGGTTTGGAGCGATGTCTTCTGCGTCGATGTTTGTAGCATCATACCAGTAACCAGCTGTAGGAACATCCTCAAGCTCCTGTCCGTTAGCTGCTGCTGTCAGAGCGTAGATTGCATAGTATCCCATCATCAGAGGAGACTGTGTAACTGCACCAAGGAATGTGCCATCTGTTACAGCTGCTTTAATGATAGAACCAGCATCGAAACCAACACCGATAACATCGCCGTTAGCTGCGTCAGAACCAAGAACGTTCAGGTTAGCGTTAGCTGCAAGAACTCCCTCTGCGGAAACCTGGTTGGAACCGAAGATAGCGATGCAGTTTTCCTGAGAAAGGATAGCCTGAGCCTCTGTGGAGCAAAGCTCTACAGTTGTCTGTGCCGGAACTGCAACCTGGATAACAACGTCTGCATCAGCTTCTGTAGCGTCAGCACCTGTTGCTGCGTTTACATAGAACTCATTACCTTTAACTGCTACTGTTTTTCCATCAGCTTTAACAAGCTCGATCATCTTATCGATGAATCCTGTACCACGCTGCTGGATGTTCTGAGCTGTAGCATCCTGGTTAACCTCACCGATGATAACCTGTCCCTCAGCATTTGCGATAACGTCTTTGATTGCCGGATACATATTCTCAGCAGCTACAGCACCAGCCTGTGCGTTGTCTGTGCAAACTTCGCAAACTACAGAGCCTTCTGGAGCATCTGTGATACCTGTATCAAATGTAACAACCGGGATTCCTTTGTCAACACATGTCTGAAGAGCTTCCTGTACAGAAGAGGTATCGCAAGCTGCAAGTCCTAAACCAACTGGGTTAGCTGCGATTGCTGTGTTAATCATGTTAACCTGGTCAGCGATATCGGACTCACTGTTCGGTCCCTGTGCGGTATAAGTTACGCCTAATTCTTCAGCAGCTTTGTCCATACCTTTCATAGCTGCTTCCCAGTATGTAGACTGGAAGGATTTAACCATCATTGGGAACTCATAAGCTTCGTTAGCTGTAAGACCATCAAACTGATCTTCCGGAGCTGCCATAACAGTTGTTGCTGCTAAACCAGATACCATTGCTGCACAGAGTACTAATGCCATAACTTTTTTTGCTTTCATTTCTACTTCCTCCTTGAAATAAATTATATAGTTTTTTATGATGATACGCCATTACACCTCTTTGACGCTTCACATCCATTATAAATGTTTCACTCAGACCAGCTGCCTTGCAGCTGGTCTCACATATTCAATTGTTATTTTGCGCTTTTCTTTTCTTTCAGAATATCGATCAGTACTGCAACGATCAGTACAAGACCTGTGATGATCTGCTGCCAGTTCGCCTGAAGACCAACATATGGAAGACCGGTCTTAAGCAGCATGATAACGAAAATACCAACTAAAGTTCCTACTACAGATCCGTAACCACCGGAAGCTGCAACACCACCAACGAATACACCGCCGATTGCATCCATCTCAAGTCCGGCACCTGTACCAGGCTGTACAGTAGGAGTTACTGCTGCATATGCGATAGCTGCAAGTCCTGTAAACAGACCGCATACAACATATACCATTACATGATAGAACTTAACATTGATTCCGGAAAGAGCTGCTGCTTCTTTGTTGGAACCGATTGCGATGGTGTAACGTCCGAATTTAGTATGGTTCAGAACGAACTCCATCAGGATTACCAGAAGAATCATCCACAGGAAACCGATTGGATAACGGGAAGCACTTCTTCCCTGACCAATTGTCAGCTTAAAGATAGAGTGGAACCATCCGCCTGGCTGATTCAGTGTAGGCCATGGTGTAGCACTGCAAAGAGAACCGGCACCACGGGTAATCATACAGGTACAAAGAGTAGCAAGGAATGGCGGCAGATTCATAATACCAATGAGAACACCATTCAATGTACCGATTAAAATTCCGAGTACAATACAAATCAGCATTGCTGCTAATACAGGAACATTGTTGTTTCTTATAAGAGTTCCGCCGATCAGCGCGTAGCATACCATACCAGTTCCGATTGACAGGTCTACACCACCGGTAATAAGCGGGAATGTAACACCGATTGCCATCAAAAGATCATAGTATGAGAAATCTAACATACTAAGGATTGTGGTATACTGTCTGAATTCCTTACTCATGAAGGAAAATACAGCAGACAGCGCAATGATAACCAGCAAAACAACAAATCTTTGATCACTTAAAATACTTTTTTTCTTCTTAGTCATGACGCCCTCCTTATTCGATATTCCGTGTAGCCTTATCCATGATGCGCTCCTGGGTTGCTTCGGAAATATCAATATTTCCTGTTACTTTACCTTCGCACATGATGATGATACGGTCACTCATTCGGAGAATCTCTGTCATTTCAGAAGAAATCATAATAATGGATTTTCCTTCTGCTGCAAGTTTACTCATTAATTTGTAAATCTCGTTCTTGGCGCCAACGTCAATACCTCTGGTTGGCTCATCGAAGATCAGGATTTCACTGTCACGGGTAAGCCATTTTGCAATAACTACCTTCTGCTGATTACCACCGGAAAGATTTACAACCAGCTGATCTGTGGTAGGTGTTTTTGTTGCAAGCTCTTTGACATACTTCTCTGTGACTTTTTTCTCTTTGGACTTATTGATGAATAAACCATTGCAGAACTCTTCCATTGTAGCCAGAGTAGTATTCTCTGTTACAGATTTCTGAACAACAACACCATATCTTCTTCTGTCCTCAGACAGATAACCAATACCATATTTAACTGCATCCTGTGGGCTGTTGATGGTAACCTCGCGAAGCTGTCCTGATTTATCCATAATGGAAATCGTACCGCTCTGCTTCGGATCAGCACCAAACAGTGCTCTTGCGGTCTCAGTACGTCCAGCACCCATAAGACCGGAGAAGCCAAGGATTTCACCTTTATGAAGCTCGAAGCTTACATCCTGAACCATCTTACCTGCGTTCAGATGCTCAACCTTAAGAACTACAGGTGCATCAGGAGCAACCATGCTGTGTTCCTTCGGATCTTCATAAATAACACGGCCAACCATCATATTGATGATATCTTCTTTTGAACTCTCAGCTGTGATCAGAGTTCCTACATAACCACCGTCTCGCATGACAGTTACACGGTCTGTAATAACCTTAATCTCATCCATACGATGTGAGATATATACGATACCAAGTCCCTTCTTACGAAGATCCTTGATGATCTCAAATAAATCTGCAATCTCTTTCTCAGTAAGAGCTGCGGAAGGCTCATCAAAGATGATAACCTCTGCTTTGTGGGAAATCGCTTTTGCGATCTCGCACATCTGCTGCTTACCAACGGTAAGGTTGCTCATTTTCTCTCTTGGATCAATTTCAATATTCAAATCCTGGAACAGCTTCTTGGAATCCTCGATCATCTTCTTGTCATCTACACGGATACCTTTTTTCGGCTCACGTCCGATAAAAATATTCTGTGCAACTGTCAGATCTCCGATCATATTCAATTCCTGATGTACGATTACAACTCCGGCATCCTGAGCTTCACGGGTATTGTGAAATTCTGTTTCTTTGCCTTTATATGTAATTGTTCCGGAATCCTTCTGATAAATACCGGTAAGCACCTTCATCAGTGTAGACTTTCCGGCTCCGTTCTCTCCCATAAGTGCATGTACTTCACCGCGTTTCACCTCGAAATTAACATGATCCAGGGCATGAACTCCAGGAAAGGACTTATCAATATCCTTCATAGTTAAAATAACTTCACCCATTGTCGAATCCTCCCTTATGATCAGTTCTTTCTGCGTCTTGCAGAAACGTCAGCGTAAACTGCTACAATAACAATGATACCAGTGATGATCATCTGCTGTCCTTTACCAAGACCAAATGCCATGATTCCCTGCTGAAGAAGAGAGATGATGAACACACCAATTACAGTACCGCCGATGGAAGCAAGTCCACCAACCATGGATGTACCACCCATTACACAGCCTGCAATTGCCTCGTTGTTATACTGATCGCCATATCCTGGCTGAACGGTTGTATAAGTTGCTACGAAGAACAGTGCTCCGATTCCTACCAGGAATCCGCAGATCATATAAGCAAGCATTCTCCATTTTCTGGTGTTAACACCGGAAAGACGAACTGCCTCACTGTTGGATCCAAGGCAAAGGATATAACGGCCAGGCTTTGTATTATAAAGAACCAATCCGCAAATCACAGCCATTGCAAGGAAAATCACAAGACCAACCGGGAATCCGTTATAAGAAGTAATATTACGGAACCATCCGTTCACCGGATCAGAACTCTGTGGCCAGCTGACTGACTGAGTTTTGGTAAATACAGAAGCAATACCTTTTGCAATGTTCATAGATGCCATGGAAACGATAAATGGCGGAACTGACATATAAGATACCAGCCAGCCATTGAAGGTACCAAATGCAAGACCGATAAGTACGCAAAGTACCATAGCAGCCGCACAGGGAACTCCATAAGATGTCATGCAGTAACCGGAAACCAGTGCACAGCAGAACATAACCGGTCCAATGGAGAAATCGATTCCTCCTGTCGCAATTACAAATGTTACTCCAAGTGATAAGAAGCCCAGGAAGTATACATAGTTCAAGGTGGACTTGATACTGTCGCCAACCGGGAATTTACTTCCGAGTACTGCCTTGAAAACTACGAACATGAGAACCAGAATACATACAAGCAGGATTCTGTTCAGGCCGAGCTTTTTCACAATTGGATTTTGTTTTAACTTTTCCAACTTTTCACCCTCCTTAAGTTTTTGCTGCCGTCCACTTTTTCATAAGCTTTACGAACCTTATCTGTGAGCAGCAACGTTTTCGCACTCTCTGCGTTTTCTATATAATAACGTGAATCCTGCACAATTGTAATAGAATATTTTACAGAAAAAGGTTAAATATTTACGGTATGGCCATAAATATTTAACCTTTTACGGAAAATATGAACAGTTATACTATTTTAATCTGCCCCTAATACATTGAAAGGAAAAATCAACTTTTCGATTTCACTGGAATACATATTTTCCGGTGTTACCAGCTGGCAGCCGGAATTTACATTCTCATCATATGGTTTTCCTTTAAGCATGCGCACAGTCTCCATTACGCCCAGATATCCCATTTTAAAAGCTTTCTGGACCACAATTCCCTTGAAAACACCTTTTTCCATAAGCTGAACTGCTTCCTGGGAGCTGTCCACACCCACCACCTGAATTTCCCCCTCTTTTCCGCACTTTTGCACCGCTCTTGCCGCGCCGACAGCAGAGTACTCATTCATGCCGGCAACCATCTCCAGATCCGGATACTTTTCTATGAGAGCCTCTGTAAGCTGAGATGCCTTATCAAACAGAGAATTGCAGTATACCACTTCCACCACATTCTTATTGTAATCTCCAAGCCCTTCCCGAAATCCCTGTTCTCTTTCTACAGCAGTAGATACGCCCTTTACATGACTGACAATGGCAATCCTGGAATTCTCATTCAGAAGAGTCCTTGCATATTCTCCAAGAAGCTTTCCGGCTTCCAGATTATCTGTAGCAACTGTCATATCCTGAATATTGCTTTCTGTGTAGGAATCTATAAATGTGATCTTAATTCCTTTTTCCTTTGCTTCCTGC
Source organism: Blautia acetigignens (assembly GCF_025566865.1). Taxonomy (NCBI): domain Bacteria; kingdom Bacillati; phylum Bacillota; class Clostridia; order Lachnospirales; family Lachnospiraceae; genus Blautia; species Blautia acetigignens. The sequence continues at coordinate 249,833 of NZ_JAOQJM010000001.1, forward strand.
AAAAGCTCATCGGATGCATCAAAACTGGACGGAGAAAATAAAATAGCATCTGGATTCTCTTCAATGGCCTCTGCCAGAAACTCATTCTGGCGCTCCACATCCTGCTCCCGCTCCGGTGCCAGAATGGTAAGGGAGGCTCCGCATTCCTGAGCCGCCATCCTTGTGCCGGAAATTAAGGAGGTCCAGAAGTCATTGGTTCCGTCTTCAGTCTTGGGAATATAGATCAGGGACCATTTTTTATTGTTGTTTTTCTGCCGGACATACAGCATCGCCCCGGAAGCAAGACAGACAGTCAGTGCGATGCAAAACAGCAAAATCCATTGTTTACGCTTCTTCATCATGTTCCTCCTGCTCCATGGGAATTACCACTGTGACCGTAGTTCCTTTGCCCTTCTCACTCTTATAGCGCAGACCATAATCCTTTCCATAGTACATGGAGAGCCTTCTCTGCACATTGTACACTCCCACTCCATTGGAACGATAATTTACTTTATGCTTCTCAAAAATATGTTTTAAGGTCTCCTCATCCATTCCTACGCCGTCATCGGAAACCTCAAGCACTGCCTCCTGACCTCTCTGGTATCCGGTTACCCGAAGTATTCCCTTTGTCTCCTTGTATTTCAGGCCATGATAAATGGCATTCTCCACAATGGGCTGCAGTGTTAGCTTCACAATGTGGGTATTCATAATAGAAGGATCTACGTGAATCTCGAATTCCAGCTTATCCTTGTAGCGCATTTTCTGGATGGTCAGGTAGCTTTTTACATACTGGATTTCCTGGCCGATGAGAACAGTCTCATCCTCATTGCTGATGCTCTGGCGCAAAAGCCTTGCCAGAGAAGCCGTCATAAGCACAACATCTTCATATTTCTTTCCCTCTGCCATCCAGATAATAGAATCCAATGTGTTATACAAAAAATGAGGGTTGATCTGGGACTGAAGAGCTTTCAGCTCACTCTTTCGCTTCTGCTCCTGTTCATGTACGTTCTGTGCCATCAGGTCCTCGATCTTGTGTGTCATTACATTAAAGGATGTGGTCAGGCTGCCAATCTCATTCTTAGAAGGAATCACGACATCTGCTGCCTTAAAGTCTCCTTCCTGCACCTTCTCCATGGAATCACGAAGCTTCTGGATGGGAAGGGTAATGCTTCTGGCTACAAAGCTTGAAATCAGCATGGCAATGGCAATCAGCACAATTGCAGTCATGACGTAAATATTGTTGGCTTCCCTGCTGCTCTTTAACAGCTCTGCCATATTCATGCAGCCTACAACAGTCCAGCCTGTAATGTCAGAATGGGAAAAAGTATAAACCTTCTCATCATCCCCCTCGCCTGTGACCACGGTATCAGAATCCGCATTCATAACAATATCGATGTTCTCTGTCTGCAGCTCATTGTAAAGCTGCTGCTGGCTGGGATGATAAACAATGTTTCCGTCCTGATCCAGAATAAACACGTATCCCTTGTCACCAATGCTGTTCTGGTCACACAGCTCACTGATGGCGCTGTAATTCAAGTCAATAAATACCACACCGTCACTGTTCCCTGTGCCGTAGAAATTATGGACCTCCCGGCTTAAGGTGATCACCCACGGGCGCTGCCCCTTGATCACATGCTGCACATGGGAAGAAGTGAGATTATACTGATTGTAATTGTCCACTGCATTTGTGTACCATTCCTGTGTAGACAGATCCAGATCCGGGTTAATGGCCTGGTAGCCGCTGTTTATCAGCATAACCCCGTCTTTTTGAACGATTCCAATATTGCAGATATCTCCGCGGCCCTTCAGAATGGTGCTGAACTGTTCCAGAAGACGTTTTTTGTGGCCTTCCTTTACTGCATCGTCTTCCCCTATTTTCTGATACAAAAGCTGGTAGGCATCCTGGCTCTTGGCAATAACAGAATCGATATTGTCCATGTAAGTAATGTAAGAATCAATGTTCTGGTTCAGCTGTTTGATAATGGTCTGGGTGTAGATTGCGGAATTCTCATAAATCGCAGAATTGGTGTATCTTACGGAAACAAAAGTAGCCACGATCACGGCACAAAGAACCAGAACAGAGACTGCTGCAAATATGGTGCTCTGAATACTCTTGAATCCTATGGCGAAGTTTGTATTTCTGTTCTTTTTATTCATGGATCTCTCCCTGCTTACTCAATCGTCTCCCAGTTCTTGTCTGACTGAAAACTGTCCTGAAGCTTCTTCGAGACGTGAATCTGTTCATCTGCAGTAATCAAAATCACATCAAATTCATCCTGGTGCTGCTCCCAGAACTGAACCGCCTTATCATAGCCCATAATATAAAGGGCTGTAGAAAGTCCGTCTGCAAGCGTTCCATCCGGGGACACAATAGTCACGGATAAAAGATCGTTCTCTACCGGATATCCAGTCCTCGGATCTATAATATGGATGTAGGTCCTGCCATCTTCCTCAAAATACCGCTCATAGCCGCCGGAGGTTACAACCGCTTCATTCTGCACCTGAAGAACCCCTGCATAATCCTGCTGGCTGCCCTTGGGATCACGAATTCCCACTCTCCAGCTGCTGCCATCTGGCTTCGTCCCTATAGCCTGGATATTTCCGCCCAGGGACACCATCGCAGAAGAAACTCCATATCCCTGAAAAATTTCGGTCAGTTTTTCTCCTGTATAGCCCTTGGCAATTCCTCCAAGATCAATCTGCTGGCCTTCTCCAAGAGTTACGGTATTGCCGCTTATTTCTACCGTTCCTCCATCCACATCAGGAAGAAGGTTCTCAATCTCTTCCCCGGATGGAACATGATACTCCCCAGTAGGAAAGCCCCAAAGCTCCATGAGAGGATAAATCGTATCGTCAAAAAGGCCGTCTGTCTCCTGGAAGATTTCTTTCCCGCGCTGGATAATCTCTGCCAGATCATCTGAAACCTCAAGACTGCCCCGCTGATTCAGGGCATATACCTGGCTTTCTTCATTTTGTGCTGATAAAAGTGCATCCAGTCTCTGCACTTCCTTTGCTGCCTTTTCTACTGCCTGCTGACCGCCCCTGCCATATGCGGTAAACTCCATATAAGTGTCCATGGCAAACAGCTGTTTCTGGTATTTTTCATTTTTGCTGTAATTCTGATACAAGCCTGCCGCTGCGATCAGTGTACATACGCACACGCCAGCTATCATCACCAAACGTTTTTTCATACAGATCTTTTTTCCCTTGCATATTCTGTCGGTGTCTTGCCTGTCATTTTCTTAAAGGAAATACTGAAATAATGAGGGTCGGAAAATCCTACCATCTCTGCAATCTCATAGTTCTTCAAGGTTGTCTGCTCCAGAAGCTCCTTGGTCTTCTCCATTCGGATGCGGCTGAGAAATTCCAGGAACGTTCCGCCTGTGGCTTCCTTAAAAATAGTACTGAAATAGCTGGTACTGATGTTCAGGTAGGAACAGATATCATTCAGGCTTAATTCCTGTTCCATATAATGTGCGCGGATGTATTCCATTGCAAGCACGGCCTGCTTCTGTCCGCTGGAGCTGTTCATGGAGGAACATCTCTCAAATACTTCATGCACATAATTCTCGGCCAGTAAAAAAGCCTCATCAAAGGTCTTCTGTTCGGTCACCTTGCCCATCAACAGCTCTCTTTTGTGAAACAGGTCTTCACCGCCAGAGGTCACAGACTCCCAGCAGCTTCCCGCATGACGCAGGATCATCTGAAGGCACACACATGCCTGGCTTTTGTCTGCTCTTGCATTTTTAATTTTTTCTTTCATGTCAGACAGGGCATGGTTTACTGCCTGAAGATTCCCATTTCGGATTCCATTTGTCATTTCATTTAATGACTGCTGTAGGGAAAGGCTTCTTTCCTCTTTTTGTTCTTCTGTGTCAATCAGAAGATTACCGCCTAACAGGTAACGGAGTCCAATTGCATTCTCTGCCTGCTCGTGGGAATGGATCAGCTCTTCTGGATTTTTAACCCAGCCTCCAATTCCGGCAGAAACCTCGATTCCAATTACTTCTTTTACTTTATTCTGAATTTCTTCACAGATTTCATGGGTTTCCTGGGAAAATCCCCTGCAATGATCTCCCATAAAGAGAATGCACACCCGGTTATTGCCTTCCTGATATGCAATTCCAGCTCCTCTTCCGGTTACGATTTCATCTGCCACATTAAACAGAACAAATGCCATCAGGGCACTTTCCTGCCGTTTCTCCATATCAATCTCATGAATCTCAGAAAACAGATCCATATCAAATACAGCTACCCGGTAGGAGGAGCTGTCCATGTAAATCCCCATCTTTGCCAGTTCATCCAGGCTTTTCTGAACATCTCTGGTACAGCCAACCAGTGCCTCAATGGCTTTGGAGCGGATCACGAGGGCATTCTTATGGTAGTCCTGAGAGGTTTTGGTCAGAGATTCTAATTTCTCCTTCTCTTTGCGTTGCTGGTCAACCTTCTCCTTCATTTTACCGATGACTTCCCGAAGCTCCATGGCGGTAACCGGCTTGAGCATATATTCACTTACATTATACTGGATTGCCTTCTTGGCATACTCAAATTCCCCGAAACCGCTGAAGATCACAATCACAATTTCCGGATAATTATCGTGGAGAAAATGACTTAATTCCATGCCATCCATATATGGCATGAGAATATCGGTAAGAACAATATCCACCGGATGAGTCTTCACAAAATCAGCGGCCTGCTTCCCGTTCTCGCAGTCCCCCACCAGTTCGCAATCCATGGATTTCCAATCAATATTCTCCTTAATCGCATCTCGTACCAGGATTTCATCATCAACAAGTAAAATTCGATACATAGTTTTTGCTTTCCCTTTCTGTCTGTTATTCGTATGTATCTGATCGGCTCCCCCCGGTGCCGGTCTGTACCATATTTCCTCAAAACATTTACCAAATATCATATTATCACATGCCATATCATTATGCAAACCAAACAACTAAGAGTATGTGAAATTCACAGAAAACCCGAGAATTAAGTTTGCGTAGCAAGCGCTGCTTCTTGCGCATTACACAAGAAGATTTGTCTTTCCTGGCATCGAGAAACGTGCTATTGGGCAGCAAAAGCTGCAAAGTTGTCCCTTGCTTCAAGGACTTTGCAGCTTTTGTATGAAATCTTATTGTTTTCCTAGAGTGTGTTTGAAAAAGGCTTTCTGCAAGATGTGCGTTATTTCACAATAACGCCGTCCTCATCCCACAGGTCGTGCCAGTCTTTGGCGCCTTCCCACAGGAATACATGACCCTTGATCAGACGGTTGTTCTTATCTAAGGAACGGATTGTCTCCATCTCCGCATCTGTCAGCGGATCTTCTGTTACGCACTTCAGGTTCATAGTGTAGTTCTTCTCCTTCAAAGAGAACGGAATCGGAGAAATGCCTCTCTGTACTGCCCATTTGATGCAGATTACTGCCGGATGAACGCCATGTGCCTCAGCAATTGCCTTCAGTTCTGGCAGCTCAATATCTGCAATATCCTCTGGCATCTTGTCACGCTCCGGACGCTCCGGGGAACCGATTGGACAGAATCCAACTACTTCAATGCCCTGTTTCTGGCAGTACTCAAACAGCTCTGGCTGCTGGAAGCATGGATGAAGCTCCATCTCAATTGCGGCTGGCTTAATTCTGCAAAGAGGAAGAACTGCCTCAAGCTTCGGAATGGTCATATTAGACATACCAATGTGCTTGGTCAGGCCCATGTCTACCAGACGCTCCATCTGACGCCAGGTCTTCATGAAACGCTCTACTGTAAATGGCTTGGAATCAGGGTTTCTGGAATCCACATCGCAGTGAGGTGCATGATAGTTCGGGAATGGCCAGTGAACATAGTACATATCCAGATAATCCAGCTTCAGGTCCTTCAGTGTCTTAGCGCAGGCAATCAGTACATCTCCATCACCATGCATGTCATTCCATACCTTGGATGCGATGAACAGATCTTCTCTTTTTACAACACCTTCTGCAAACGCGTCAGCAAAAACCTGTCCGATCATATCCTCGTTGCCATAGCAGGCAGCGCAGTCAAAGGAACGGTAACCTACACGGATTGCGCCAGCCACTGCTGCGGAAACAGCATCTGCATCTGCATGGTCACTTCCAAATGTTCCCATTCCTACTGCTGGCAACTTCGCGCCAGTATAAAGTGTTCTCTGCGGAACAATTGCCGGATCGATCATTGTCATCTTTTTATCCTCCTTAACATTTCGCACATTTTTTATATTTATTATTACAGTCTGGTAATCTCAATCTGAGGCAGCAGCTTCTCCATATCTTCCATTACGAAAAATCCGGTCTCTTCTCTCATGGCTGCTGCCGCGGAGATTGCGCTTGCAAGACGCAGGGTCTCCTCTAACGGGAGTCCCTTGGACAAACCAAGGGCAAAGCCTGCGATCATGGAATCGCCGCATCCTACTGTATTCACTGCATCTATTTTCGGAACACGGGCACGGAAAATTCCATCATCTCCCACTGCAAGGGATCCGTCTGCACCAAGGGAAACAGCCACGATCTTCACGCCTCTCTCGTGGATTGCCCTGGCAGCTTCGATAATCTCGGAAATATCATCACAGCGTTTGCCCGTAAGCATACGGATTTCATCAATATTTGGCTTAATCATGGTAGGAATAGCCTCAATTCCCATCTCAAGAAGCTTGCCGCTGGTGTCCAGGATCACTGGAATTCCAGCATCCTTCACAATTTTTACAAGGCGCTGATATGCAGTTCCGTCCAGTCCCTTGGGAACACTTCCCGACATGGCTACTACCTTGGCTTCCTGAACCAGCTGGCGAAACTTCGCCTCAAAACCAGCGAAATCCTCCTCTGTCAAAGTGAATCCAGGTTCCAGGAATTCGGTCTGTACCTGATTCACTTCATCCCAGATATTGATGCAGGATCTGCTCTCAGCATCCACATGGTAAAAAGCACTCCTGATTCCAAAAGGCTTCAGTGCATCCTCAATATAGGCACCAGCGTGGCCCCCCGCAAATCCGGTAGCCACTACCTCTGCTCCATAGATGGAAGCTGGCTTGGACACATTCAGTCCCTTGCCGCCCGGTACATAGGTGCACTCTTTCACACGATTTACCTCGCCGGTGCGAAAGCCCTCTACTACATAGCGCTTATCAATTGCAGCATTTAATGTTACTGTCAGTATCATATGCTCAGTCCTCGTTCATCAGAAGAATCTTGCCTTTTACAAGACCTGGTGTCTTATAAAGCTGGAAGGCTTCCTGCGCCTGGCTCATAGGCATCTTGCGATAGATAAATCCCGGGTCAAATTTCAACTGTCCGGTTGCAAAATAGTGTGCGGTAAGATCCCACTCCTTGCCCGGGAATGGAGAACTGTAGGACATCCAGGAACCGGTCAGCTTGAATTCCTTACGGTTCATGTTCTCCCACTGCTTCGGTGTAAAGGTAAGGTCAGCATGAGGAGTACCGATAAAGCATACATGAGCCTTATTGGCAGCCAGTTCAAATGCCATATGCATGGTAGGAACCTGTCCTGCTGTCTCAAATACGTAACCATAGCCCTTACCGCCAGTAATTGCCATAGCCTCTTCCATATAGTTCTCTTTGGTGGTATCGATTACAGCGTCTGCACCCATACGTTTCGCAAGGTCAAGACGCTCCTGGCTGATATCAAACACTACAACCTTCTTGGAACCGAAAATCTTCGCCCACTGCATAGTGAAGATTCCGATGGTGCCGCATCCTAAAATTGCCACACACTGTCCGCCCTGATAATCATTCTGAAGAAGTCCGTGAAGGGCAACAGTAGAAGGTTCAAACATAGCTCCCTGCTCATAGGAAATAGATGGATCAAATGGAATGGCATTCTGCTCTGGAATTACTACATAATCCGCATTGCTTCCCTGCTGTCTGGAGCCGATAAAGCTGTAATGCTTGCACAGGGAGAAGTTTCCGTTCTGGCAGTCATCACATTTCATACAAGGAAGAAGAGGTGCACCGGATACACGGTCGCCTACTTTTACTTTGGTAACGCCCTCTCCAACCTCTACAACGTCTCCTGAGAATTCATGTCCCAGAACGATAGGATAGAAATGAACGCCGTGATTCAGTACACGCGGCACATCGGATCCGCAGATACCGGAAGCTTTTACTTTAATTTTGACCCAGCCTGGCTTTGCCTGTGGCTCTTCCACTTCCTGATACTGAACATCCTCATTTGCAACTACAGCTGCTGCTTTCATCTTAAAATACCTCCTTACTGCCGCACCATCATATGTTTCAGAGAGTCATAAAGTTCTCTGTATGTACGGTATGCCTTGTCATAAACTTCTTTCCTGGAAGGATCCGGCTGTTGACGTCTTGTCTCCTTGACCGTCAGGGAAACCGCTTCCTCATAATCTTTATAAAATCCAACACCTACTCCTGCAAGAATCGCAGCCCCTAAAGTAGACGCGGTGTCAGAAGCAGGCACTACTACATCCTTGCCTGTTATATCTGCCTTAATCTGGGTCCAGAGAAGGGAATTGGCAGATCCGCCCATTGCACGGAGCACCTTCACTTGAGCCCCAGCCTTCTCTGCCACTTCCAGATTGTGACGAAGGGAAAATGCAACGCCCTCCATACAGGCCCTTACCATATGTCCCTTGGTCTTGGAAAAATCAAGGCCATAGAAAACACCCTTGGCATATGGGTTCCAGATTGGGGAACGCTCTCCGGACATATAAGGAAGGAATACCACACCTTCACTTCCGGCTGGTACTTCCTGTGCAATCTGGTTGAGCTGGTCAAGGGAAGACTTGCCTGTCTCTTCCTTGCGGCTTCTCTCAAAATCTGCGAACTCCCGCTCGAACCAGCGCATAACCCCGCCGCCTCCGGTGGTGCCTCCCTGAAGGAGCCACTTTCCCGGCACTACATGAAATCCCAGGATCAGGCTTGGGTCTGCCTTGTAGGTATCCGTGCAGATACTCATGCCGCCTGCCTGTCCGCCCTGCTCCTGTGTCTCACCAGGATGGATCACGCCAGCTCCAAGTGTACCGCACGCTGCATCAAGACCGCCGGCTACTATCGGAGTGCCTGCTGCAAGTCCGCACTGGGCTGCTGCCTTCTCATTTACCGTTCCTACTACCTGATCGCAGGGAACGATTTCCGGAAGAAATTCCATTGGAATTCCCAGCTTCTCACACATCTGCGCATCCCATGTACCAGTGCGCATATCAAAACAATGCAGTCCGTATCCCTGGGAAAGATCCTGTGTCACTGCACCGGTCAGCCTGTAGGCAATAAAGCTGTTGGACTGAAGAATCTTGTAGATTCTGCTGTATACTTCAGGCATGTTCTCCTTATACCACAGAATCTTCGCTGTAGCATAGGAAGGCTGAAGGGAATTACCAGCAACTTCAAAAATATTCTCGCTGCCAATTTCATTATTGAGTCTGTCACAAATCTCCTGTGCCCGGGTGTCCATCCAGATTGGTGTATCTGTCAGCACATTTCCATCCTTGTCAATGGCTATGGCTGACCAGCTCTGTCCGTCGATTCCCACTCCTGCAATCTGCTCCGGGGAAATTTCTCCTTTGCTTAAGCATTCCTTTATGGCACCGCACACAGCCTGCCACCATTCCTCCGGATTCTGCTGAACCCATCCCTCCCTGGGATAATACACAGGATAGTCTCCATTTGCGTAAGCCATTACCTGTCCGTTTCTGTCAAACACAGCCACCTTACAGGCACTGGTTCCAATATCAATTCCTAATAAATAGTTCTTGCTCATCCTTGTCTCCTTATGGATTTCCCCATAAAAATATCGGTCTGAAGCTTCCGCACCACTGGCTCCTGAAGTTCTTCCTTTCCCTCAAGGCGTGCCAGCATCAGCTGGGCCGTCTCGCGGGCAATCTTCTCTGTGGGCTGGGATACAATGGTAAGTGCCGGGCGACAGGCCCGGGCAAAAGGAAGATTGTCAAAGCCCACCATGGAAATCTCCTCTGGCAGGGATACTCCCATCTCATTCAATCCGATCACAGCTCCCATAGTCATCTCGTAATTAGTGACAAAAACTGCGGTCATATCCGGATTCTCCTTCACCAGGGCTTCCACAGCCTGAACGCCGCCCTGAATGGTGTAATCCCCGTGACAGATCAGCTTCTCATCAACAGGAATGCCGTGCTTCTTCAGTGCCTTGATATATCCAAGCATACGCTGTCTGGCAGTATAGATCTCATCCGGACCGCCGATCAGCCCAATCTTATGATGCTCCTGCTCCACCAGCATGGTAACTGCCTTCTCAGCAGCCATCTCATTATCTACCAGCACACAGTCACAGGAAAGTCCCTGGATCATACGGTCAATAAGCACGATGGGCTTCCCAGTTCTCTGAAACTCTTTCAGATGGGAACCTGTCATATCCACAGGCATATTGATGATTCCGTCCACGCGCTTCCTGGTAAGAAAGTCCACAGCTTCCCTCTCCAGGTTCTTATCGGTCCTGCAGTCACAGACAATGGCTGCATATCCATGACTGCGCAGAATATCCTCCATGCCGCTGATGATCTCGGCGCAGAATACGTTATTCAGCTCCGGGATCACCACCCCCACTGTCTTCGTGGCATTAGTCTTCAGTCCGCGGGCAACCTCATTCACTTCATAGTGTAATTCTTCGATGGCTTCTTCGATTTTGATGCGGTTCTTCTCCCTTACATTACCCCCGTTAAAATAAGAGGAGATCGTTGCCAAACCAAGACCTGTCCGTCTGGCAATGTCTTTCATCGTCGCTGCCATAGGGCTGCCTCTTATTCAGCTTTGCCGTCACAGCCGCAAACCTTCATACGGGCCATTACAAGCTCTTTCACAGCTGCAATTCCAGCCTTGCCGTATGCCTTCGGGTCAAATACCTTCTCATCTTCCAGTGTCTCTCTTACTGCCTTGGAGTATGCTGCACGAAGCTCTGTAGCAAAGTTCACCTTGCAGATTCCTCTCTTGACACAATCCATTACGTCCTCATCGCTAAGTCCGGAAGCACCATGAAGAACTAACGGAATATCTACGACCTTACGGATCTCGCTTAAACGCTCCTTATCAAGGACTGGTGTTCCTACATAGAATCCGTGAGCAGTACCGATTGCAACTGCAAGAGAGGTAACACCTGTACGCTCTGCAAATTCCTTTGCTTCCTGCGGATCTGTATTGGTATCTGCTACAGCAACCAGATCGTCTTCCTTACCGCCAACCTTGCCAAGCTCTGCCTCGCATGGAATTCCCATGGATGCTGCAACATCAGCAACCTTCTTGCTCACCTCGATGTTGCCCTCATAATCCAGCTTGGAGCCATCGATCATAACAGAAGTATATCCGGCCTTGAGAGCCTTCATCGCAAGGTCAAAGCTGCTGCCGTGATCCAGATGCAGGCATACAGGAACGGAAGCCTTGGCAGCTTCTGCTGCAACGATTGCCTGATAGGTCTCCAAAGTTCCGTACTTGATGGTAGACGGGGTAGTCTGGATCATAACCGGTGCCTTCAGCTCCTCTGCAGCCTGGATGATTGCTTTCACCATCTCCATATTCTCTGCATTGAATGCACCGACTGCGTAACCTCCCTGCTGAGCCTTCAGTAACATTTCTTTAGATGTAACAAGTGGCATATTTTCCTCCTTCTGCCTGTGCCGGACAGGCTGTAAGCTTTCGCTTTTTCAGAAACCGAAACGTTTCCGTTTGAGTTCATAATAACTCTTTTGCCAGTTCCTGTCAACTGTAAATATTTCATCTTTTTCCGTAAAATTTTAACTTGAAATGTTGTTTAAATACGGGTAATTTATAGAGTAGAATACTTTCGGAACCGAAGTATGTTTCAGGCAGATTTCGGTTCTCCGAGAAAGAACGAAGGGAGATTAAATTATGTTAAAAGGAATTCCGGAAATACTTTCACCACAGCTTTTAAAGGTATTATGTGAGATGGGCCACAGCGACCGTATTGTAATCGCAGACGGCAACTTCCCTGTAGAATCCATGGGTAAGAATGCAGTTGTTGTACGCTGTGACGGACATGGCGTTCCAGAGCTTCTGGATGCGATCCTGACTGTTATCCCGCTTGATTCTTATGTAGAGAAGCCGGTAACATTAATGGAAGTTATGCCTGGTGATCCAGTTAAGACCCCGATCTGGGATACCTATAAGGAAATTGTTTCCAAGCATGACGACCGCGGTGCAGACGCTGTTGGAAATATTGAGCGCTTTGCATTCTACGAAGAAGCCAAGAAAGCATACTGCATCATCGCTACAGGTGAGAAGGCAGTTTACGCAAATGTTATGCTTCAGAAAGGTGTTGTTATCAACAATTAATTCCAGACTCTATGAAAAAATACAGCCTTGCTGCTGTTTTATAACAGCCTCCTATCAAAAAAGCTCCGCCGTTTTCATTCCGGCGGAGCTTTTATTTTGTATTCTTATTTACTTAATCATTGTCTTTTTTGTTTCTCTTAAGGAGCCAGATCACAACTGCAATTCCGATAATGATTACAACGACTAGAATCCAGATCAGTGATGTCATGCCGGAAGAGGTCTTCTCCACATTCTCACTGGATGCTTCCTGTCCTGCACTGTCCGTTGGAGTGGCAGCCTCAGTTGGCTTCTCTGTAGGTGCGGATGTCTCAGTCGGCTCCGGAGTTGGAGTGCTTGTATTAGTCGGCTCCGGAGTTGGAGTGCTTGTATTAGTTGGTTCCGGAGTTGGAGTGCTTGTATTAGTTGGTTCCGGGGTCGGGGTGCTGGTATTGGTTGGTTCTGGAGTTGGGGTGTTGGTTGGCTTCGGAGTTGGGGTTGCAGTTGCCTTTGCCTTAGTGTCTGCTGCAGCTTTTCCAACAGCCTGTGCATCATCCTCAGAATTCATACCAATTCCATCTTCCGCCTGCGGCTCTGCCACGTCAGAATTGTCAGCTGCTCCAGCCTCTTCTGATCCATTGCCTGCAGTGTTCGTTTCATCCGTATCTGCAGCCACTGCTGCATCAGCTGTACCTGTCTCTTCTGCTGCCTGCGCAGTGTCAGGAATCAGTTCTACAGTGCTCTGCTCAGTATTAGTAGCCTGTGCAATGTCTACCCAGCCAGATACATCGCCTGCTGTGGTTTTGCCCCAGATGCCGTCCTTGCCGGTGTCAACTTCTACGTCAATATGTAATTTCTCGCCGTTGGCAATGTTGCAGCCGCCGGATACTGTGCCATATTTCTTGCCAGGTCCCTTGTAAAGGGAAACAGAACCATCTTCCTTGGCATTTACGGTAATGTCATAATTCACATCTGTACTTCCATACAGGGCAAGCTCGGAAGCAACAGCCTCAGCAAGAGTTGCTGGCTTCAGATATTTCTCTTCAAGGAAGCCAAACATTCCGTGAAGCTGTGTATACAGCCACAGGTTTCCTGCATCGTCCTTGCTCTCTCCTTCTACATGGATAGCCGTTCCATTAAGAATCAGTTCATCGTTCAGCTTCGGACTGTCAGTACTTGCCTCAGAAAACATGTCCACTCCGCCGTCCGGTGATTCCACAATCATATAATAATCGGTTTTATAATCTACCTGCTGTGATTTCCCTGCATCTGCAAAAGCGCTTACAGACATACAGAGGGTGAGAACCACAGCCAGCAGCAATCCCAGCTTTTTCTTCATAAATGTCCCCTTTTCCCTGTTATATACTTTTTTATGCTAGTCTTTATTGTACCACATCACCAAGAAGTTGCAACCACTTTTTTCTTTATTTTTCCAGTATTCGAGCCGAATAAGAGTGGTTTTACTTCTTGAACGACAAAAGGCCCGGCGTTCGTGGCATAATCAGTTTATGCTACTTTTCTGAACTGTATAAAACTTACGGCAGGATCAGAAAAAATCAGGCAACGCCGCGTCAGATGCTGAAACTCGTTATCTATGCAGCAATGAATCGAATCTACTCAAGCCGGGATATCAGGAAGGCATGGAAACGGGCTATTACGAAAAACCAGGCCCGGTTATACACGAAACTAACTTCTTTTGTGGCTGAATGCGAAGAACTTCCCTTTTTTGAAAGATATGGAGAGTCACTTAGGCTTTAAGTATTCAGAGATCGTTGCAGATGCCGGATATGAAAGTGAAGAAAACTATCTTTTCATTGCGGGGAACAGACAGAAGATCTGGAACGGATCACAAGTGAGTATGGAACGATGCTCCGTATGAACCGCAGTATTCAGGCAGAAGGTTCTTTTGCCGATGTAAAAGAAGACATGAATTTTCGGAGATACCTGTACCGAGGAAAAGCGAATGCACTGGCAGAGAGCATCCTTCTTGCAATGGGACGAAATATCAATAAGCTTCATTGCAAGATTCAGACCGGAAGAACAGGAAGTCATCTTTTTTCATTAAAGACGGCATAGATTTAGATGGTTGAAAATAAAACAGTTCGAAATAAGGCATGCCGAAAGGGATGTCTGGGAATGAACTGTGTTTATAGAGAATGGCATCGAAACCACAACCAGTTTCGATGCCATTTGGGCTTAAAGCAGGGCTGCCGCCCAGCAAAAAATATTTGCTAATGCGACAGCCCCTTTCGCGTCCTTCTTTCGAAGTCTTGGGGGGAGAAAGAAGGCGATTATAAAAAGCTAATTATTTATAAAGAGGTCCATAATTCTTGCAAGCTCTGAAGTCTGCACCTTCTTTATCCATTCCAAATGCATTCCAAGCTGCCGGACGGAAAACATCTGCTTCAGGTACGTTATGCATGCAAACCGGGATTCTCAGCATAGAGCACATTGTAATCAGATCTGCACCAATATGTCCATAGGAGATTGCACCGTGGTTAGCACCCCAGTTATTCATAACATCATAAGCAGTCTTGAATGCACCGTCTTTGCCATCGCATCTCGGTACAAACCATGTGCATGGCCATGTATAGTCAGTACGTTTCCAAAGTGTATCAGATACATCCTCTGGAAGCTCTACAGTCCAGCCCTCTGCAATCTGAAGAACCGGTCCAAGTCCTTTTACAAGGTTCAGACGGATCATAGTTGCCGGCATGGTGGCTCTTGTCTCGAATCTGGAGGAGAATCCGCCGCCACGGAAGTATCCGTTATCAGCTGCATTCCATGTAGTAGCCTTCATGATTGCTTTCTGATCTTCCTCTGTAACATTCCACCATTCTTTCATAACGCCGTTGCCGTTCTCATCTTTCACAACACCGGAAGCATCAAGGCAACATGCACCGGAGTTGATCAGGTGAATGATACCATCGTTTTCTTTTGCAACGCCTTCAAGATCATATCCTGTAACACGTTTTACTGCATTTGCACTCCAGTAGGTACGAACATCAGCAAACATCTGAGCACGTCCGGTAAGAAGTTTCATAAACAGCATTCCAAGACCGTTAAGTACGTCATTCTCTGTAGCAAGGATGTATGGCTCTCTTGCTCCATCCCAGTCAAAGGATGTGTTCAGCATTGCTTCTGCAAAGTCACCATTCGGATAGAAGTCTGTCCACTGTCTCTGTCCCTGGAAACCAGCTGCAAGTGCATTGTGTCCGATAGCTTCCTCTGAGAATTTCGGGTCAAGATTGTCGCATCCATTCATAAGCTCTTTAATGATAACAGCCATCTTAACTACGAACTCAAACTGCTCTTCTTTCTGCTCTTCTGTCATCTGAAGTTCCGGTGGGTTCTTGTCAAATCCGATGGTGCAGTTCTCTTTTGCCCACTTCATTGCTCTGTCGAACTCTTCGTGATCATAGATGCCCTCTGTCATACGGCGGATAATCTCAACCTCGTCAACAGACTCTACACGCATTCCAAGATAGGACTCGATGAAATCAGGATCGATAATAGATCCGCCGATACCCATTGTAACAGAACCGATCTGCAGCCAGGATTTGTTTCTCATGGTTGCAACAGCAACAGCTGCACGGCCGAATCTTAACATTTTTTCTTTTACATCTTCTGGCATTACTGTGTCATCAGCATCCAGAACCTCATGTCCGTAGATACCGAATGCAGGAAGACCCTTCTGTGCATGTGTAGCAAGAACGGATGCAAGGTAAACAGCACCTGGTCTCTCAGTTGCATTGAATCCCCATACAGCCTTGATGGTCTGTGGATCCATATCCATTGTCTCTGCGCCGTAGCACCAGCAAGGTGTAACGGTTACAGTAATATCAACGCCTTCATGTCTGAACTTATCAGCACATGCAGCAGCCTCACCAACACGTCCGATGGTGCTGTCTGCGATTACAACCTTTACAGGCTCGCCATTGGAATATTTTAAGTTTGCCTCATATAATTCCTTAACGGATTTGGCCATATTCATGGTCTGCTCTTCCAGGGATCCTCTTACGTCGAGGGCTCCTCTACGTCCGTCAATTGTCGGTCTGATACCGATTACAGGGTAGCTTCCGATTAATCTGCTCTTTGCCATAGTAGTTCATACCTCCTGTTATAAATAAAATTTGCTTTTTATAAACATTTTCTGCGTCAGGTTCTGCGCCTGGGTGCTGTCAAGGGTTCAGCAATTCTTCTGATTTCCCTTAACCTCTCATATCTTACATTATATGATTGATTCTGGAAAATTACTTGTGTTATAATAGCAAATAATAGTACAATATTCACCTTTTCTGTTGGAATGACAAAATTTCAATAAATTTGCGGAAGGAGGAATGATTTTGCAGATTATAGATCAGAATGAAGACCGTCCCAGAGGGACTTATGAGTTTCCTTTTGAGTTTCACCACATTGACCAGAGCCATCCCAGATATGTGATGTCTTACCACTGGCATGTGGAATATGAAATCATCCGCATTCTTACCGGAGAATTTACCGTCACTTTAGACGAAAAAAGTTTTAAAGCAGTGCAGGGTGATGTGATTTTTGTCCACAGCGGAATCCTGCATTCCGGAATTCCTGTCAATTGTGTCTATCAGTGCATTGTCTTTGATATGAACGTATTTTTGAAGCTGAATTCCGTATGCGCGGATTACATCCAGAAGATCGTCCACCAGGATATTCTGATTTTTCACCACTTTGACCAGCGTTATCCGGATGTTCTTTCGGCAGTAAATTCCCTTTTTCAGTCTATGGATGAAAAAAAGCCTGGATATGAGCTTTCTGTAATCGGACAATTTTACCACTTTTTCGGTATTGTTTTTGGTAATCATTACTACCTTGACAGCCAGCCCAAAGCGCGCCGGGATTACAAGAGGATCCTGCAGCTGAAGCAGGTAGTGGAATTTATTGAAAAGAACTATGCTTCTCCTCTTACCCTGGGGCAGCTGTCTGATTCCGTATCCATGTCCCCCAAGTATTTCTGCCGCTTCTTTTCGGAAATGACCCATCAGACTCCTATGGACTATCTGAACCGCCAGCGCATTGAGCAGGCCTGCTACCAGCTTTCCACCACAGACGATTCCATAACGGATATTGCCTATCGCAACGGCTTTAATGATCTGAGTTATTTTATCCGTACTTTTAAGAAATACAAGGGAACCACTCCTGGAAAATATAAAAAAAGCTGATCCAGTTTGAAAAACAGGGAACAGCTTGAAGCCAAAATTGATTTTCGGAATTGTGCCGGGCGGGAATGCACCTTTACCCCCGCCCGTGAAAAAGAACTTTATTCTTTTTTCAAAAAGCACCAGATATGTAGAAGATATGATTTTTTTCGCCGCAAGAAAACGACAGAGAACTATTCCCGCATTTTCATGCGGGCTATGGTGATGCACTTTATGCATCTTCTTTTGCTGTACAGACACGAAAAATCGTATTTTCGTTATACAGGCTGGTTATTCCAGGACCCTTATGCTGCGCGTCTCGAGTTAAATGGATGATGGAATGATTGCTGATCAGGCTGAGTAGCCCATGGCAGAAAACTGTCCGCACATACTGCAGCAGAACGCCGCAGAAAATCAGAAATTTGTTTTTCTCTTTCGTTTCCTCTATTCTAACAAAGTTTTTGGTCTGTTACAATAAAATTCGGTCGTAAAATTCTCTTATAAATCGACAGCCGTTCCCGTCATTTTCCGCTGTTATTGAGATATTTTATCAATATGCAGCGTTTTCTTTTGGAATAAACGTGCTATAATAGTTTTAGTTAGAAGATACTAACAAAAGTACGAAGAAGGGAAGCTGTCAGATCATGGGAAGACGATATCATTTATCAAAAGCTGTTTCAAAAGACCAGACAAATGAAATCTTAAAAGAACTTACGGAGCGGGGCGATGTGAAAACTGCCTCAATTTCAGATGATGGACGTTATCTGCATGTAGACACCATTGATGGTGAATTTTCTGTAGTAATGTATTCTGCAGTAAACATCTGCAGCCGTATTGCAAACTGTGAACTGTCCTTCGAGGGATTTGACTATACAGCTTAAAAATATTTACAGAATGGAGAACAACGATTATGCAGCAATATACTTTAAAAATAGACGGAATGATGTGCGGAATGTGTGAATCTCACGTAAATGAAAGCATTCGAAATGCTTTTTCCGTAAAAAAGGTTACCTCTTCCCAGGCAAAGGGAGAAACCATCATCCTCACTGAGAAAGATCTTGATGAGAAGAAGCTGAAGGAAACCATCGATAAGACCGGTTATCAGCTGCTTTCCATCTCCAAATCTCCTTACGAGAAAAAGAAGGGTCTTTTTTCCTTCCTGAAAAAATAAGCCCTCTTTTCCATAATAATTAATAACCCCATAAAAAGACCCTGCTTACGCTCTTATAAAAGAAAAAAGCAGGGTCTTCCCATTCTCAATTCTATCATCCATCTATAAGCTTCAGCCCAGAATCTCAGGCAGTACAGACAGTCCGTATTCTGCAAGGCTGTGGTCTTCTTCACCTGTGCCGCCGCTGATGCCAAGTCCTCCGATAATGGTATCTTCGGATTTCAGCGGGACGCCGCCGCCAAAGATCACAATCTTGCCTCCATCCATCTTATCTACGCCGTAAAAAGTTCCTCCTGGCTGGGCAAGGGCGGAAAGCTCCATGGTGGACATCTTCACTGCCACGGAGGTATAGGCTTTCTTAAGTGCTACATCAAAGCTTACCAGAAATGCTCCGTCCATTACATGAACTGCAATGGGATTTCCGTCTGGTCCACAGACTGCGATCACTGCACGTTTGCCCCGGCGAAGTGCTTCCTGCTCAATCTTCTCGATCAGCTTCTTGGCTCCGTCCAGTGTAATTCTGCCGGAAACACCAAGACGTCTTAAAACTGCCTGGATCACGGCTTCATCTACAGAATCAGAAGAAACGCCGCCGGACGGCTGTGCCTTCTCTTTCGAAGACAGGGGCGTACCTGGCGCCTCATGATCAGCTGCGCCAGATAATCCCTTCCCAGACATACTGGCATCGGCATACCTTGCCAGCACATACAGATAGTCAGCCAAACGGTTCATATATTTCTTACTGCCGGAATCCGTACCGAACTTTACGCTTACTGCTGCAAGTGCGCGCTCAGCCCTTCTTGCAACAGAACGGGTCACATCAATCTGGGCAGACAAAGGACAGGCTCCCGGAAGAACGGAATCCTTCGGACAATGAAACAAACCTTCCAGACGGTCAATTTCTTCCTCCAAAAGCTCCGTCTTATCATCGTTGATCTTATATTCTCTGTTATAAGGATCTGCCACTCCTGCCGTTACTTTGACAAGATTTTCCTGAATCTTCTCCAGGAAACGGATAGTATCCCCGTCGCTTATCATGGTTTTCACCACACCGATATGGCTGGTCAGCTCATCTATGGTTCCCTTCAACTGGATTCGGTCATCCGATTTGGAAACATTTTTGGTATGGACAAGATTGGTGGTTCCCTTGTCTCCGCTTTTCGTATAAATACTCATATGGCACTCTCCCGGTCTTTTTGTTACCAGTACACTGAAAATAAGACAACCTAAGCTGTTGCCTGATGTTCACTATACTGGTAGGCTTCTCACTGTGTAATTGATAAACTGGCTTAAGACAGACCCGTTAAGTATCTGCCTTAAGCCCATTGCATTCATCAAAATACCGCCTGTGGCGATACCGCTTTTAGAATGACCACAGTTTCTTGTAAATCTTTACGATATCTTCCTTGGTAGGAACTCTCGGGTTCGCAGGTGTGCAGGCGTCTGCAAGTGCTGCGTCTGCCATCTTGTCGATAGCTCCAAAATATTCATCAGGAGAAATGGTTCCAAGTTCCTGAATGGTAAGCGGAATATTCATTTCCTTCTGCATGAACTGGATCCAGTTTACAAGAGATCTGACGGACATTACTTTGTTGTAATTGCTAAGACCCAGAATATGAGCAATATTTGCATATCTCTTCACTGCCGGAAGATATTCTTTCTGGCTCTTGCTGTGTTTGTTAATGTCTGCATTAAACTCAACAATATGAGGAAGAAGCATGGCATTGGCACGGCCGTGAGGAATGTGGAACACAGCTCCAAGCTGATGTGCCATACTGTGTGTAATTCCAAGTCCTGCTGCATTAAAGGAAAGTCCAGCAAGACAGGAAGCTACATGCATTTTCTGACGGGCATGCATATCGCTGCCGTCAAGGTAAGCTCTTAACAGAAAGACTCCGCAGATTTCAATTGACTTTTCTGCAAGAGCAGATGAAAATTCATTGTGATTGATACTTACATATGACTCAATGGCATGAGTCAGTACATCCATACCTGTATCCGCTGTAATGGAAGGCGGAACACTCTTTACAAGCTCTGCATCCAAAATTGCCTCATCAGCAGTCAGGCTGTCTGAGATCAGCGGATATTTCACATGATTTTCTGTATCGTTTACAACTGCAAAAGAGGTAACCTCAGATCCTGTACCACTTGTGGTAGGAATTGCAATAAGACCTACCTTGCCGTAATTGTTGATCTTCAGGGCAAACTCACGGATTGCCTTGGAAGAGTCAATTGCAGAACCGCCTCCAACAGCTACTACAACCTCTGGCTGATACTCCAGGAACTTCTTTACACCTACTGCAATTTTTCCTACCGGTGCATCCGGCACAACATCACTGAATACTTCAAACTCCTTACCACCGCGTTTCAATGGGTCTGTGATCAGATTGATCATTTCCCCTTTTGCGATGAATGGATCTGTGATCACCAGAACTTTTTTGTATGGCAGTTCTGCCAGTCTATCCAGGGAATTGTCACCAAAATGGATGACTGTTTTCATTTCAAAAGTTTTCATAATTCAATGCTCCTTTATCGGACAGCTTACGGATATCTGCACTCCACGCCCACCTCTTCAAACAGCTGCAGCCATTTGTCGGAAGGCTTTTCATCTGTCACGATGATATCAATGTCCCGCAATTTTCCTGCTACGGAAAACGCGGTCTGGTCAAATTTTGTATTGTCCACAACCAGGATTTTCTTACGTCCGGAATCCAGCATAGCTTTCTTCGCAGTTCCGAAAGCCTCCTGAGATTCCATTACTCCAAGCTTCTCATCAAGAGCCTTGCAGGAGAAAATAACGGTATCAGCAAAATAAGAGCGAATGACTTCTTCTGTGCGGGAACCAAGGAAAGCCAGGTAGCCTTCCTTCATCATCCCGCCTGTGGAAATAATATTCCAGCCTGACACATCAGCCAGTTCCAGAAGGATCTCCATGGAATTGGTGATCACAGTCAGGCGCTCTTTTTCTTTCAGTGCTTTCGCCACGAACACCGCAGTGGTGCTGGCATCCAGAAGCAGATGTTCCCCGTCATGCACAAGAGAGGCTACAATTTCCGCCATCTTTTGTTTTCCCACTACATTCTGGTTCTTGCGCACATTAAAGGGCAGGTCAATGCTCACATCTTCATTGATCACAGCACCGCCGTAGCTTTTGATTGCAAGACCTTCTTTTTCCAGCTTATCCAGATCTCGCCGGATGGTCTCCTCAGAAACCCCGTACATCTGACTAAGCTCGCTTACAACTACACGTTTTTCATCCTGTAGTTTTTCCAGAATCAGATTTCGTCTCTCTAATGCAAGCATAAGGTCTCCTCCGCGCTTATTTTTTTAGACCAGAAGCTTACAGAAGGCTGTCGATCATTCTCCTATCCGGATGTGCGATAACAGATGAATCCAGATACATGCCTTTTGCCGCAACCAGCTCTTTGGCTCTGTCAATAGATGCAGATACTGCAGAAACCTCACCAGTGATCATCATGTAAGATTTTCCGCACATACCTTTTGCAATACGAAGCTCAATAAGATCAACGATTGCAGTCTTTGCAGCCTGGTCTGCAGCTTCAATAATGGAAGCTGCATCATATGTTTCAAGAATTCCCAGTGCACTGATCTCCTCAACCTGAGTAGTTCCATAAATTGCCGGGAAAAGGGACTCATGTGGATTGCCCAGTACGAAACTGTCAATGCACTTGTCCTCGTATGTTGTTACAGCTGTATCAACGGCAGCTTTTACCGCACTGAGATCACCGGTAATAATTGCAATATATTTA
Source organism: Blautia acetigignens (assembly GCF_025566865.1). Lineage (NCBI taxonomy): Bacteria > Bacillati > Bacillota > Clostridia > Lachnospirales > Lachnospiraceae > Blautia > Blautia acetigignens. The sequence continues at coordinate 272,204 of NZ_JAOQJM010000001.1, forward strand.
CCCGGACACACGGTCTGCGCCTCAACGATTTCTACATCAGATGTCTTAACCATTGCATCTGCTGCAGTAACGCCGGTAGCTGTAGTTTTGAATTCAATCATTCCGATTGCTTTACTCATTTTCTGCACGTCCTTTCTAATTCTTTGCAACTACGATCCAGCGATCTGTCACTTCGGTAACTTTACCGGAGATGGTTGCATGGATGCCAACACTTAAGCCCTGGGCAGGTTCTGCGATCATCTGACCTCTTGTCACCTGATCTCCAACCTTGACAATTGCCTTTGCAGGTGCTCCGATATGCTGGCTCAAAAGAATTTTTACCTTCGGAATCTCAACCAGTGTCTCGTCCATTGGTGCGTCCTTATCATATTTGGTAAGACCAAGACGTGCCATCAGGCGCTCTTCCGGAACCTTGCGGTATTCTCTGGATTCCTTAACCGGTACTGGCTGTACTCCCTGAGGAGGACGAATACCTGCCTGACGAAGTCCGCCCTTCATATCTGCAAGAAGTGTTCTTGGAGCAAGACTCTGCGGACATGCATACATTTCACAAACACCGCAGGAGCTGCAGAAGCTTGCATTGATGTATGGATTCATGTCTCTGAAATCATGATTGGATGCTGCACGCATGAAACGTGCCGGATCAATCGGATGTCCCAGATTGTTACGTGGGCAAAGGTCTGTACAGGTATTGCACTGGCAGCAGATAGATGCTGCGCGTTTCAAATCTATGGAAGAAGTCCGCATCTTCTTCTGTACGATTAAATGGTCTTTTGGCAGAACCAGAATCGCATTTGTTGTCTTCGTTACAGGGTCAGAACCTTTTCCGATTCTTCCCATCATCGGTCCACCAACAAAGTAAACCGGGTCTTTTACAGTAGTTCCGCCAGCCTGGGCTACTACATCATCCATGGTACATCCAAGAGGTACTCTTACAGTGACCGGATGATTTACCTCAGCTACAACAGATACATATTTGGATGTTACTGGCTCTTTTTTCTCTACTGCCTGATAAATGTTGTACAGTGTCTCTACGTTGAATACTGCAACTCCCTGCTCAATAGGAAGTCCGCCAGGTCTTACAACTCTACCAGTTGCCTCGTAGATCAGTACAACCTCGTCTCCCATAGGATATACCTCATCCAGAAGGTGGATGCGCATTCCCGGGAACTCCTCGATATGCTGTTTCAGAGCATTTACTGTCTGAACATAGGATTTCTTAATTCCAATAATGGACTCAGCAGCACCAACGGTCTCCTGAACCATATGGAAAGTTTTCATAATTTCGTAAGCGTGCTTCTCTAATAACTGTCTGTGTAATTTCAGTAAAGGTTCGCACTCTGCACAGTTCATAAGAATGGTATTAGCTTTGTCTGTCAGCTTCATGTATGTAGGGAATCCTGCACCGCCGGCACCAACTACACCATTCTCCTGTATAATATTCTGTAATTCTTTGATATCCATGGCGTTACTCCAATCCTGCACCGTCATCAACGATACCTACAATGGCGGCATCTACCGGTGCTGTTTCTACGCCGCAGCCAATTCTTGCCGCGCTTCCTTGTGCCACCAATACATATTCTCCGATTCCTGCACCGATAATATCGATTGCAACAATCTGGCTGAGGTCACCTTTCATGTGATGAACCGGTTCCACGATCATAAACTTATTGCCGATAAGCTTTTCGTTTTTTCTTGTGGAAACAACGCTTCCTACTACCTTGCCAACTATCATGTGAACCTCCAAATTTATGTCAGCACAGCCATGCAGCATCTGTACTGCCAGATCCCGCATGGCTGAACATCTTTATTTTCGTAATGAGGGGAAAATCCCCGACTGCATTACTTTATAATTGTAACTGTATTGCCTGTGGCAATTTTTGCTGCATTTGCTTCGTCTGTATCAATGTGCATTTCCAGTGTAAAGCTGTCGTCTACACGGATCTTCACCTGATTAAAAATGGTTCCTCTCTCATTGTCTGCCTTAACGGAAACAATATCTCCATCCTTCACTCCGGCTGCCTGGGCATCCTTCGGGGACATGTGGATGTGGCGCATTGCTACGATACATCCCTCTTTCAGATAAATTGCACCTTTCGGTCCGACAATTGCAATAGGAGCACTTCCCTTAACATCTCCAGACTCACGAACCGGCACTTTCATGCCAAGCTTGATTGCGTCTGTAGCTGATACTTCAACCTGGGAAGCCTTGCGGACCGGTCCGAGAATACGTACATTCTCGATTGCGCGCAGCTTAAGTCCAACGATGGTAACTGTCTCATTGGAAGCAAACTGTCCGCCCATCAGCTCTTTCTTCTTAGTAAGCTGATATCCTGGTCCGAATAAAGCCTCTACATGTTCCTGTGTCAGGTGGATATGTCTTGCGGAAACTCCGATCGGCACCATGAAGCCATTGCCTTTTTCTTCCTTTTTGTTAAGAGCGTCCAGCACCATTCTGGTGATCAGCTCAACATTATTGGTTTCCAAAAGTACACCTGCTTTCTTCCTGGATTATGTAATAATCTAGGCGTGGATTATTTAAGAACTGGAAGAATTTTCTCAACGTCTGTATGAGGTCTTGGAATTACGTGTGTAGCTACAAGCTCTCCAAGTCTGGATGCTGCTGCGCTTCCGCTCTCTACTGCAGATTTAACTGCTCCAACATCTCCGCGAACCATAACAGTTACAAGACCGGATCCGATCTTCTCTGTTCCAACTAATGCAACGTTAGCTGCTTTGCACATCTGGTCAGCTGCCTCGATAGCTGCTGTAAGTCCTCTGGTTTCTACCATTCCTAAAGCTTCCTGTGTCATGATTTTTTCCTCCTTATGAATTGCTGGTTTCTCAGCTTCTATATGTTTGGTTTCTGTAATCTTTTCATCTGCTGCAGTGGTTTTGGCTTCTTCCGCTTTTACCTCTGCGGCTTTTGCTTTTGTTGTTCTGGCCGTTCTTCTCGGAGCGGCTGCCTTTTTAGGGGCTGTTTTTTTCGCTGTCTCTTTCTTTTCTTCGTCAGCCATTATTCATCCCCCTTTTTCTTTCTCCATCGACTTGCGCTTAACTCCACCATTTTGACGATTTCCTCATGGGGATTGGCAATTACTGCATAGCTTGCCGGTTTCTTGATGGCATGTGTTGCTGCCGCTTCCACGGCTTCTGTAACAGCTGCCACATCGCCTTGTACAATAATGGTCACCAGTCGTCCGCCCAGCTTACGCTCCCATGACGCCAGCTCAACGTCTGCCGTTTTACACATGATGTCCAAGGCATCCATAGCCGCTACAACACCTGTGATTTCAATAAAACCATATGATTTACTCATGAGCGAACTCCTTTTAGTTCATTAGATGCTTGGAAGGATTTTCTCCACATCTGTATGAGGTCTTGGAATTACGTGTGTAGCTACAAGCTCTCCAAGTCTGGATGCTGCTGCGCTTCCACTCTCAACTGCTGCCTTAACAGCTCCAACATCGCCGCGAACCATAACAGTTACAAGACCGGATCCGATTTTCTCTGTACCAACCAGTGAAACCTCTGCTGCTTTTGTCATTGCATCTGCTGCCTCGATTGCAGCTGTAAGTCCTCTGGTCTCTACCATTCCTAAAGCTTCCTGTGCCATGATGAATTCCTCCTGATTTATCTCAACTATTCAAGTACGCTCCAGCGCACTTGCTGTGAGGTACCTGTCATGCTCCGCATGACTGTTCATTTTTATTATAGATGTTTCTTCACTGGTTCGCAATAACTATTCCTTATCCAGTGCGCTGATTTTCAGCATTTTTTCTGTACCGGTTTCCGGATTGGGTATTACATAGTGCTGTACCACACCAGTCATACTCTCTGCCACTCTGATTCCCGCTTCCACAGCTTCTGTTACATCAGATACGCTTCCGCGGAACTTGATGCAGACAAGGAGCGGTACCGGCAGACTGTCCGCATTTGCAGGTTTATTTTTATCAAAAACCTCCAGATGGACATTTGCTGCCTTACAGCCGGCGTCGGCCGCCACAAATGCTGTTGCCAGTCCGAACACCTCCAAGATTCCTACAGCTTCTGCCATCTTGATTCTCCTTTATCCGGCTATTATTTATTTACGACTGCGATCTTAAGACCGGTCATAGCAAGGTTCTTCTTTAATGCTTCATTGATCTCCTCAAGCGGATACTTGTCTGTGATCAGCTCAGACATTGGAAGTCCGATTGCGTTTGCTCTCTTAAGGAAGTCAAATGTTGTAACGTAATCTCTTAAGGTGTATACCCAGGATCCTACGATTGTGATCTCTTTGGAGCAGATATCAAAGTGCGGGTTGATTGTAGCATCTCCGCCGTTGATAAAGAATCCAAGCTCGCAGAGACCGCCGCCGTTACGGATGAATTTGTAGATGTTTGCATGAGCAACAGGTGATCCTGTGCACTGGAATGCAAAGTCTGCAAGATGTCCGCCGAACTGCTCTTTTACTGCCTCAGCAAGTGCTTCAATTCCTTTGTGCTCCATGAAGTTTACACTCATGGTAGCGCCCATTCTCTTAGCGAAATCAAGACGCTGCTGGTTTCCGTCTACTGCGCAGATGTTCTCGATACCCATGGTACGAAGAACTGCGATGCAGATCAGACCGATCGGTCCGCATCCCTGTACAACAACTCTGCTGTTGAAACGAAGGATACCAGTTGTTTTTGCTCTCTCAACTGCATGTACAAGTACTGCACATGGCTCGATCAGGATACGGGAATCCAGGTCAAGATCGCTTACGTTGAAGAATGTGCTTCCGAAGTTTCCGCCGCGGATAAAGATATAATCGGAGAACCATCCGTTCAGATGTACATCATCATCTGGAAGAAGTCCGTATACATCAGCTCCGCCAACGTTCTTCTTGTTCAGGTCGAACATTGTGATCTCCGGATCATCCTTGAAGATCATGCAGGTAACAACTTTATCACCGATCTTAACCGGTTTTCCAGCTGTATCTGTCTTAACGTTCTTACCCATAGCAACGATCTCACCAGTTCCTTCATGTCCAAGTGCAACCGGGATCAGGTTAAATGGGTCTCTCTTGAATTCGTGAGCATCTGTACCGCAAACGCCGCAGCCTTCTACTTTAACAAGGATATCGTCGTCACCAACTGGTGGAATCGGGTACTCTTTGATATCAAAATGCTCTTTCTCAGTAAGAACTGCAACGTGTGCAGTTTTCGGAATAGCGCCTGCCGGTGCTGCAGCCGGTGCCGGAGCAGCTGCTGGTGCAGAAGCTGCCGGAGCAGTTCCAGCCATTCCAGCAAGAACCTGTTTTACGATTTCTTCAATATTTACGTTATTCATATCCATTTTTATGTTTCCTCCTGTCAGCGAATGCAAAGGCTGTCTGCCATTACGCAGCGTCTTCTCTTGGTGAATGTGCTTGCGCTTGTAAGTCCCTCACCTGTACGGCTTGCGATTGTGAAGGTACAGTAGCCTTCTCCGCCGAATCCAAGTGCTGCATAAGAAGGTGCATTCTTAACCAGGATTGCGGTGTCGATTGCTTTCGCATATTTGGTGATATTATCAATGTTCTTGGAATGAATGTGTGCAGAGTGGCGGTTGCCATGCTCAAGCCATACAGCCTGCTCTACTGCATCATCAAAATCTTTTGCTCTCACAACGCCAAGGATTGGCATCATAAGCTCTGTAGCAATAAGCGGATGTTCCTTCGGTCCTTCGAATACGATGCAGCGGATGTTTGCAGGAGCATTTACTCCGATCATGGAAAGTAATGTCTTCGCATCACGTCCTACGCATTTACGATTCAGCTTGCCGCCTGCAAGAACAGTCTCAACAAGTTTGTCCTGTTCTTCCTTAGAAGCAAGATAGCAGTCATTCTCGCTTACCAGATAATGCATCAGCTCATCTGTAATAGAAGCAACTGCAACGATCTCCTTCTCTGCGATACAAGGAAGGTTGTTATCGAATGTACAGCCGTTTACGATATCCTGAGCAGCTTTTCTGATGTCAGCTGTCTCATCTACAACTGCAGGTGGGTTTCCTGCGCCGGCGCCGATTCCACGTTTTCCAGAGGAAAGAACTGCGGTAACTACGCCAGGGCCGCCTGTTGCTGCGATCAGCGGGATATCTTTATGTTTCATCATGATATTGCTTGTCTCTAATGTAGGTTTCTCTACTGTTACTGCGATATTGTCCGGTCCGCCGGCTTCCAGGGAAGCCTCGTTCAGAAGGTTGATCGCATAAATAGAGGTCTTGATTGCTGCCGGATGCGGGTTGAATACAACTGTATTTCCGCCTGCCAGCATGCCGATCGTATTACACAGAATGGTCTCACTTGGGTTGGTACATGGAGTGATTGCTCCGATCACACCGAATGGTCCCATCTCGATCAGAGTAAGTCCTCTGTCGCCTGACCATGCTGTAGTGCTGAGATCTTCTGTACCTGGTGTCTTATCTGCTACCAGATGATGTTTGAGGATCTTGTCCCCAACATTTCCCATTCCGGTCTCATCAACACCCATACGTGCAAGGATTTCTGCATTTTCTTTTGTTTTTCTACGAATGCAGGTAATAATTTTTTCTCTCTGGTCCAAGGACATTTTCCGAACGATTTTCTGGGAAGCTTTCGCTGCCTCGATAGCCTCGTTCATATCTTTGAAAATTCCATGTTTACCGGCCGGAGCTTCTGCAATCTGCATTTTCGCCATAACTTCCTGTACAATGTCCTGTACCATGCTCTCGCTAATTGGCATGAGATTGTTCCTCCTTAAAGGTTTCACGCAGCCGCCTGGTACCACTCCGGGCAGCCGCATTTCTTATTTTTCAGATTATTTCAGGCCTAACTGTGCCATAACCTGTTTTGTGATCTTAGCTACTAACTCTGCATCTGCATTAGCGTTGTTAGCTGTGTCTGCTGTCGGAGCATCGCTTCCGCCAACGAAATCATACTGATATCCTGGGAACTGTTTGTAGTCCTCGTTGTGGCAAGCGCCGCCGCAGTTGTGGCAGTTCAGGCCGTCTTTGTTCTGACAGAGGTTTGCAGGATGTTTTCCAGGCATACCGAATTTACGACGGATCTCATAAAGTTTCTTGATGTTCTCTTTATCGAATTCCTTCGGGCCGCCAAGAAGTTTGCTCTGATACAGAAGCTGTGCGTAGAACTCTACGGATTCCATCTTCATGTATGCAGCGTTCAGATCTGTGCTCCATGTAAGAGCTCCGTGGTTCTCAAGAAGAACTGCATCGAAGTATGGAAGGTATTTCTCAAGGTTATCCGGAATCTCCATTGTAGAAGGTGTACCGTACTCAGCGATCGGAACGCATCCAAGAGCGATAACTGCCTCTGGCATGATCGGCTGTGTAAGCGGGATTCCTGCGATAGCGAAGGATGTTGCATAAATTGGATGAGCATGTACAACAGATCCTACATCCGGTCTCTTCTCATATACTCTCATATGCATCTTGATCTCAGATGATGGTTTGAATCCTGGGTTAGCCTGGATAACATTTCCTTTTGCATCAACTTTACAGATGAACTCTGGAGTCATGAAGCCTTTGGATACACCAGTAGGTGTGCAAAGGAACTCATTGTCGTTAAGCTTTACAGAGATGTTGCCATCATTTGCTGCAACCATGTTGCGGTTATAGATTCTTCTTCCGATGTCGCAAATCTGTTTTTTGATTTCGTATTCGTTTACCATGCTTTTTTCCTCCTTAAGCACATTCAGGTGCGGTGGATTATGTATTTTATAGTACCGCACCGGGTAACTTATCATGGCTGGACATAGTCAGCCTGTTACTTTTATGGTTATGTTGTAAGTTTACACCATTCCACATCATAAGTCAAGGTTTTTCCGTTGTTTTATGTTGTTTTGTGTGGAATCTTTGGAGAATTGCTATGTTGTTTTACGTGGTTTTGATATTTTTCCCACATTCTCAAGGTTTGTTTTCTTTGCTTTCTTCTGTGCTTTTCCCGGATGGTTCTTCAGAAGTATCCTCAGGCTCATCCAGGTCCGCCTTTGGCTTTCCAGGAGCCTCTTCCCAGGGCATTACATCTCCCTCTTCCCGGAGATATTCCAGGATTTCCGGGATGCCTTCCTGCTGCTTGGAATCCACATAAAAGATCTTTTTGCAGCCGGCCAGCTGCAGCCAGGAGGTTGCCAGCTTCACATTGGCCTGGGGATTATGGATCTTGGTGACAATGCCGATCACCTCGCGGTTGGCCATGCAGGTGATGCATGGGGGAAACAGGCAGTACGGCTCGATAGCTGATACCAGAAGTCCCACAACATCGGATTCATATGTATACAACGCCAGGGCGTGTCCAAGCCCTTGGGTCTGGGCATACTCTCCTGGCGTGTCTACGATTACATCAAAATTATTTACATATTGTGTTTTGTGATAGTGTATTTTTTCTCCGCGCAAAGCCTGGGTCAGGGTTGTTTTGCCAGCTTCGCTGCGGCCGATGAGAACCAGTTTCTTCATATTATATCAGGTCCTTGTGATCGGGCATAAGGTAAAGCCCAGCTTGTTTCCCACATAGTCCAGAATGGCGCTTGTGGAAGCTTCCACCTCAGATACAGTGCCTGTGATGATCAGGCTTCCGCTGAAGCGGTCTACAAAGCCCAGCTCAATGCCGGATGACTTCATGGCAATGTCTGCCATAATAATGGCTGTCTCTGCAGGGCTGACAGTCATAATTCCAATGGCTGCCCTTGAATAATCCAGAGACGGGTCAAGTCCTAATTTGGTGTAAAGAATCTTATCCGGATTGGCAATGATATGTGCCAGGGAAATCTGCTTGCCTGGTACAAGCTCCTGCACAATGCGCTGCTTCATTTCCGGAGACATGTTATCTGTATATCCCATTTTTCCTCCTGTCTGAAACTTTGGCTGATCCTGCCGTCAGCATACAGCATTCCCATACCTGAAAGTTTAATATATATACAAAATCTTTTGCTGTTTTTCTACCGTAATTATACTATCCGGTGTTTTGACTGTCAACAAAAAGCAACACTTTTCCTACACATATATGTGGTTTTTCTTGTGTTTATGTGTTGTTTTTATTTGTTTTTCCAAATTTTTCTTATTTTACAGTTGACAGTCTTTTTCTGCTCTGTCATACTGAAAACAGTACAGGCATTCACAGCTTTTTAAACTTTCCGAATGCACAGACTTCTTAACAGGAGATGATTTTTTATGTATCTTTCCGATATGCATACCCACTCTATCGCAAGCGGGCACGGAACAAGCTGCACCATCAGCGACATGGCTAAGTCAGCTTCACGCAAAGGGTTAAAGCTTCTTGGCATTACAGACCACGGGCCAGCTACTCTTGCAGCAGGAACCGCGTCTTATTTCCGCAGTCTTACTTATTCGCCGCGGAAGCGTTTTAATGTGGAATTATTATATGGGATTGAACTGAATATTTTGGATGTGAACGGCAAGGTTGACCTGGAGCAGGAGCTGCTTGAGAAGCTGGACTATTCTATTGCCAGCATACACGCCCAGAATTTCCATCCAGCCAGCAAAGAGGAAAACACCAAAGCCTTTCTTAATGTGATGAAAAATCCTATGGTAAAGATTCTGGGGCATATTGATAATACCCAGTATCCGGTAGATTATGATGCAGTTGTAAAGGCAGCCGGAGAAAATGGGGTTCTTCTGGAGATGAATGAGGCTTCTCTTGCGCCTTATGGCTATCGCGGAGATACCCGCAGCAACTGTGCGGAAATTTTAAGATGCTGCCGCAAATATCTGGTTCCAATTGTACTGTCCAGCGACAGTCATGGGGCAGAGCATATTGGGGATTTCACTTATGCGGCAGATTTTGTCCATCAGGCTATGTTCCCGGAGGGACTGATCCTGAATAACCAGATTCCGAAGCTGAAGATGATTCTCAGTATGCGGTAGTGTGTGATTGTTCAAGCAAACGACTTGTTAGTAAATACCGCTCCTGCTAATTTTATCTGCAAAATAAAAAGTTTCCCTGCACCCAATTTGTGGGTAGGGAAACTTTTTGTTTTACTTTTCTTTTACGTCCTGATTTTCACGTACCTTCTTCATCAAATCAGCCAGTTCCTGATACTTCCCGGTGACATAGCCATAATTTTTCCGTTTGTGGGGAAGCTGGCAGTTAGTGCAGTCCTTGAAGCCTTTTTCGTTGTAGTGGAAATTCCCGCCGCATTTATCCCCTAATGCATAGAGTGGACAATAGCAGAACAGGCAGTTGAAATCCTCCGGATCTGCGCCTTTATGACAGGGAAAAAATTCGCAGTTCTTATGACTGAAGTAGGAATATTCCTTGCCTTCCCAATAATTCTTTTCCATTTTCCGGCTCCTTTCTCATCTGCCCTAACAAATTCCTTTTCCGCAGGATTTTTATAGTAGAAATCTTCTATATCATTTTCAATTAAATAAAAAAATAACCGCTTACGCGGCTTCAAAATTCTCGCAGATATTTAAGAGGGAGCGATGCTACTCCGGGGTAGAATATGACCCGTTCATATATACGCGGAGGGAACGGTTTCATCCAAAGTAGTATCGCCTGCCATTTAATCTGTATAATTCATCTGAACAGGCGATATTCCATAAAAAATGTCCACTCACAAAAGCGGACAACATTCCAGGGCTGCGGATTCCCTAAAACTGGTTGTTACACTTTCATCGGAAGTTTAACCTCGCCATACTAAGCAGGTTTCCTGGCTCCAGAATCATCGCATCATCTCTCCTTCTCATGCATACGCACAATGGACTCTGAGACTTGCTCCTCTGTTACAGTGACCGGATCGCTCAGGTTTCTCACCTGATTCCCTCTTTCTGCCAGCTAATAGCTACCAGCACTTAATATGTTCAATATGGAATTATACTGACATCATAGTACCACCTGCCTAAGTATTTGTCAACCCGTAATCTGTTATTTATTTATCAAAATTATGGAAAGCAAATTCCGCTTTTATACTCTGTTTCGGACACCCTCAAGTTTTCACCATAAAGCCCAAAACAATCCCACCATCAAAAAACCTCCCGGATTCCATAGCGAGGATCCGGGAGGGATTCAAATTCTTTCATTAAATATGCCCGCCGATGCAGGTACTGTATTTATTCAGGCCTATGCTGCAATTACACAAGACGTCTTACAGATGTAATGGTTCTGTATGCAGCATTGTCGCTGATCTTGATTCCGTCTCTGGAGTTGGACGCGTGTACAATCTGTCCATTTCCCATGTAGATTGCGACATGACCGCCGTAGCAGATCAGATCTCCTGGCTGTGCATCTGCATAGGAAACTTCAGTTCCTGCATTCTGCTGCTCATAGGAAGTTCTCGGAAGGCTGACGCCGAAGTTTGCATATACGCTCTGTACGAACCCAGAGCAGTCAGCACCATTTGTCAGGCTTGTTCCGCCCCATACATATGGATTTCCAACAAACTGTGTTGCATAGTTCACTACAGAAGATCCTGAGCCGGAAGAACTGCTGGATGAGCTGCTGGAAGAACTTTCAGAGTAGCTGTCATAATCTACTGTATTATCGCTGTCGATTACGTTTCCATACTCATCATATTCATAATCAGAAGAAGAATCAGAGCTTCCGCTTACAACGTCTCCATCCTCGTCATACTGAACATCTGTATCTGAACTGTCGCTGTAGTCCTCACTATCATCTTCACTGTAGTCATCATAGCTTTCATCACTCTGTGACTCTTCTGCTTCCTGTGCGGCAGCTGCTGCAGCAGCTGCTTCTGCCTCTGCCTGACGTCTTGCCTCTTCCTCAGCTGCAATACGCTCTGCCTCAAGCTGCTCGATCTCAGCCTGCTGCTCTGCAAGAAGGTTTGCATACTCGGTAGCCTGCTGCTGCGCGTATGCGATCTCATTCTCGCAGTCAGCACTGTTTGCACGGGTTACATCCAGCTGATACTGAAGATTGGACTGCTGTGCCTCATACTCCTGTTTCATTGTCTCGAAATCAGCTTTCTCCTGCTCGTACTGATCTTCTAACTTCTGAACCTCTTCAATGGTTCTCGCATACTTCTGAAGGCTCTCTCTGTCCTGCTCATACATCTGCTGTGTGTACTCTGCCCTGGTAAGAAGATCTGCAAGGTTGTCTGCGTTGAGCATCATCTGGAACCATGCATTGTTTCCGCCTTTTTCATAAAGATACTGGATACGTTTCTTCATGGAGCTGTACTGTTTATCCTTGGCGTTCTGTGCCTTAGTCAGGTCGCCCTGGGTTTTCTCAATTTCCGCTTCCTTGGAAGCAATATCATTCTCAAGAGTCTGAATGGAAACCATGACATTAACAAGATCGGAATTCAGGGAATCGATCTGGCTCTCAAGCTGCTGTTTCTGCTCCCAGAGAGCATTCATACGTGCATATGTAGCATCCAGCTGCTGGCTTGTCCAAGCCTGCTCTTCTCTTAAGTCGCTCTCGCGGTCAGCCATTACGCTTACTGCCTGTGAGCCGCACATTAAAATTGCCAGTGTCAGACATACAATTCTTTTCTTCATGTTTCGTCACCCTCATTTTTTAATCTAAATATCTAAATTTGTAATATGTTTGCAATATTTCAATCAATCTTGCTACATATTAACACAGCTTCGCAAACATTTCAACCCTAAAATGCAATAAATTTTAAATTTCTGTAACATTTCGTAATATATTCGTATTTCATTTGCCAGAAATACAGCGTTCTTATAAGCAAAATCCCACAACCGTAAATTGATTTTTGTAATTCGTAATACTCAAAAAGGAGGAAACCAGTTTCAAACTGATTTCCTCCTGTGTAAATCACTGTGAAATTATTTGCCAAAAAGATCATAAAGAATCTGATCAGCTGTCTTGTTTAAATATCCGTCCGGATCAGAAAGAGTACTGCTGTTCCATCTCAGATAATTACCATTACGGATATAGTTTCCGCTGGATGTATGATAATTGAATTTGTTGTATCCGGAATACATTGCCATATATTTCTTTGCAAGAGCCACTGCCTGGCTGGAATAATTTCCAGTCGGTGTAGTTGTTCCGGAAATCTGAACACCAGCCTGAGGAGTAGAGTGAACGATTACAACACTCTTGTCACTGCACTGACCGATTACGATCCAGGTATGACCAGAGTTGTAACCAATATCACCTGGTTTCAGTGTCCAGCCTGCCTTTGACAAAGCTGCCTGATTCAGAACAGTTCCCCATCCAAGGCTCTTATAATAACTTCCAATTTCACCAGACACTACTGTATATCCGGAACCAACACCAGACTTGGTCTGCATTACCTGATAAGCGGACCAGCCCACAAAGCCGGAACAGTCAAATCCTTTCGCCCTGTTGGAAACAGAGAGATCACGATAATTGTTATAATCATATCCGGATGGATTAGAAAGCCACTTGTTATACCAGTCTGTCATAGTGGAGCTAAGGCCCTTTCTGGTAGAATCATTCCAGCCGCCGCCCCAGACATAAAGAGCTTTTCCAACCGGTTTCAGCGCACCTGCAAGGTAATTCTTAATGGTCTTGCTTCCTGTATTTCCACTTGGTGATGGGTCGTCCTTCTTCTCACCCAGGCAGATACCGGAGCTTGAGAACTCATATTTCTTGCCGTCAACGGTCTGTACCCCTGTATACATTGCGCCTGTTGACTTGTTAAAGTAATACTTGGTACCCTTGCTTGTATTGTTTACCCAGCCTGTAGCCATCACTCCAGAGCCTTTATAGAAATAGTATGTAACGTTATTGAGCTTCTTAAAGCCTTTCGCCATAACTCCATTAGCCTGGAAATATCGTTTCGCTCCGGAAGAACTGGTAAGCCATCCTGTAGCCATGATTCCTGTCTTAGTAAAATAACGGGTATTTCCCTTGCTATCCTTTACAAACCCTGTAGCAGCAATACCTGATTTAGAATACAGATAATATGTCTTGTTTCCAAGCTTCAGCCATTTAGTTTTCATATATCCTGTGGACGGATCAAAATAACGTCTCTGTCCTTTAGAATTGGTAAGCCACCCGGTTACCATCGCTCCAGAGCCGCTGGTAAAATAACGCTTTCTGCCCTTTGACGCATTCACCCATCCTTTTATCTGAACACCAGTATTTCTATTAAAATAATATTTTCTTCCCCTTAATGTCAGCCATCCTTTGTGTTTCTGACCATTGGAATCGTAGTAGTAGGTTTTTCCATTTTCTTTACGAAATCCGGTCTTCGTAGCTGCCTGAACATCCTTAGATGTAGCACGGCATGTAACTCCAGCTGCCATAACCATCACCAGTAACAGGAGTGTCCACCATCTGAATTTTTTGATTCTGCTTTGCATGCTTACCTTCCTTTTTTCATAATTGTTATTTATCAGTGCAAGTTTTTACAAAGTTGTTACATCTTTATGTAGCTCATTATAGTACAGAAACCCTTTTCCGTCAACATTAAAGTACAACTCTGTAAAATTTGCACAACATTTTCACCGGATTTTTTTACAAAAAGAAGACAGCCTCTGTGATATGCAGAAACTGCCTTCTTAACTATCTGTCTATTTCTATTTTCTCAGTCCGAAGTCTCACTTCTTCCGAAAACAAAGCCAGTGAATTAAAGCAGGGTCTTTCTTAACTCTTCGCCGCTTAATGCGCTTAAGTAAGCCGGTGCAACATCAAATACGGTCTTGCAGCCCTTCTGTCCTTCCTGGTTCATGCGGTATGCAGCTCTTGCATATGCAATGATAACAGAAGAAGTAAATTCCGGGTTGGAATCCAGCTTCAGGCTGTACTCGATCACATGATTGTTCTCGTCATTCCAGCCGGTCTTGCCGCTGCGGATTACGAAACCACCGTGCGGAATACCGCTGTGGTCACGTTTCAGTTCTTCCTCAGAAATAAAGTGTACAGTGGTGTCATACTCATCAAAGTAATTCGGCATGGTCTTGATCTCATTCTCGATTCTCGCAAGATCAGCACCTTCCTCTGCTACTACAAAGCACTCTCTTGTGTGTTTCTCTCTTGTGGTAAGCTCCGGATTCTTGCCGCTTCTTACAGCTTCCAGTGCGGACTCTACCGGAATTGTGTACTGCTTGCCATCCTTAACACCATCAATACGGCGGATTGCATCAGAATGTCCCTGGCTTACGCCCTTGCCCCAAAATGTATAATCCTTGCCGTTAGTCAGGATTGCATTTGCATACATACGGTTCAAAGAGAACATTCCAGGATCCCAGCCTACGGAAATAATTCCAACATGACCATTCTCAGAAGCAGCCTTATCTACATTGGCAAAATGCTCTGGAATTCTCTTATGGGTATCAAAACTGTCTACTACGTTAAACCACTGCGCATACTTCGGTGTCTGCTCCGGAAGGTCGGTAGCACTTCCTCCGCAGAGGATCATAACGTCGATCTGGTCTTTCATCTTCTCTGCGTCATCTACAGAATATACCTTGGCTGTCTCAGTCAGGATCTTAACAGTCTCAGGAGCACGACGGGTAAATACGCCCACCAGTTCCATATCAGGATTATGTTTGATTGCACATTCTACTCCACGTCCCAGGTTACCATAGCCCAGGATACCAATACGAATACTCATTCTCTGATTCCTCCTATACCACCGCATATGGGATATTCTGCTTCCGCTTCCAGATCAGAATCTACCTGCGGCAACTCTATTTCACGCTTTAACAGTTTAATACGTGCCAGTTGTGTTGTCAATTATTTTTTAGAAAAAACTAAGGAGCCTGAGCATGTTTGAGAAAGGCTCTAAACCCTTTCAGGAAATTTTATCAACAGCAGAGCACGCCGCCTCCAGGGCAGCACATTCCGCAAAGGGCATTTGCCAGGCAAAGCTTCAGGCACATGTCATCCCCTGCCGCCGGCATTCCTCCAAAAGGTCCCTGCTGTGTCTCATACCAGCTTCCGCCGCCTTCCATACGGTTCAGAAGCATGCGGTACTGCTGGTTATTTGGCTCCAGGCGCACAGCCTCGCGGATCTGCTCCAGCGCCTTCACATTATTCCCCATACCCATGTTCGCCATGGAGGAAAGATAATACCATTCTCCATTCTTCTGGGAAAGGGAATTCAGTACATTCATGGCTTCCTGATAATGTCCGCTCTGAACAAAATTGGCTGCTGCCCGTCTGCGGACACTCTCTTCATCCTCGTAAGTGCTCTGACGCTGCTGGCCGCCAAATCCTCCGAAACCGCCATATCCCCCGTATCCGCCAGAGGTGCCGCCGGCACTTCCGTACTCCCGCTCTTTCATGATCTGCTCGTACGCCTGCTGGACTTCCTTAAATTTCTCCTCTGCCTGATCCTTATTGGGATTGTTGATATTTGCATCCGGATGGTACTTCCGGCTTAATTTTCTGTATGCCTTTTTTATCTCTTCGTCTGTCGCATTTCTGGAAACTCCCAGTACGCTATATGGATCTAACATGCTCTTTCTCCCGTTCTCCCCTGCGCTTTTTGCTCACTTCCTCGAAGCGGCACCACACGCCGGAATATAAAATGTTCCGAAGAATATCCCCATATTTAATAATAGGAAGCTTCTCGAATTCTCTGCAGGTTTCTGCCATCATCATAAGAAGAATCCGGCGTACTTCCTCTTCAAACCCTTCCATTGTATATTTTTGTGCGAAAGGATTGTAATCTTCATTTTTCACATCCTCTTCCACATCATCATATGCGTCCAGAAGATAGATGAATTTGCCAAGATAAAAGCCCATTCTGCGAAGGCTTCTCTCCCACTCGTCCTGTCTGTAGGCAAAAATCTCCTCCATAATATGGCCAAAAATACCGGACATTTTGTCTACATCTGTCTCCCCTGCTTTCTCAAGCTCACCAAGTTCATCCAGAAGCTCTGCGATCCGCTTCGCCTTATCCGGATAAAGCTTAAGAAGGCGGTTATTTTTCCCCTCAAGAAGCTTCGCATAGCCAAGCTTCACATATTTCCGGTCGTCCTTCCAGTCGTCCAGACACTTGTAATAAGTAAGAAGGACATTCATATCTGCGCAGTACTCTGTGACCTCACTTTTCCTCACCGGCTGTTTCCGAACCGGATGAAGGATGCAGCGGGTAGTCCCCTTATAAGTCTTCGGCTCATAAAGCCCGGAAAGAAGCAGGATCACAAAAGTCATGTCGTAGCTCAGTGTAATCTGACCGGAGATTCCGTATTTTTCCCGCAGTTCCCTGCACAGTCCGCAGTAAAAGGATCGGTACAGGTCAAAATCCTTCATCTTGATCTCCGGCTTATTCATTACAATATATCCAAACATATCAGCGCCTCTTTATAAATTTGGTATGGCACTTCGGACATTCAATCTCCACTTTCTTAAAGCCGCCTCTTGGAATACGGATCTTCTGGCCGCATCCCGGACAGCTGTAAATATGATAATCCTTACGCTGGCTCATCATGCGCTTCTCTTTCTGAAACCAGGATCTATACTTGGCGGAAACAGAAAGATATTTCTGATTCTCTGCATAGCGCTTGGAAATATTCTTGGAAAAAATCCTGTAATACGTATAGACAAGAGCTGCCATTCCCAGAATGTCCAGGAACGCCCCAAGTCCATTTCTGGTTCCTGTAAACAAAGTCAGCACGATTGCAACCAGTGCCACTCCCATAGTAAATCTGGAAAACTGGTCAACTCCGTTTCGTCCCTGCATAAACCGGATAAATTTTTCTCTCAATGAAATACCTTCTTTCTTATCAGAGTATGTTAAAAAAAGCTCCAGACTATCTGTCGCTGCAAACCTGGAAAATATAAAATTTCAAATAATAGGATTCATCTGCGGACCACAGAATCGGATGATCCGGTGCCTGGGTACGGTACTCTACCTGACGGAGACGCTTGTGCACATTCTTAGCCGCCTGTCCGATGGTCTGTGTAAAAAGCTCATAATCCATAAAATGAGAACAGGAGCAGGTTGCCAGAAATCCGCCGTCCTTTACAAGCTTCATGGCACGAAGATTGATCTCGCGGTATCCCTTTACTGCATTCTTAATGGAGCTTCTGGATTTGGTAAAGGCCGGAGGATCCAGAATCACCACATCATACTTCTCCCCCTTCTCCTCAAGAGCCGGAAGAAGGTCAAACACATCCTCACAGATAAACTTCACCGTATCAGAAAGACCATTCAGTGCCGCATTGGCTGTTGCCTGATCCACAGCAAGCTGGGAAGCATCCACTCCGGTAACCTCCTTAGCGCCCGCATATCCTGCATTCAGTGCAAAAGATCCGGTATGGGTAAAGCAGTCCAGCACTCTTGCATTTTTGCAAAGCTTCTGGATGGCAAGACGGTTATACTTCTGATCCAGGAAAAATCCTGTCTTCTGTCCGTCCTTTACGTCTACCTGGTACTTCACGCCATTCTCAACGATCTCCACCAGAGTTGAAAATTCTTCACCTATAAATCCCTTGTATGGCTCCATTCCTTCCTGCTTGCGGACCTTCACGTCACTTCTCTCATAAACACCGCGGATCTGGATTCCATCTTCTGCCAGAACCTTCTTCAAAAGTTCTACCAGCATCTCTTTGTAGCGGTCAATTCCAAGAGCAAGTGACTGTACCACCAGCACATCAGAAAACTTATCCACAACAAATCCCGGGATAAAATCAGCCTCTCCGAAAATCACGCGGCAGCTGGAGGTATCCGTCACCTTCTTACGGTACTCCCATGCGTCCCAAACTCTCTTCTCGAAAAATTCTTCATCGATCATTGTATTCTCGTCTCTGGAAAGAAGACGTACCACAATTTTGGAATTGGTATTGATAAATCCCCTTCCAAGCGGATAGCCGTCAAAATCATGAACAAGAACAATATCTCCATTTACAAAGCTTCCCATTACAGAAGCTATTTCATTATCAAAAATCCACATGCCGCCGGATTTTAAAAGTCGTCCCTCTCCCTTTTTCAGGGTTACTACTGCCAGACTCATAGCATTTCTCCTTTGCTTTTGCGATTTAGCTATCATTTTAGCACACAATGTTTCAATTTACCAGTATTTCCAGCGTCTCCAGGGCAAAGTCACAGAAATTTCATTAATCTTAAATTTTTATAAAAATGAACTTAGGAAAAAATATGGCTCCAGATTCTGCACTGCAAAATCTGAAGCCAGTATAGAAGTTCTTATATTTATTTGTTAGCAGATGCCATTACATGGACATCGATCAGATTCGCCTTGATCAGCGCCGGACGGATGGCATTGTAAAGAATAACTACCAGGATGGTAGATACGATCGCATTGACGAAGGTTGCGCCTGCACTTAATTTTGCAAGAATGCTTGCTACTTCCTGAGGCTGTCCCAGAATGTACTGTTTGTAGAAGTATCCAACAACCGGATCTGCAACTACATTAAATGCCAGACCTGCGATAGATGCGATCAGACTCCATTTGAAAACGTATTTCTTGTCATTGGTCTCATTGATCTTGGCAAGCTTGTGGGCAACCAGTCCTGTGATCAGGCCGATGCAAAGCTTCAGCACAAAGGTCTTCGGTGCTCCTGTAATGTAAACCGGATCCATAAGGTCTGCGATGGTCATACCGATTGCTCCTGCAAGGCCGCCGTACCAGCCGCCAAGAAGCAGTGCTCCAAGTACACAGAAGGTATTTCCAATGTGAAGGGAAGTCGCATCCCCGCCAGGTACCGGAATCTTAATCTGCAAAAATGTGAAAGATACGTAGCAAAGTGCAGCAAGAAGAGCTGTCTCTGCAAGTTTCATAACGGTAGTGTTCTGTTTGTTCATAGTTTCTCTGCCTTTCCTGGACCAAAATACTGTTCCTGTATAATCAGCACTATCTTACCCACATACTGTCTTCTCGCCAATAGCCACTTTCAAACTTTTTTGCATGGTCAGTTTAATTGTAAAGCACTTCCACAAGTTCCATCCTGGCAGAATCTCTTTCCCCTATAAGAAAAGGGGAGACCAAAGTCTCCCCAAAACAGTTGTCCTGTTTATTCAGCAGCATCCTCAATTGTGTCTTCGGAATAGGAATCCTCTCCTGCCCCATCAGCTGCGCTGTCATCTACAACTGCATCGCTGTATTCTGCGCTGTCTGTTGTCTCACCGTAAAGATTCTCAAAGAACTTCATAGTGTCTTTGTATAAGGTATCCTTATCCTCGTCAGATACATCTGCACCCAGAATATCGATATCCTCGATAGAGGAACCGTCATCAATGATATCAATTCCGAAAAGCTTCTTCAGCTGCTCATCCAGCATATTCAGCTCTGGAGTCATGTATTTCTCTGTGCCGTCTGCGGAGTAAGTAACTGCTCCATTGCCAAGGATTCCAAGGTATTTCTCAAGAACCTGGATGGAAAGCTTATTGGCTGTATCAGAATCCAGTGTTACAAGTGCAGCTGCATCATCGCCCATAACCTGACGAAGCGCATCCTCATCACCCTCATACTCACCCTGGCAGAAAGTCTTGGCTTTCTCGAATTTTGCCTGGGCATCCTCATCCAGGAAATCTGCATTCAGCTGGGAAATATCGGTAATCTCATCAGAACCAGACTCATCGGTTCCATCTGAGGTGTCAGCTGCAGCATCCTCTGTGTTTGCATCGCTGCTGTCAGAAGAATCATCACTTGTCGGATACTCTTCCCAGTCTTCACTGTCGCTGCTGTCAGAAGCGCCAGTCTCTTCAGCAAGTCCCGGGTCCTCTGTAGAACTCTCGATTACATTGTCTCCAAGAGCACTCTGATCTACGTCATTTACAATGCTGTCCGGATCTTCCTCGGAACTGTCTGCTGCTGTGCTCTCATCTGCCTGACCTGTCACGTTGTCATTCACACGCTCCAGAGTCTCCTGCATTTCGGAATAATCGTAATTCTGCTGTGCGATCTGGGTCAGCAGGCTTACGATGGTGTTCAGCTCATCATCTGTAAGAGATACGTTGTTGTTATTGGAAATATTTACTACAATGTTGTAGATGTCATCTGCATTCTGCACATTGTCTGCGATTACCTGCATCTTCGCCTGGTTGATGACTGTAGTAGCATCATTCTGTCCTACAGAATCTGCAAGGTTGCCGGTTACTACCATCTCTTCAGTAGCCAGCTCCTTCTTGGTCTCATCAAGCTTCTCACCGCTGGCTGTCTCATAAGCCATCTGGATACCGGTCAGAGCACCGGTGCCAGATACCTCGAACGGGCAGGCAGCAACCACTTCGCAGTTAGTTACACCGGATGTGGAAAGAGAACTTGCGATCATATTACAGGTAACCCAGTTCAGGTTCGCTGTACGTACCTTGATGCCGCCGGATGTGGTAGGCTTCACATAAGCACAGCTTACGGTTCTGGTACCGATCTGCTCCAGCGGAACATAGGAACTTAAGTGGTCTCTCTCGTCCTGATTGGTAACATAGATGATCTGCACCTGGCTGGAATCCACCTTAAAATATCTCAGCATGGTGTTCTTCTGATCCTCGGAAAGGTCTGCTCCTAATGTTACAACCTTCATGGCATCTGCCATGGCAGGAACTGACGGAACAACACTTCCGATCAACATGGATGCGCTGCATACAAGCGCTGCTAATAATTTGGATTTCTTCATAAATTTCCCTCCATAACTTCTGTTCGGATTAGAGTCTGTTTTTATTTGATGAATCTATTATAGCATACTTTTTTCTGGTTTTGTAATATTAATTCACTGCTGCAGTCCAAATATCGAAAATATGTTTTGGTGGTTTTTACCAATTCAGAAATTTACCCTTTATTTCAGAACCTGCTTCAGCACTTCCTGTACAGTCTTTACAGGGGTAATCTCAAGCTTCTCCTTCACCTCGTCTGCCACATCATCCAGGTTGTCCACATTCTCATATGGAATGAATACATGTTTTACACCGGCCCGCTGGGCTGCCATCAGTTTCTCCGGCAGACCGCCGATGGGCATAACCCCTCCACGTAGAGAAACCTCACCTGTCATAGCAATTTCTGCCGGAGCAGGCTTTCCTGTTACCAGAGAGGAAAGGGCTGTCACCAGGGTAATTCCAGCGGATGGGCCATCCTTTGGAACAGCACCTGCCGGAACGTGGATGTGGAGGTCATTTTTCTCAAACTTCTCTGCCGCATCCGGATAAAGGGATTTCACAAGGGTGATCGCGATCTGGGCAGACTCTTTCATTACATCCCCAAGCTGTCCGGTGATAATCACCTTTCCGCTTCCTTTGGTAAAAGAAGTCTCAATGAACAGAATCTCTCCTCCTGCACTGGTCCATGCAAGACCGGTTACCACGCCAGGTGCTGGGTTTTCCAGAATTTTTTCGTGATGGATTCCGTTATTTCCAAGGAACTCTGGAACCCGCTTCTCGCTGACTGTAATGCTCTTCTGCTCACCTTTTACCAGCTTCACGGCAGCGTAGCGGCAGAGCACATCCATCTGCTTTTTCAGCCCGCGTACACCTGCCTCTGCTGTATATTCCTCAATGATCCGGCGGATTGCGTCATCGCTCACCTTCAGATTCTGGGCTTTGATTCCCATGCTCTTCATTGCCTTGGGCAAAAGATGGCGTCTGGCAATCTGGAATTTCTCCACTGCAGTGTAGCCAGGGAACTGGATCACTTCCATTCGGTTCAAAAGAGGCTCCGGAATCGAATCTGTAGTGTTGGCTGTGCATACAAATAATACGTTGGACAGATCATACGGCACATTCATGTAGTGGTCTGTAAAGCTTCCGTTCTGTTCCGGATCCAGTACCTCCAGAAGAGCGCTGGCCGGATCGCCGCCGTAATCCTTGGCAAGCTTGTCCACCTCATCCAGCACCATAACCGGATTGGCTGCGCCGCTTCGCTTCATCCCTTCCATAATTCTTCCCGGCATAGCGCCGATATAGGTTCTTCTATGTCCGCGAATCTCAGCTTCATCCCGGATTCCTCCAAGACTGATGCGCACGTATTTCCGGTGAAGGGCACGGGCAATGCTTTGTCCGATGCTGGTTTTGCCCGTACCAGGCGCACCTACAAACAGAAGAATGGAACCGGATTGTTTCTTATTTAAGGCCATAACTGCCAGCTGCTGGATAATACGTTCCTTTACTTTTTTCAGGCCGTAATGGTCTTCATCCAGGATTTCCTCCGCTTCACCAAGGTCAATCTTCGCCGACTCCTCCGTTTTCCAGGAAAGGCTTGTAACAAAATCAAGATAATCGTACAGCATTCCGTACTCATGGCTGTCTTTCCCCTCCTGCTTCATTCGGCTCAGCACCTTCTCGGCTTCCTTGCGTGCTTCCTCGTTCATGCCGGACTCCTGGATTTTCTTCTCGAAACGGCGTACATCGGAAATATTCTCCGGATGCATCTCGTCCAGCTGCTGCTGCAGAAATTCAATCTGCTTCTTGATGGCGGACTCGCGGTAAACCTTCTCACTGGAATTCTTCTGTGCAGTCTCCGCTTCCTCACTGACACGGAAAATCTCCATCAGTTCATAGACTGCCTGCTCCATCAGCTCCAGACGCTCTTTCCGGGAATCCGCCTCAAGAATATGGTACTTTTCCTCCCAGGAAAGGCTCATATAGCCAGCCAAAGCGCAGATTGCTTCCGGATAACTCTTCCAGTGATAGATCATGCTGCGCACCCAGACGCCCCACTGAAAACCTTTGGCAAAATCCATCAGTTCTTTCTTGATGGCATCGAATTTCTCCTTCTCCTCTTCTGGAGAAATATCCTGAATGTCCGGCAGATCCACTGCTTCCGCCTGCACCGCGCCATCTGCATATTCTACGGATGATACCTGAACCCTGCATTTCGTCGTTACCTTAATGCTGCCTTCTTCATCTATGCTCTCAATGGTTCCAAGCACACCCACCGGAAAAATATTTTCCATGGAAATTTCTTCTGGAACCATCTCTTTTTTCTGTAACACAAAGAGAATCTCTTCTCCAATATTTTCTTCTGTGATCCTGCCCTTCGGAAACATATCTTTTTTAAAGAAAAATGTAACTCCCGGCAAAAGAAGAAGTTCATAAACTGGTATTGTGATCATACATGTTTCCTCCCTTGTTTTATCAGCACTCCGTTGTATTGAGTGCCAGGTTAATCTTATAGAAAATGGCGAACTCATATGAATTCGCCACTGATTCTATGATAGGTCAATTATAACACCTGTCTGCAAATTTGCAAGATGGAATTTTCTGTCTGCCCGAAGTTCATATTGGGTCTTTGCTGTTATCGCAGGATTCGGTAAAACCTTCTAATTCTGTTTGAAAAACTGCTCTCCCTTTACCAAAGCATAGGATATCAGCTTTTCTCCATCTAAATCTTCCTTGTGCATATCCACTGCGCTGATCTGGTGATTATCATAGGTGTTATAATAATAGATTCCTTTATCCGTATTGCAGCAGGAGGTGTATAAGGTAATCTCATACTTATCTTCCCCAAGCTTGCAGCAGCCTCTCTGCTGATCCACACTGCCAAGAATATGAAAAAACTGGCTGACGCTCTCTTCCTCGGAATCACCGGAAAGGGAATTCATTTTCACAAAGGAAACTCTCACAAACCTAGACTGGGAAGACAGATCTCCCGGAAGTCCCATGCCGCCCATACCGCGGCTGTACGGGTTTAAGACCAGCTCGTCAGAAAAGGTGTTTGGGTGGTTTGCTACGGCAAGGTGCATATAATTATTCAGATTAAACATCTGATAGTCAAATGGCGGATTGTTGGTAAGAACGCCTACCGGATTGTCATAAACCTTCATTCCGGATTCCATACACTCAAGGGTGATGCACGCTTCTTTATCCGCAATGATCCAGTGAAGCTGCGCCATGGGAAGCTTCTCCATAAATGGGATATCTGTAAGATTCAGATTCTCAAGAAGGGCTCTTGCTTCTTTCACAGTTGTGCACTTTCCAAGGATCCAGGGAATGAGCTCAAACTGGGTAATATTATCCTTGTCTGCCACTGGTTTATTGTAGTGGGCATTTCCAACGAAATTAAGCCCTGCAATCCCAAGCCCTTTCTCATTTACCGCATCATAATACAGCGGATAGTCCTGCATAACGCAGGCCATTCCAATCATAGCATAGTGGCTTTTCAGCTGACCGCCGCTGCGCAGGTCAAATACATAATTTCTTGGTGTAATTACCACCTGGTCTCCATAAGAAATCTCATAATCCAGTGTTCTTCCAAAATAAAAATCTTTCGTCTTATAAGTTGCTGCTGTACACATGCTGCCTGCCTCCTCTTATTCTATAGCCTCGCTTGGCTCCTGATTCATTTTTTTCCTGGATTTCTCCGGCACTTCAATCAGTTCAAATCTGTAAAACAATGCATAAATATAGGAAATTCCACGGATATCCCCAAGCGCCTTCGGGCGCAGAACCAGCTTCTTATTATAATGATATTTCCGGATCCTAGTGCCCTCCGCCTGATCTGTCTGATCTGTGTAATCGGTATGCTTCATAGATTCCATACACTCTATGTTTTCCTGGCTTGTTTCAGCCTCCGCATCATACAAAGAGTGAAAAGCCAGCTTCACAGAACTCCACGCCAGACTTTTGCTGTCTTCTCTTCTGTCTACCCATAGTTCCTTGGTAAATCTGCCGTTTCTTCCTACTTTCAGTTTATATTGAAAGGGCAGCCCGGAAGCAGTCCACATTCTGGTATTCTGAAACTCTGCAATGCATCTCCACAGATTTTCCTCTGTGCAGCATTCATGCAGCCTGTGGACAGCTTCCTGCTGCCTTATATTCTGTTCATTTTTCTCTTCTGTATGCATTCACTGACGTACCGCCTTTCCTATCCTATAGCAACTGAATTCGGGCAAAATATGCCGCAAAGTGGGGCGTGCAGATTGCGGGAATGATTTTTCAGACACGCCCTAACGCTTCGCGGACTGTCTGGTAAAGTAGTCGTTATAGGCATCCACCACTTCCTTGCGTCCCCTCACCCGGATCGGCACGCTGGCTTTATTTCGAAGGATAAAATTCTCCTGCACATCTGCAATGTGTTCCATATTTACAAGATAGCTCTGATGGCAACGCAAAAAACGCTGGTCATCGATTCTCTTCTCCAGCTCACCTAACTTATCTACAGTTACAATTTCAGAACCATCCAGCATATGTATTGTCACTGTATGGCGGTAACTTTCCAGATACAATATGTCATCTATAAATGGATATCGGAACTGCCGCCTGCATTTCACCGCAATCCGCCTGCGAAGGTCTGTTCGCAAAAGGCGCTGCAAAAGAGCGTTCGTCTGCTCCTCATCAGCAGGCTTCAACAGATAACCAGATGCCTCCACCTCATAGCTCTCCAGAGCAAAATCCGGCGAAGCAGTCAGAAATATAATGGGTGCTTCTACCCCCAGCTTGCGCAGTCTTCTGGCAGTATCAATTCCGTTCAACTCACCCATATAAATATCAAGAAAAATCAGATCCGGCCAAATATAACCGTCTTCGATTTCTGCAAGAAGGCTTTCACCGGAAACGAATTCCCGGATCTGCGCCTCCCCACTGGTTGTTCGAAAGTACGCCATCAGCTGACGTCGCAGCACAAATCGTTCAACCTCTACGTCATCACATATGGCTATTTCTTTTACCAAAGCTCTCCCAAAGCCTCCTCGTACTTTACATTTTTTATTATAACAGAAATTTTCCGCTTTTTAGAAAATCTGCACAACTCTCACTTTTTTAAGCACAATCCTCAGGTCTGGAGCATCTGCAGAGCGTTTTTCTAACTTTATCTTCTTTTTTCTACCTTTTCAAAAGCCTCTCCCTTGCAAGAACAAACAGCTTTTTGATTCTGGTATTCCCAAATATAGCACTAAAAACTGTATGCGTCAAGTAAGGATTGGGAAACCTGTATTTCGAATTTTCGCGAAATATTTCCAAAGAACCGTAACATAAAATCTTATTTTGGGGATGCAGCACAAAGGTCCTTCACCACTTCCCCTGCAATGATCAGGCCTGCAACGGACGGCACAAATGCTACGCTTCCCGGAATGTCACGGCGCTCTGTGCACTTATGCTTGGCTCCTGGCGGGCAGATGCAATGGGTTCTGCAGCTGATGGACATATCCTCGATTGGTCTTGTGGGCACTTCCTCGGAATATACCACCTTCAGCTTGCGCACGCCTCGCTTCTTCAACTCGCGGCGCATTACCTTGGCAAGGGGACATACTTTGGTCTTATAAATATCTGCTACTTTGAACTGGCTTGCATCCAGCTTGTTTCCGGCACCCATGGAGCTGATGATGGGAACGCCTTTTTCTTTGGCTTTCATTACAAGGGCGATCTTGGCCGTTACTGTATCTACTGCATCTACAATATAGTCGTAGTCCTCAAACGGAAAATCGTCTGCATTTTCCGGCAGAAAAAAGCAGTTGTGGGTCTGTACATCCACATCCGGGTTAATCTCCAGCATACGCTCTTTCATGACTGCGGTCTTGTATTTGCCTACTGTTTTGCGGGTTGCAATGATCTGGCGGTTGAGATTGGTGAGGCACACCTTGTCATCATCGATCAAATCAAAGGCACCCACACCGCTTCGTACCAAAGCTTCGCACACATATCCGCCTACACCGCCGATTCCAAACACAGCCACTCTTGCATTGGCAAGCTTTTTCATGCCGTCTTCTCCAAGAAGCAGCTGGGTTCTTGAAAACTGATTTAACATAAAATTTTTTCTCCTCGTATACTGGGTTTATTTTAATTTCAGGCCGTCTTTGAAAGCGTTTCCTACCTTCTCCCCAAGGACCAGATAGTCGTTGTTCACCGGATCGTAGCTGATTGGTTTTAATTTGGCAGGGTCAATGCGTCCGTCTGTGAGCACGCTCTCATCTGCATTGATATTCACGATTTCCCCTACCAGAATGCCGTTGTCGAAGCTTTTCACTTTACACTCAAGTGCCATAGGAAGCTCATCGATCAGAGGCGCGTTTACAAATTCGCTTCTGGTCGCGTGGAAACCGGATTTCGCAAACTTGTCCGGTACCTTAGCTGCAGACTCGATTCCAACGTAATCGCTGGCAGTTACGGTATCCGCGGTTGCCATGCTTACGGTGAAAGCACCTGTCTTGGCAATGTTTTCTGTTGTTTTGTGCTCGCCCATGCTGATACTGATCTCGTTCATGTCTGTGATAATGCCCCAGGCTGCGTTCATTGCATCCGGTACGCCATTCTCGTCATAGGTTGCTACGATCAGTACCGGCATTGGATATAACCAGGGTTTTACTCCGAAATTTACTCTGCTCATTTTTCTCCTCCTGCTTGTTTCTTCTCTTTTCATGGAAAAAGTGCTTTTGAATCTCACAGGACATATGCAGTTTTTCAGCTGTGTTTCCCCTGTGATTCTTTTCGCACTCTTATAACAGTTTTGCTTCCCACTCAGCTTCTTTAAATCCGGTCAGCACAAAATCCTCTGCCACGATCAGCGGTCTTTTTACCAGCATGCCATTGGTAGCAAGAAGCAAAAGCTGCTCATCCTCACTCATTTCCGGCAGTTTGTCCTTTAACTGCATTTCTTTATAAAGCATGCCGCTTGTATTGAAAAATCGTTTCAGCGGAAGTCCGCTTCGCTGGTACCATTCCTTCAGCTCTTCGTATGTGGGATGATTCTCTACAATGTGACGGTCTGTATATGAAATTTCGTGCCCATCCAGCCATTTCTTCGCTTTCTGGCAGGTGGAGCACTTAGGATATTCTAAAAACAACATGGAACCAGCCTCCTTTTTGTATTTTTTCAGTGATCTTTTTTATTATACATTATCTGGGCAGGACACTCAAGTCACTCTTCTGGTTAATGGGTAAAAATACATTATAAATTTTTCAAAAAACTATTGATTTTTCATTGCAGCTTGCATATACTAAAACTACAGATAAATACTTCATGTCGGCATTCTTTTTACCATTGGCGAATTTCATTATTATGTTCCCCTTTCTTCTGCAAAACCCAAACATCAAAAAATGGCAAACAGTCTGGATTTTCACAAACTCCAGGATGAAAGCACTGGATATCTTTATGCCGTACTAAATCTCAACAATATGATTCCGGTTCCTGATTTCTGCCTAACTTAATTAAAATACAATCAAATCGACCAATTCCGTTCTTTTAAAAATTCCAAAGAAAAAACAGATTATATATATCTTTTGCAAAAAGAAAAATACCTAATTGATAAGCTTCAAACCACATTGCACGCAAAAGCCCTGAAGTTATATCAAAAATGCATTGCCAAGCCTGACTCTTCCCTTGCTATGAGATGCTGCAATTTTAAGTTGCTGGAAGAAAAATGTATGCTCTATTGTTCGCATTAAATATTTTTTATTCTTATATTGTGCAAAATTTTCATTGACATATATATCGAATCTCGATATAATCATTATATCGAAGTTCGATACATCGAAATAAAATGTATAAGAGGACATATGGACAGTAAATTAAAAAGGATTTATGTTCCCATGACGGAAACAGGGTTTTACATTCTTTTTTGTCTGCAGAAGCCGCAGCATGGGTATGGAATTGGGCTGCAGGTGAAAAAGATGACAGATGGAGAAGTTTCCATCAGTGCGGGAACTATGTACGGAACTCTTTCCAAAATGGAAAAAGATGGGCTTATCGCCTTTTTTGCTGAAAAAGAGAAACGAAAATTATACCAGATCACCCCTCTTGGACGGGAAATACTGGATCTGGAAATTCAGCGCATTAAACGACTGTATAGAAACAGCATGGAGGAAATATAGTATGAGCGAGACCAAAGTTAAAATCAGATTTTACACAATTGCCGACTTTAATGAAGAAGAAATCTGGCTGAGAAAAGAACACCAAAGTGGATGGAAGCTTGTGAAAATGGTTCCGCCCTGTTTCTATCATTTCGAGAAATGCCAGCCAGAGGATGTAATCTACCGTCTTGATTTCAAAAACAACGGAGAAAATGCAGATTATATGCAAATGATGAAAGATTATAACTGGGAATATTTCGAACATTGTGTAGGATGGCTATATTTTAGGAAGCCAGCTGCAGAGGTACATACAGAAAATGACGGCGAGCTGTTTTCTGATAATGAATCCCGTGCCGCTATGATTGCGCATGTGATCAAAGTCCGCTTACTCCCGATTCTGGCCATTTTCCTGTGCGCCGTGGTTCCAAACGCCACAAGAATCTCTGCCGAAAGTGTAGGTAATATTATTTTTAGTGTAATTTGCAGTATCCTGCTTGTATTTTATGTTTATCTGATCGTGCACTGCACAGTGAAGCTAAAAAAATTAAAAGATGAAGTTACAATAAAATGAAATAAGTTAAGGTTTCCAAGCGGAAAACAGACAGCGGGCGAAAATCCACCTGCTGTCTGTAATATTTTCTAAATTTGTTTGTTCTTTATGCTTTCTCAAATACCAGAATCTTCTGTGCGAATTTCTTCACAATAGGCATCCAGGCTACCAGGCCGTACAGAGGGGTCAGGGTTAGCATGCCGCGGACGATGTTGTCGTCTTTTACTTTTCGGAAACCTGCGGCAATGTCTCCCAGGTCGTCAAAGCAGTTGGCACCCCAGGTAAAGGTGGCTCCGGTAGCTTTGATGGACTTCTCGATTCCTTCTTTTTTCACGAAGTAAGGACACAGGGTTTCCATGCATACATAGGCATTGTCAAAATGATCCCGTATAATTGCAAGCATCTTCTTTACTTCGTCTGCAGTCATATACATGGTAAGCCCCTCGATGATAAACAGCATTTTGCCCCGCACTTTGACCTGCTCCACCCATTTTTCGTCCAAAACAGAGCAGGCGATCGTTGAAATCCTGCCCTTTTCCTGATAGATTGAATCGCGCACCTCTATGGTTTCCGGCAGATCCAGGTTATACCAGGTGAGCCTTCCATTGTCCATACGGTATGCACGGGTGTCCAGTCCGCAGGCAATGTTCACCACAGTGCAGTCCGGGTATTTGGAAATAAACTCACTGACCAGTTCATCAAAAACAACGCTCCTTGCCACAATTCCGCCGCTCATGGCGGTATCTTTTTTTGCATTGCTGAAATCGTAATCCAGACGGTCGATCAGTTCCTCTGCCTTGGCATCGTGAAATTTGTTTTTGGGATTTTTGCTGTGCATGGCACGGGCATAAAAGCATTGAAGCATGGTTTCGGCGGTGCCGTTTAATTTGGGTTTGATTTTCTCATTATTCATTTCTGATGTTCCCCCTAATTTTCAAAGGTTTTCAGAAAATCGCGGATTGTACGCACGTAATCCTCCGACTTCAAAATCGTAGACAGATGACCTCCGGAAACATATGTAATTTTCGGATCATGCATGAGACGAATCAGGTTCTCCTGCATTTTGCCGGAAAAGAAATCCTGGTCTGGAAGAATCAGAAGGATTTTTCCTTTCAGCTGCTGGAAATTTTCTGCTGTAACAGGAGTCTGGTTCATCAGATCTGCCAGCAAACCAGAGATATGTACATCTTTCTCTTTTGTGTAATCTTTAAATATGATTTCAAACATATCCTGGGCGTAGGCAATCTCTTCCTTGCTTTCATTGCGGATATGGCTCATTCCTGCTTTGATCAGTTTTGGCTTCAGTTTTTCATAATTGCAGTGCTTCATATACCAGAGCATGACCGGGGCAAAGAAATACTTCTTTTTCAAAGTTTTCAAGGTTTCGGCATCCATTCCGCCGGTGGAAACCAGAACCATTCCCCCTGCCTCACCCGGGTATTTCTGAATGTAAATCTGCGCCACCATTCCACCGTCACTGGCTCCTACAAAGATTGGTTTTTTTACGCCAATTTTCCTGAAAAAGGCATGCATGCCCGTTACCAGTTCCTGGTTGGTCCGAAGCTCCTGTGGGTAATCGAAAAGCAGTACCTGGTAATCTTCCGAAAAGGCATCCACATAGTTCATCCACATTTCCAGCGTATTCATGCCGCCGTTCAGCATGACGAGCGTCTGGCTGTCCTTCCTGCCGTTTAATACATAATGAAATTTCGCACCATCAACCATCACATCTTCATATTTGTGTGAAGCCGCAAATGCTTTCAAATCCTCTGAATATGACATAACTTTCCTCCCCGCTTTTATTTCATCCACGTTTTTGCAGTACGTTGCAACTAACTTTTATTATATGCTCTTTTTCTCATTTTTTCAATTTTATCTTTTAGAAAAATATAAGCATCAAAAAACATCTACCATTTCTGATAGATGTTTTCAATCGAATCATAATTTGGATAAGTCAGATATCCACAGAATATCCATTTATCCACATGGTTATGGAAATACTGGTGTATAAATATACTTTTATTTTTCTTTCATTTACATAGCACCTCCAGGAAGTGCCGAAACTGCTGATAAATTGATACGGTCTAATGTATCCATCTGCTTAATTGCCAAATTTCTAAGCAATAATTCCTTGAAATCACCATCAAAAGTTGTTTCAACTTTTGTCAGACCATCCTCTGTCGTATAAATAAGCATATCTGTTTTTTCTTTGTTCATAAATCATTTTCTCCCTAAAAAAATCAGATACATTATCAGCTAACACATTGCAATAATAATCTTCCATATTCGCACTGATTTTACTGTGCATCTGGTTTTCGGTTGCTCAAGAGGCAAATTGTCTCGCAATGTACCGTCTCGCAGAACTGGTCCACGCTGCAGGTGCGCTGGATCTGGTAGCCGGCGGCGAGGAAGGAGGGGAGGTCCCGGGCCAGGCTGGTGGGTTTGCAGGAGATGTAGACGATGTTTTCTACGCCGTATGCAAGGATCTTTGGAAGAGCCTTGGGGTGGATGCCGTCGCGTGGGGGATCCAGGACGATCATGTCCGGCTTCTCGGTAAGGTCATCCAGCGCCTTCAGTACATCTCCGGCGATGAAACGGCAATTGGTCAGGCCGTTAAGGGCAGCGTTTACTTTGGCTGCTTCTACAGCTTCCTCCACAATCTCCACGCCGATCACTTCTTTCGCTACAGAAGCAAGAAGCTGGGCGATGGTTCCGGTGCCGCTGTAAAGGTCAAACACTTCCTTATCCTTGGTATCCCCAATGTAATCCCGCACAATGGAATACAGTACTTCTGCTGCCAGAGAGTTCGGCTGGAAGAAGGAAAAGGTGCTGATCTTAAAGCGCAAGCCCAAAAGTGTCTCATAAAAATAATCCTGTCCATAAAGAATCTGCGTCTCATCGCTCTGCACCACATCAGACAGGGAATCGTTGATGATGTGCATGATCCCCACGATTTTGCCCTCAAGAGGAAGGGCGAGCAGTCTGGAAACCAGCGGCGCATAGTCGTACTGGGCCTGGCTTGTGGTAATCACGTGAACCAGAATCTCTCCGGAGGTTACCCCTCTTCGAAGAAGCAGATGGCGCAGATATCCGGTGTGCTGCATTTTCTTATAATGTACAGCTCCAAGCTCTGTGAAAAAGTCCAGCACGCAGGAAAGAATGGCAGTCATGTCCGGATGCACCAGCTTACAATCGGATGCAGTCAGCACATCATAGGTGCTTCCTTTCTTGTGAAGTCCCAAAGACAGGGGACCGTCCTTAAACTCATCCCCAAAAGAGAATTCCATCTTATTCCGGTATCCAAACTCAATGGGACTTCCATGGATTCCCTCCCAGTGAAGATCCACGTCCTCCCCAACTGCTGCCTGAAGAAGACTCTTCACCTGATTTTCTTTCATCTTCAGCTGCTCTTCGTAAGACATGGTCTGATACATACAGCCTCCGCAGGCAGGGAAAATGCTACAGACAGGTTCCCGCACCTCAAGAGGTGATTTCTCCAGAACCTCCAGAAGTCTTCCCTCCACCCGGCCGGAACGCTTCTTGTTGATCATAAAACGGACCTTCTGTCCCGGAATTCCATTCTTTACAATTACTTTTTCTCCATCTATATTTACATATCCCTTATTGGGAAAATCCACTTTCTCAATAACCCCTTCGTAAATCTCGCCTTTTTTCATAATTCCTCCGTAAAAAAATAAGGTATACGGGAGAGCATAAATGCCATATGCCCGTATACCTCATTCGTTAATCCTTAATCATTTCTCTTCGTCCTCGAAATAATCGTCATAGTCATCATCGAAATCTTCTTCGAAATCCTCAAGATAATCCGGTGCAAAGAAGCGATATACTGCAAATGCAATTCCTGCAACAGCAGCTACAGCACCAACGATTGCCAGTACCCAGAGGACTGTATTTTTCTGCTTCTCTTCTTCTTTTTTCTTAAGTAATGATAATAATTCCTCGAGCTTATCCATTTTAATGTTCATGTGATACCATCCTCTCTTTCATATAGCTTGCATGTGCATTCTGAAGCAGTTTCCTAAAATAGCCAACTAACTTCTGCACCGAAACACCAGAGCGTATTCAAAAAGTCTCCGGCACCCGACTTACATTTATTGCAATCTTCATCAGGTTTATTTATTATACCACTTTTGCTACCATTTTACCATAGTTAATCTTTTTATTTTGAATTTTTCGTTTCAAAGCATAGCGCTAATCGCAGGGCGCACAATTATATTTTCTTCAACTTGGCGAAGCTTGCGAACATCTTCTTGACGCCTACCTTGTCAAATTCCACCGTAACCTCGTAGTCCCGGCCGCCCTCCACGATTTCCTTTACGATTCCCACGCCGAATTTAATATGGCGAACCGTATCTCCAACCTCATAATCTAGGGAACCGGATTTGGTCACCTTAAATTCCCTTGGTTTGTAGTTACGGCTCTGGAGAATCTCCTTCATCTTGGAATACTTGGTAGGAGTTGGGATCAGATCCTCGGCCTTCGGCTTTTTCTCCTGGATAGTATGTCCCAGATCTACAAGCTCACGGGGAATCTCTCTTACAAAACGGGAAACCTTATTGTACTGGGTTTCCCCGCGGATCATTCTCTGCTGTGCACATGTCAGCGTCAGATCCTTCATGGCACGGGTAATTCCCACATAACAGAGCCTGCGCTCCTCTTCCAGTTCTCCGTCATCTCCATAGCTGATGGTCATATGGCTTGGGAAAATGCCGTCCTCCATTCCCACCATAAACACCTTTGGGAACTCCAGGCCCTTGGCGCTATGTAAGGTCATAAGCAGTACATAGTCCTGGTCCGGATCTACCGTATCAATATCGGCAACCAGCGCCACTTCTTCCAGAAAACCGGAAAGTGTAGCAGGCTGATTCTGCTCTTCCATAGCCTCCTGATAAGCCACAGTTTTGGAAATCAACTCGTCAATGTTCTCGATTCTGGCCCTGGATTCCTCCGTATCCTCAGCTTCCAGCTCTGCCACATATCCGGTATCATCAATCACCTCCTGCAGCAGTTCTTCCACAGAAAGCACATCCGCCTTGCTCTTCAGGCTCTGGATAAACGTAACAAAACCGTCGATCTTGGATAGGCTTCTTCCAATGGAAGGAACCTCCTCTGCCACCCGAAGAGCCTCATACAGGCTGATTCCCATATTGTCTGCATAGTCCTGGACACGTCCAAGTGTAGTGGCACCGATTCCGCGCTTGGGCACATTGATGATTCTCTGCACAGCAAGGTCATCTCTGGCATTGTCAATGGTTTTCAGATAGCACAGAAGATCCTTGATTTCCTTACGGGCGTAGAAGTTCACGCCGCCTACCAGCTTATAGGGAATGTTGGCTGCAATAAATTTCTCCTCAAAAATTCGTGACTGAGCATTGGTGCGGTAAAGAATGGCGCAGTCCCGATAGCTTCCCATTCCTTCCCTCTTCATCCTGCCAATCTCCCCTGCTACATATTCCGCCTCCTCATAAGCATTGAAAAACTGCCGGAAATGCACCTTGCTGCCCTCTTCATTCTCGGTCCACAAAGTCTTGGCCTTACGCTCGGTATTATTGGCGATCACCTGGTTGGCAGCGTTCAGAATGTTCTTGGTGGAGCGGTAATTCTGCTCCAGGCGGATTACCTTTGCATCTGGAAAAACACGCTCAAAGCCAAGGATATTCCCAATATTTGCCCCGCGGAACTTGTAAATAGACTGGTCATCATCACCCACCACGCACAGATTCTCATATTTCTGTGCCAGAAGGCTGATAAATTTAAACTGCGCAGTATTGGTATCCTGGTACTCGTCTACCATAATATATTTGAACCGCTCCTGATAGTACTCCAACACAGCGCCGCAGTTCTGGAAAAGTTCCACAGTTTTCACGATCAGGTCATCAAAATCCAGGGCGTTGTTCTTGCGAAGGGCAGCCTGATATTCCCGGTAAACAGAGGCTACTTTCTTCATATTATAATCCCCTGCTGCCTTCATCTCCATATCATCCGGCGTCAGCAGTTCGTCCTTGGCATGGGAAATCTGAGCCAGAAGGGACCGCTCCTTATACACCTTGGTATCAATGTTCAGCTTCCTGCACACATCCTTCATCAGGGATTTCTGGTCATCTGTATCGTAGATGGTAAAATTGGTGTCATATCCCAGATTGTCAATGTGTCTGCGCAGGATCCGCACGCAGGCAGAATGGAAGGTAGACACCCAGATGCTCTCGGAACCAAATCCCACCAGCTTGTCCACACGTTCTCTCATCTCCTGGGCTGCCTTGTTGGTAAAAGTGATAGCAAGGATGTTCCATGGATTGACCCCCATCTCTTCCATCAGGTAGGCGATTCTGTGAGTCAGCACTCTGGTCTTGCCTGACCCTGCACCAGCCAGAATCAGAACCGGTCCTTCAGTCTGCGCCACTGCCTCGCGCTGCGGCGGATTTAATGTATCGTATATGCTCATCTATTTTCTCCTATATAAAATTCCAGGTTCATTGTCTCATATGGGTAACCATAACAGTAAAATTCATTATACATGAAATCCTCTTTTCCCACAACCCCGCGCATGCAAAAAAGCAAACATAGTTTCGGTTTCCCTCTTCCATTTTTACAGAAACTGAAAAAAACAGTTTACAAGTAGTTTTAAAAACTATATAATAGGGAGCAGAGGTGATAAAAAAATGACAGAAGACGATAAATCCGTATTCAGAAGCATTCTGGACCACATTTCCGGAATGGATTATATAAAGCCGGAAGATCTCCCGAACATTGATCTTTACATGGATCAGGTCACAACCTTCATGGAAGATCAGCTTGCATCCACCAAGCGCCACGAGGACGACAAGATCCTCACCAAGACCATGATCAACAATTATGCGAAGAACAACCTGCTCCCTTCCCCGGAGAAGAAGCGTTATTCCAAGGATCATCTTCTCATGCTGATCTTCATCTATTATTTTAAGAATATTTTGTCCATCACAGACATCCAGAAGCTTCTGGGTCCTATCACGGAGAAGTATTTCAAGGGCGAGCCAGGCAAGGACATGACCTATGTATATAATGAAGTATTCGGCATGGAGAACCGCAAGATCGACCAGCTGATCAAGAATGTCCTCAAGGACTACCGTTTCTCCAGCGCTACCTTCCAGGATGCAGACGAGGAGGACCAGGAATTCTTAAAGCGCTTCAGCTTTATCTGCCTGATGAGCTTCGACGTCTACATCAAGAAGATGATCATTGAGAAAATGATCGATGACATCTCCCCCGCAGAGGATAAATCCTCCAAGAAAACAAAAGAGAAATAAAACTTCTCTCCCTACACCGCCACAAAACCCGCGAATCACCATCCAATGATCCGCGGGTTTTCTTTCGTGCATGTAAGTCCTGTTCTATTGTCTGTCATTTCCAGAGCGGGAACTTCAAAGCTCCTTATTCGTCCTTCTGGTCCAGCGGACGATTCTGCTCCTTCTTCTCTTCCATTCTCTTAAATACCATGTCGTAGCCGTCATTACCATAGTTCAGGGAACGGTTTACACGGCTGATGGTCGCTGTGGAAGCACCTGTCTTCTCAGAGATGTCCAGATAAGTTCTCTTATCCATCAGCATCTTGGCAACCTCAAATCTCTGGGATAAAGAAAGAAGCTCATTAATGGTACACACATCCTCAAAGAAAGTGTAGCACTCTTCCTTATCCTTCAGACAAAGTATGGCCTCAAAAAGATGGTCAACTGCCTCAGTTCTGATATTTTTACTCATTTCGCTACTCCTTTTTCTATCTTTAATTGTTGCTATTCTATTTTCAATAATTACTATTTTAACACGCTAACGTGTGATAAGCAAGCAATTTCGAGAATATTTTTTTGTGAAAATTTTATACATTTTGATTTTCAAATTGCTTTTTTTCCACAGATTCGTTATACTATTGCATAAGCTATAACGCCGGGACTGATTCCGGCTTTACAACAAACAGAAAAGAGGAGTATATGAATGGATCGTTTCTTCAACATGGATAACAAATTTTTCACCTTTATGAGCAGAGTAGCAGATCTTATCATTCTGAATATTCTGTGCATCGTCTGCTGTATCCCAATTGTTACAATCGGCCCTTCCATTTCTGCCATGTTCTATGTCACAATGAAGATGGTACGCAATGAAGAATCCTACATTGTACGCGGCTTTTTCAAATCCTTTAAGCAGAATCTGAAGCAGGGCATCGTCATCAATCTGATCATGCTGGCTGCCGCAGTTCTCCTTGCCATTGACATCAGCATCTGCCGCGGCACAGCAGGCTCCCTTGGCAAGGTACTCCTGGTGATCTTCATGATGATCCTGGTGGTTTACCTGATGCTTTTCATGTACATCTACCCGGTACTTGCCAAATTTTACAACACTATCAAGAACACCTTTACCAACGCATTTTTGATGTCCATCCGTCATCTTCCTTATACAGCACTGATGATCCTGATCTCTGCTGCACCGGCCCTGGCATTCTTTATTCCAAGCGCCCAGCTCCAGTCTACCGTGATCCTGCTTCTGGTGCTCCTTGGATTTTCCGGAATTGCTTACATCAATTCACATTTCTTTGTGAAAATTTTTGACAAATACATCCCGGAGGAAACCAGCGAACCAGATCCGGATTGTATAGTAGATCACAGCCAGGATCCTGATGTGCGATGAATAACTGGAACGGCAAGCCCTATCATTCCCTTGACTATATGCTGCGGGAACGGTTCGGGGAAAAGGTTTACAAGGTTACACTGAACGGAGGCATGAGCTGTCCCAACCGGGACGGCATCATCGGGCACGGCGGCTGTATTTTCTGCAGTGAAGGGGGCAGCGGAGATTTCGCCGCAAGCGCAGCCCTTTCCATCACCAGGCAGATTGACAGCCAGATTGAAATGCTGTCCGCCAAGCGTCCAATCCACAAATATATTGCCTATTTCCAGGCATATACCAATACCTATGCTCCGGTTCCTTATCTGGAGCGGATTTTCACAGAAGCCATTTCCCATCCAGGGATTGTGGCGCTTTCCATCGGCACCCGTCCAGACTGCCTGGGAGAGGATGTGATAGAACTTCTCTCTCGCCTGAATAAAAGAAAGCCCGTCTGGGTAGAGCTTGGACTGCAGACCATCCATGAATCTACTGTCGCCTATATCCGCCGGGGCTATCCTCTTTCCTGCTTCGAGGATGCACTTTGCAGGCTTCGAAAGGCAGGACTTGAAGTGGTGGTGCACACCATTCTCGGACTTCCGGGGGAAAATAGGGAAGATATGCTGGCAACTATGGATTACTTAAGTGCCTGTGACATCCAGGGCATTAAGCTGCAGCTTCTCCATGTTCTGAAAGGCACCGACCTTGCATATGATTATCTTGCCGGGAAATTTAAAGTGTTGGAACGAGACCAATACATTGACCTTGTAATCGACTGTCTGGAGCATCTGGACCCGTCCATTGTGATCCACCGGGTTACCGGGGACGGCCCAAAAGATCTGCTCATTGCACCTTTATGGGCAAGCCGCAAAAGAGAAGTCCTCAATCTTCTTCACCACCGATTGAAGGAAAGACAGAGTTTTCAGGGAAAAGCCAGAAAGGAGGCTTGAAAATGGCAACACCATTTACTGTTTACAAGCTGATCATTTTATATATGCTTCGAAATTCATCCTCTCCCATTACCAATTCCGAGATTTCTGAATTTATTCTGGACCGGGAATACACCAATTATTTCCATTTGCAGCAGGCTCTTTCCGAGCTTGAGGAGACGGAGCTGATCGAGAAGCGTACCATTTCCAATACTTCCTATTATTATCTCACTGAAGATGGCAAAAACACGCTTACCTATTTTGAGAATGATATTTCCCAGGACATCCGCACCGAGGTGCTGCAGTATTTAGCTGCCAGAGGTGCTTCCGCCAAGAACCAGGTTAAGGCTCCTGCGGACTACTACATCAATAACCAGGGGGAATATGTGGTGCACCTGCAGCTTTTGCAGAAGGGAGCTTCCGTGATTGATCTTTCTCTTGCGGCACCATCCCTTACGGCAGCCAAGGCAATGTGTAAGCAATGGCCGAAGAAATACGAAGAAATATATGCAAAAATAATGGAGGGGCTTCTGTAAAGCTCCTCCATTTTATTACCACTTCTACTGTTTATTTCTTCGTATAAATTCCATATGCTCTTTCAATTTCTTCTCATATCCCATATCGGACAACTCATAGAATTTCTCATCCTTAATTTCATCTGGAAGATACTGCTGCTGTACATAGTGATTCGGATAATCGTGGGCATACTTATAGCCGATTCCATGACCCAGCTTCTCATGCCCGCCATAGTGTGCATCCTGGAGATGTACAGGCACTGTGGTCTTGGTGCGCTTCACGCTGTTCATCGCTGCAAAGATCGCATTCACAGCGGCGTTGCTCTTCGGCGCGCATGCCATATAAGCAACAGCCTGGGAAAGGATGATCTGGGATTCCGGCATGCCTACCCGCTCTACTGCCTGCGCCGCAGCAGTTGCCACCACAAGGGCCTGGGGATCTGCATTTCCAATATCTTCGGAAGCAAGGATCATAATACGTCTTGCAATAAACTTCACATCTTCCCCTGCATACAGCATCTTCGCAAGATAATACACTGCAGCATCCGGGTCTGAGCCGCGCATGCTTTTAATGAATGCGGAAATAATGTCGTAATGGTTATCTCCGTTCTTATCATAGCGTACCACACGCTTCTGGATACACTCAGAAGCCACATCCAGTGTAATATGGATCTTGCCGTCATCAGACCTGGGAGTCGTCAGAATCCCCAGCTCTATGGCGTTTAAAGCGCTTCTGGCATCTCCTCCTGCCATATCTGCAAGAAACTCCAGGGCATCCTCGTCCAGAACTGCTCCATAGCTTCCCATGCCTTTCTCTTTGTCATTGACAGCCCGAAGAATCAGTTCCTTAATCTCCGGAATTTCCAGCGCCTTCAGTTCGAACACAATAGACCGGGACAAAAGAGCCCCGTTTACCTCGAAATAAGGATTCTCTGTAGTTGCACCGATCAGGATAATGGTGCCATCCTCCACAAATGGCAGAAGATAATCCTGCTGTCCCTTATTGAAGCGGTGGATCTCATCGATAAAAAGGATGGTCTTCCTTCCGTACATGCCAAGGGCATTCTGAGCCTGCTTCACCACCTCTTCCATGTCCTTCTTGCCGGCTACAGTGGCATTGATCTGGGTAAAATCTGCGCTGGTGGTATTGGCGATGACCTTGGCAAGGGTGGTCTTGCCGGTTCCCGGAGGTCCGTAAAAAATAACAGAAGTCAGCTTATCTGCCTTAATTGCCCGGTAAAGCAGCTTATCCTTTCCTACAATGTGCTGCTGCCCTACAACTTCCTCCAGACGGGTAGGACGAAGCCTGGAAGCCAGCGGCGACTCATTCTCCATTGTCTTTGCTTTTGCATATTCAAATAAATCCATGTATTTTCTCCATTTTTTGTTTCTTACTCAGATGTATTATACCGCACATTTGTTCTAATTATAATCCATCTTCCCAATTTAGGCAAATCTTTTTCTTTGCATTTTCTCACGGCAGCACCAGTTCATCCACAGTCACAAACTCATACCCCTGTGCCGTCAGCAGATCCACGATCTGAAGGGCTGCATCCACAGAGCTCTGATATGCGTCGTGCATCAGAATCACCGCCCCATCCTCAATCTCTGATTCCACGATCTGCATCACCGCATTCACATTCTGGCTTTTCCAGTCCAATGTGTCAATGTCCCAAAGAACCGGAAACATGTTCACATAAAAGTCCAGATTCTTCTGCCACTCCCCGTAAGGCGGACGAAGCCACATGGGATATTCTCCTGTGATATCGTAAATTTCCTGATTGGTGGCTTCGATTTCTGTTCGGGCTGCCTCCTTGGAGATTTTGCACAGCTCCACATGGTTGTAGGTATGGTTCCCGATCAGATGTCCTTCTGCCTGCATCCGCTTCACCAGTTCTTCTTTTCCCTCTATATTTTTCCCCATAAGAAAAAAGGTGGCATGGACGCCTCTTTCTTTCAGTCCCTCCAGAAGCAGGGGCGTATACTTGCTGCTTGGACCATCATCGAAGGTCAGAGCTACTCTTTTCTTTTCCTGAACCAATCCCCGGTTCTGATCAAAATCTGCCTTCGCGTCTCCGTTTTTTGCTGCATTTGTCAGCTGTACGGCTTCCTCTCCCGCCGTTCCCGTCTCCCCTTCCTTTTCCAGAATAGCTCCAGCCCCCAGCCTTGCGCACAAAAGAACCAGAACCAGCCCCTGCACCCACATCACCAGATGCCCTGTTTTTACTTTCATCTCTTCGCCGCCTGACATCTGTCTTTCCTGATAATATATGTGGATTTTCTTCAGACTATGAAAAGAGCACCGACAATTTCTTTTTTGAAAAAGCCGATGCTCTGTGATTCTTCTTATTTCAGTTTGCCCAAAGGAAGAACTTATTTGTTCTTCAGCATGTTCAGCTGGTTCTCGATTTCCTCGATGCACTTGTCATAGCCAAGCTTGCTGCTGTCCAGGCACAGGTCATACTGGGTGGCATCCTTCCACTCCTGGCCTGTAAATCTGCGGTAGTACTCGTCCTTGCGCCTGTCATCCCTCTGAAGGAATTTCTCAATCTCCCTGGTACTCATGCTCAGCTTCTCAGCAGCTTTTTCCATACGGAAATCCCAGTTTGCATGAACAAATACGCGAAGTACATTTGGATAATCCTTCAGCACAAAATTAGCACATCTTCCGATGATCACGCAGGATTCCTTCTCCGCCAGCTCGCGGATCACTTTTGCCTGATAATTAAACAGGTTTTCATCAGAGGTAAAATCCTTGCTCTGAGGCGGAATCAGCTCTCCGCTGTAAATTCCTTTTTTGCCAAACAGCGGGCGTCTGGCACTTGTGTACTCGTCCACTCTTCCGAAAAGAGTCTCGTGAATACCGCTGTCCTCGGATGCTATGCGGATGATGTCCTTGTCGTAATATCCAATTCCTAATTTCTTCGCAAGCATTTCACCTACGGTACGTCCGCCGCTTCCGTACTGTCTTGCAATGGTAATTACGAAATTGTCCATATTTCTCCTCCTTATTATCCCGGCAAAGCTCCTTTTTGCTGCCTTGCCGGATTAATTTTCAAATGGATTTATTCTCCAAGATAAGCCTTCTGTACAGCCTCATCATTGAGCAGGTCGCTTGCTTTTCCGCTCATGGTGATCTTGCCGGTCTCAAGGACATAAGCACGGTCTGCGATGGAAAGTGCCTTCTTGGCATTCTGCTCTACCAGAAGTACAGTGGTGCCGCCTTCGCTTACCACACGGATAATATCAAAAATTTCATTTACAAAAATCGGAGAAAGCCCCATGGAAGGCTCGTCCATTACGATCAGTCTTGGCTTGCTCATAAGGGCACGTCCCATGGCAAGCATCTGCTGCTCACCGCCGGAAAGAGTACCGGCGCGCTGTCCTTTACGCTCTTCCAGTCTTGGGAAACGCTTGTATACGCCGACAAGGCTCTCCTGGATCTCTGCCTTGTCCTTACGTGTATAAGCACCCATGATCAGGTTCTCATAAACACTTAAGTCTGCGAATACGCGGCGTCCTTCCGGAACATGTGCGATTCCCATCTCAACGATCTTATGCGCCGGAACTTTGGTAATATCTTTTCCTTCAAAAACAACGGAACCTTCTTTTGCGGAAAGAAGTCCGGTAAGAGTCTGCAGTGTAGTGGTTTTTCCTGCACCGTTGGCACCGATCAGGGCGATGACCTCTCCCTGGTTTACCTCAAAGGAAATTCCTTTCAGAGCCTGAATTACACCATAATATACGTGTAAATCCTTTACTTCCAACATTGCCATTTCTATATTTCCTCCTTATTCGCCCAGATATGCAGTAACAACAGTCGGGTCTTTGAGAACCTTAGAGGTCTCGCCCTGACAGAGAACCTGTCCGAAGTTCAGTACGGTCAGCTCCTCGCAGATACCGCCAACCAGCTTCATATCATGCTCGATCAGCAGGATCGTCATGTTAAAATGGTCTCTTACAAAGCGAATGGTATCCATCAGCTCCTGTGTCTCATTGGGGTTCATACCTGCTGCAGGCTCATCCAGAAGAAGAAGCTTGGGATCTGTGGCAAGTGCTCTGGCGATCTCCAGCTTACGCTGTTTACCATAAGGGAGGTTTCCCGCAAGAAGCTCTGCTTCCTGATCCAGGTTAAACACCTTCAGGATCTCCATGGCACGCTCGTTCATTTCTTTTTCCACCTTGAAGTACTTCGGAAGTCTTAAGATTCCGGTAAGGGTCGAATATTTATGATGGTTGTGCAGGCCTGCCTTAACATTGTCCAGCACTGTCATATCCTTGAAAAGACGGATATTCTGGAAGGTACGGGCAATACCTGCCTTGTTGATGTCGATAATGCTTTTTCCTGTAATGTCCTGTCCGTCCAGCTTGATAATTC
Organism: Blautia acetigignens; assembly: GCF_025566865.1. Lineage (NCBI taxonomy): Bacteria > Bacillati > Bacillota > Clostridia > Lachnospirales > Lachnospiraceae > Blautia > Blautia acetigignens. The sequence goes on from NZ_JAOQJM010000001.1 coordinate 316,825, forward strand.
CCTCATTAGGCTTGTATACACCTGTGAGAAGGTTGAATACCGTTGTTTTTCCGGCACCGTTTGGTCCGATCAGGCCGTACAGCTCGCCTTTCTCAATTTTCATATGAAAATTATCTACAGCGTGAAGACCGCCAAACTGGATGGAAAGATTGTTTACCTCTAACATTGCCATAATTAAGCCGCCTCCTTTTCTTTGCCATGACCTTTGATCTTCTCAACAATACGGCTTCTGAAATCTCTTGCAGCAGGAGCCCAGTTGAACAGCATCATTGCGATCATAACGATTGCATAGATCAGCATACGGTATGTGGAGAATCCACGAAGCAGCTCAGGAAGTGCATAAAGCACGATGGTTGCGAGAATGCTTCCGCGAAGATTTCCCATTCCTCCAAGGATGACATATACCAGAATGGTAATGGACATATTGTAATCGAAGATAGAAACCTTCAGCATGGAAAGGTTGTGGGCATAAAGCACGCCAGCCACTCCTGCAATTGCAGCGGAAATGGTAAATGCAAGCAGCTTGTTCTTTGTTACGTTGATACCGATGGACTCGGCTGCGATACGGTTGTCACGGGTTGAAGTGATAGCACGTCCGCTTCTGGAATTTACCAGGTTCTGGATTACGAAAAGCACGATCAGGATCAGGATCACGCCGATCAGGAAGAAATAATCCTTGATGTCTTTGTAAAGGGTGGAAGTTCCGGAAACTCCAAGGGCACCCTTGATGATCTGCTTTCCGCCTGGATCCAGCTTCAGGTTGGCTGCGCTTGTTGCAACATGAAGCCCTTTGTCATCTACGCCAACATAGAGAATGTTGATCAGGTTCTTGATGATCTCACCAAATGCCAGGGTTACGATAGCCAGATAGTCACCGCGAAGTCTCAGTACCGGAATACCGATGAGAACTCCAAAAACAGCAGCAACCACTGCACCTACCAGGATTGCAAGGATCAGTCTTGGAACAGACGGGATCAGATCACTGGTAACATGGGAAAATACAGCACTGGAATAAGCTCCAACGCACATAAAGCCAGCATGTCCAAGACTCAGCTCTCCGGAATAACCAACTACCAGGTTCAGGGAAAGGGAAGCGATGGTGTAAACGCAGATGGGAACCAGAAGTCCGGTAAGCAGTCGGGACAGGTTTCCGGTTGAGGAAAGGATCTGTACCACTGCGAAAATGGCGATTACCATGCCATATGTAATAAAGTTATTCTTTGTTGTTTTGTTCACTGTCTTTTTCATATCGGCCACCTCATACTTTCTCCTGGATGTTCTTGCCGAACAGTCCAGATGGTTTTACAAGCAGCACGACGATCAGAACTGCAAACACGATGGCGTCTGCAACCTGAGAAGAAATATATGCCTTACTGAAGATCTCGATAACTCCAAGAAGGATTCCTCCTACCATGGCTCCCGGGATAGATCCGATTCCGCCGAATACGGCTGCTACGAATGCCTTGATACCAGGCATGGCTCCTGTATATGGAGTCAGAGTCGGATATGCAGAACAAAGCAGAAGGCCTGCGATTGCGGCAAGTCCGGAACCGATTGCGAAAGTAAGGGAAATGGTTGCGTTTACATTGACACCCATCAGCTGTGCAGCGTCGCGGTCCTCAGAGACAGCCTGCATGGCACGTCCTGGTTTGGTTTTCTTTACGAAAAGCTGAAGGCCGACCATAATTACGATACATACAAGGATAGTTACGATGGTAACACCTTTGACGGTAAGCTGTCCGCCGAAAAGTACCAGTGACGGAACATTGATAACCGGAACGAAACTCTTGGCATCTGCGCCGAAGATCAGAAGGGCCAGGTTCTGAAGCAGATAGCTGACACCGATGGCGGTGATCAGAACTGCCAGGTTGGATGATGCTTTACGAAGAGGTCTGTAGGCAACTGCCTCAATTACAACACCTGCTGCGGTACAGATCACTACGGAAAGGATGATTGCCAAAATTGGTGACATATTGGCTTTGGTGACTGCTGTCAGGATTACAAATGCTCCAACCATGATAACGTCGCCATGTGCGAAATTCAGCATTTTTGCAATACCATATACCATTGTATAGCCCAGGGCGATGATGGCGTAGATACTGCCCAGGCTGATACCATCTTTTAAATAGGATATAAAACTCATAATGCACCTCTTAACTGGATTTTTTCCATGAGCGTGTTTGAAAATTCATTCCCGTTCTTTTTCCACTGTAATCTTTTTATGTTGCCTCGAATTTGAAAAAGCGGAAGTAAATTTTCAGACACGCTCCAGTTATTTTGTAAGTTATTTTTCATAGTGCAAAGAAGGAGACGGACCCACAGGTAACCGTCTCCCCTTTGCTAACGGCCATCCCCTGCGCAATCAGGGAAATGGTTAAGACCTTGCCGGACACCCGGCATATTGTCCTGTATTCTTATGAAATTACTCCATGGAAGCGTAAACGCCGTCTTTGATCACATAAGCCTTAGGAGCTTTATCGCACTCGCCGTCCTCTGTCCATTTAGCTTCTCCTGTAAGACCGTTTACAGTGATGTTCAGCATGGAAGCGGAAAGAGCTGCGCTGATGTCCTCGTTAGACATATCCGGTGTAATACCAGCATCATCTGCTGCTGCTTTCATAGCGTAAAGTACATCATATGCATCTGCTGCGAACTGGTTTGGTGTCTCACCGTTGTTCGCATCGCCGTATGCTTTTACGAAGTTTACAGTTGCCTCATCCTCGCCTGTTGCGGAGAATGGTGTCAGAAGCATAACGCCTTCTGCAAGGGATGTATCGAAGTTCTCAACGTTCAGGATACCGTCCATACCGTCAACACCGAAGATCTTCATGTCAAGACCAAGGTCATGAGCCTGCTGAAGGATCAGTGCGTTGTCTGAGTAGTAGTTCGGCAGGAACAGAAGCTCTGCGCCGCTGTCTTTGATCTTGCCAAGCTGTACGGAGAAGTCTGTGTTGTTGTCTGTTGTGTAAGCTTCATCAGCTACAACCTCAAGGCCGTAGTCACCGCATGCTGCAACGAATGCATCATGTACACCGGAGTTGTAGTCAGCCATGGAATCATAAAGAGTTGCTACCTTTGTAGCAAGTCCGTTCTCGGAGATGTACTCAGCAGATTTGGTTCCCTGCATTGGGTCTGTGAAGCACATACGGAACTCATTGTCACCAGCTGTGATGCTGTCTACTGCTGTTGCAGATGGTGTGAAGAGGAATGTGCTGTCAGCTGCCTCTGCACCTACTGCGATACAAGCACCGGAAGTAACGGTACCGCAAAGCATCTGCATGCCCTTGTCAAGAAGGTCATTATATGCATTAACAGCCTTCTCCGGATCTCCCTGATCATCGCCGGCATCAAGAATCTCTACCTGATATCCATTGAATCCGCCGTTTGCATTGATCTCATCTGCTGCGATCTTCGCTGCGTTGTATACGCCATTACCATACTGTGCGTAATCTCCTGTCATAGGTCCGATGACACCAATCTTGAAGGTTTCCTCGCTCTCTGCAAATACGGATACAGGTGTTACAGTGGATACTGCCATTGCTGCGGCTGCAGTAATGCTGAGTACTTTTTTCAGATTTCTCATAATAAATCTCCTCCTTAATTTATGTAAGAGCTTCTGTCATCTCGCCTTCCGATAAGTCTACCACCAACGGATAATAGAAAAGCCCACTGGTGGTTTCCCAGCCGGCTTTGGCTTCCATAACTTCTTCTCTTTACCACTTTAATGTTATGATTATAGCATCCTGTTTTTTTGATTGCAAGAGAAAATTTTATAGTTTTTTAAGAATTAGATAGGAAAAATCCGTTAAATTAACCAAAATACGCCATTTTTGTTATTTCTGCGGCGCACAAACGTGCGCTGTTAAGCACACATAAATATTTTTTGTATTATTTTGTTTTAAATAGCAGTTCTAAATTTCTGTATAAAAAAGGGAGATGGTTTCCCATCTCCCGTAAAAGTATCTTCTTAATGGAATTAAGCGATTGCTTTCTTAGCGATCTCAGCAAGTGCTGCGAATCCCTGAGCATCGTTTACAGCCATCTCAGCAAGCATCTTTCTGTTGATGTCGATGTTTGCAACTTTAAGGCCGTGCATCATTTTGCTGTAGGATAATCCGTTCATTCTTGCAGCAGCGTTGATACGTGCGATCCAGAGCTGTCTGAACTGACGTTTCTTCTGCTTTCTTCCAGCATAAGAGCTGGTAAGTGCACGCATAACAGACTGTTTTGCTACTCTATACTGTTTGGAACGAGCTCCTCTGTAGCCCTTTGCCAGTTTTAATACACGATTATGTTTTTTCTTTGCGTTTAATCCGCCTTTAATTCTTGCCATTTCTTATTTTCCTCCTGTTCGTCTTCTTCTATGCTATATCTTATAAATACGGTAATGCTTTCTTCATGCTCTTAACATTAGTAGAATCAACAACAGCAGCTTTTCTAAGATTTCTCTTTCTCTTCTGAGATTTCTTTGTTAAGATATGGCTCTTGTAAGCTTTATTTCTTACTAATTTTCCTGTTCCTGTTTTTTTGAAGCGCTTTGCTGCTGCTCTACAAGTTTTAATTTTTGGCATTGTAATTTCCTCCTTAATATCGTATCTATTTAATGTCCCTCATCCAGCCTGGCCGAACCCTTCCGGTCTCTCCAAATGAATGCAACATCCTAGTGTTTCTGTGCTAAAAACATTGTCATGCTTCTGCCTTCTACCTTAGCTGCCTTCTCAACTACGGCAACGTCCTTCAGCATCTCGGCAAAATCATCCAGAACATGCTTGCTGCTTGACATGTGTGCCATCTCTCTTCCGCGGAAGCGAAGTGTTACTTTAACTCTGTCGCCCTTGGTAAGGAATTTGCGTGCCGCCCCAGCCTTTGTGTTCAGGTCATTGGTATCAATATTTGGTGAAAGACGCACTTCTTTGACATCGATGGTCTTCTGCTTCTTCTTGGCTTCTTTTTCTTTTCTGGCAAGTTCGTAGCGATATTTACCATAGTCAATGATTTTACATACCGGCGGCTTTGCCTGTGGGGCAATCTTTACTAAATCAAGCTCTGCCTCCTGAGCCTTGGCCATAGCTTCTCTTGCGGACATGATTCCAAGCTGTTCTCCGTCCGGACCAATTAAGCGTACCTCTTTGTCTCTGATTTGTTCGTTGATCATTAAATTGCTAATTGTTGTGCACCTCCATACCTGATAGATGATCTGTTCTATTCCAGTTTCTAACCCCTGGACTCTCATTCCCCTTCGCAGGAAATTCCTGCCTCATACATGACTTCCTGTTCTTATGCTTCCTCAAACATAAAAAAAGTGCGGACAGAATCCACACTTCTCCTATTACACCCGCGAACTAAGTCACGCGCTGCTGTGCAATATGAACCCGAGCCGCATCTAAATGTGCGCTGAGGTGAGAGTGAACTCTGCTTTCTTTTCATCACGTACTGTTGAATAATACCATGTCTTTTCTTGAAAGTCAAGATATTTTTCTTATTTTTTCACATATTTTTTATTCCAAATAATGTAAGGAGCAACAGGTATATTTTGAATAATTCCGGAAAAACTAAAAATGTTTCATAACACAATCATTACTATCAGGAGGCAAACTATGACTATTTTAAAATGTTCCGCAACAACCTGTGCCTACAACGAGGATATGCTCTGTTCCAGAGGCGAAATTGATATGATGGGGGAAAGTGCCCATAGTGCTGAAGAAACCTGCTGCGGCAGTTTTCGGGAAAAAGGCCAGGGTACTATGAACAGTGCAAAAAATGGCTGTGGCTGCGAAACCATCCAGATTGACTGTAAAGCCTGCGGCTGCACCTACAATGACAAGTGTAAATGTACTGCCGCTTCCATTAATGTAGATGGAAATGATGCCAGAAAATGTGATGAAACAAAGTGCAGCACTTTCCAGTGCGAATACTAAAAGCAGTAATTCAAATTTCCTGCTGCCGATAAAAAGGCCTCCGCACATACATGCGGAGGTCTTTTGTCTGCAATAAATTATCTGTTTCTTAAGAAATCCGGAATCTGGATGTCTTTCTTCTGAACAGTGCTGGATGGTGTCTTCGCTGTGAATGGTGTCGCATTCATAGTAGGCATGCTGAAGCTAGGCATGTTCAGGTTCACGCCGGCAGATGCTGTGGAAGCCGGTCTCTTGTTGGAAAATACGGAATTGCTTGCCTTGCTTCCAAATGGGTTGTTGGCCTGTGCATTGTCTGTAAGACCTGTAGCAATAACTGTGATTCTTGCATAATCAGCAACAGAGTCATCATACATAGCACCGAAGATGATGTTTGCATCCTCACCAGTAAGCTCCTGTACATAGCTTGCTGCATCGTTTGCATCCATAAGGGAGATATCACCGGAAATGTTGATGATAACATGTGTAGCACCCTTGATGGTAGTCTCAAGCAGCGGAGAAGAAACTGCCTGCTGAACAGCCTCCATAGCCTTGTCATCGCCTCTTGCCTCACCGATACCGATGTGAGCGATTCCCTTATCTGTCATAACAGTCTGTACATCAGCAAAGTCGAGGTTGATAAGAGCCGGCAGATTGATCAGGTCTGTGATGCCCTGAACGGCCTGCTGCAGAACCTCGTCTGCCTTTCTCAGTGCTTCCGGCATAGTAGTACGGCGGTCCACGATCTCCAGTAATTTATCATTCGGGATCACGATCAGTGTATCAACTGCTTTCTTCAGGTTCTCGATACCTGCAAGGGCATTGTTCATACGTGTCTTCGCTTCAAAACGGAAAGGCTTGGTCACAACACCTACAGTGAGGATACCCATTTCCTTCGCTGCTGCTGCGATAACCGGTGCAGCACCTGTACCGGTTCCACCGCCCATACCGCAGGTAACGAATACCATGTCAGCACCTTCGATGATCTGCTTTACTTCCTCAATGCTTTCTTCTGCTGCTTTCTGTCCAACCTCAGGCTGTGCTCCTGCACCAAGACCTTTGGTAATCTTCTCACCGATCTGAAGTACAGTTGGAGCTTTACACAGAGTCAGAGCCTGCTTATCTGTATTAACTCCTACAAACTCTACCCCGCCGATGGCTTCCTCAACCATTCTGTTGACTGCGTTATTTCCGGCGCCGCCTACTCCGATTACAATAATCTTTGCAGAGGATTCCGCCTCATTTGACATTATCTCTAACAATGTACTTCCTCCTTTATTTCTACCTTATATCCTTTATCTCTAATCTTAGTCAATATACATGATACCAGTGTCAAAAGATCAAAAAGCTGTTCATGCTTGCACGATAAGGCTTTTGAGCTTGGGACACGCCAAATATGAGAAAGCAGCGATTTACGTAGTAAATCAGCGGATTTCGAATATTTGAAGAATTGTGGGAGCAGCATAGCTGCGGAACAATCCGGGTATCAAATGAGTGGCAAAATTCATTTTGACACTCATCTCATATACATACCAAGCTGCATATAGCTATATCATATATTTTTTTTAGGAATTTATCAACCACTAATTTTGTTTTTTTACACTTTTTTCTCGAAAATTGAAAGATTACTCTTCATAATCGTCCTCTTCCTGGTCATCCCAGTTGGATTCTTCCGTATAATCTTCCTCGTCGCTGGTGTCATTTGGATTAGGACCTACGTAATTTCCATCCTTGTCAAGCTGTCCGTATCCGGTGTAGCTGCCGTCCTCCATATAGCCGCCCAGCCAGTCACCGTTTGCCGCAATGCTTTCCTCGGTAGGCTTTGGACCTACGTAATTCATATTGGCATCATACTCGCCCTCGCCGGTATAGTCCCCCTCTTCGTCATAGCCGCCGTGCCAGTTCGCGATCGCATTCTCATAGGCACTAGTGGTGTCAATACTCGTCGTGGTATCTTCCTCGTCCACTTCTCGCTCAAAGGTGATGAGCTTGGAAGAATCCGTTACATTCTCCATGTGAAGGATTCCTTTTTCCCCGGAAAGCTTTGGCAGGATCGCGCTTACCCGGATCATCTTGTCCTCCAGGTACTCGTCCTTTCCCAACATAACCTGCACATCGCCGTAGGTCAGGGTGATCTGATAGCTGCTGTCAAACTCTATGTGATCTGGGATCACGTCATTTTTCTGGAAAATGGTGGAAAGCGCCACTGCAGTAGTCAGAACCGAACTTCCCTTGATTGGAAGCTTCTCCCCCTGGATCACATGGCTTACCTGGATCCCGTCAAAAAAAGGAACCAGCTCGTCCCGTGTGTGGGAACTCTCAATAAAAATACCATTGCGGTCAAAATACACGTAGCTGTCCAGATAGGGAATGCATCCCACTGCCTTCTTCTCCCGGACACTGATGCAGATGCTGTTATGGGAAAGGCGGGTAATGTTAAAGCCCTCTACAAACGGCACATCCTCCACATCCACCCTGGAATGAAGAAGCACAGCAAGAACAGAGTTATCTGTAAATGCACCCTGCAGAGCCATGCTTTTTACTTCCTCATCGGAATAACGGGCAGTTCCCATTACTTCCACTTTGCTTACATGAAAATAAGAAAAGAAAAAAACAAGGCCTGCCAGCAAAACTGCTCCCAGGGTACAAAAAATCATTTTCTTATGTTTTTTGTCAATCAGATTCTTTTTGAATAATTTCATAATCCTGTTATTCCTGTATCCTTTTTACTGCCGCACCTAACTGCTCAAGATCCTGGCAAATATGCTCATATCCCCTTCGCACAAAAGAATAGCCTTCCAGAACCGTGGTTCCGGCCGCCACCAGTGCTGCCAGTATCAGCGCTGCACCGCCTCTTAATTCCTGTGCTCTTACAAAGGTGCCGGTAAGGGGCTTCCCGCCCTGGATCAGAGCGTCTCTTCCCAGAATCCGGATGTCTGCTCCCATACGCACCAGTTCCGGCGCTGCCTTGTAGCGGTCCTCAAAAATAGCTTCCCGAATAAGGCTTGTGCCTTCCACAGTGGCCAGAACCGCCATCAGAGGAGACTGCAGGTCTGTGGGAAAGCCCGGATATACGCCTGTTTCCAGAAATGCTACGGGGCTGTGAACATTTTTTCCATTGACTAACAGTTTACCACCGATGCCGCTATATTGTCCACCTATTTTCCGATATACTTCCAGAAAGGAATCAAGTTCCCCCTCCGGCGGACCGGTCAGGGTGATCTCACTTCTTGTAATGGCAGCCGCACAGATATAGGTTCCTGCCACAATCCGGTCCGGCGGCACCCAACTGCTGCCTCCCCTCAGGCCTTCCACTCCACTGACGCAGATTCGCCCGGTACCGTCCCCTGTAATCTGCGCGCCCATGGTACGAAGATAATGACAAAGCCAGCTGATTTCCGGCTCGCAGGCACAGTTTTCCAGAACCGTTTCTCCCTTTGCCAGCACTGCCCCCAGAATTCCCTGCTGGGTGGCTCCCACACTTCTTTTTGGAAAAGAGAACTCTGTTCCCTTCATTCTTTCACACTCTGCGCTTAACTGCCCTGCCACTTCCTGTATCCTGGCCCCAAGACTTTCCAGAACCAGAAGATGCATGTCAATGGGGCGTTTTCCGATCACGCATCCCCCCGGATAGCCAAGACTGCCTTTTTTATTTCTTCCAAGAAGTGCCCCCAGAAGGATCACAGAAGACCGCATTCTCCCTGTGAAGGAAAATGGGACCTCTGTTTTGTCCGCTTTGGTGCAGTCCAGATACAGATCGTGGTCCTCCCACCAGGTTACAGCCCCCAGATTCTGCAGGATTTCTTCCATGCAAAATACATCCGCAATTCTCGGACAGCCTTTCAGTACGCTCACTCCCCGGTGTAAAAGAGAAGCCGCCATCATAGGCAGCGCTGCATTTTTGGAGCCCTGTATCTGAACATTTCCCTTCAGCTTGTGTCCCCCTTCAATGAAAATCCGGTCATTCAAGCCATTCACTCCTAAAGGGCCTCTTACCTTTTATTGTATGCAGTTTTCTTAATCTGGTGATAAAATCAGACGTTACTGTTCACTCCGTTCACAGCAACGCGCTTCGCGATGCACAGAAATCATGCATTCGCATGATTTCGCGCCGCAATTCTCAGGTTTTCTGTGAACTTTGTTCACAAAAAACACCTCGCGGAACATTGCCAGTGAACAGTAACAATCAGACAGCTATTTCATTCCGCCGCGGCTTACGCTTAAGGCCAGCCCCATTTCCCCCAGAAGAAACACCACAGACGTTCCTCCGTAGCTTACAAAAGGAAGTGTAATTCCTGTATTGGGGATGGTGTTGGTCACAACCGCAATGTTCAGGATCACCTGGATCGCCATGTGACTCATAATGCCGCTGCAGATCAAAGTGCCTTCCAGATCCCGGCAGTGCAGGGCAATTACGCACAGCCTCCACAAAAGCAGTCCGAAGATCAGGATCAGAAAAGAAGCCCCTGCAAGCCCCTGTTCCTCACAGATAATGGAAAAAATCATATCATTCTGCGCCTCCGGCACGAACCCCAGCTTCTGAAGGCTGCTGCCAAATCCCCTGCCGAAGATTCCGCCGCTTCCAATGGCATAAAGCCCCTGTATGGTCTGGAAGCCTTTTTCGTATTTCTCAGGATTCCGCCAGATTGCCAGCCGTTCCAGCCGGTAGCTTTCCGCTGCCAGAAACACCGCGATCACCGCCACCCCGGCGGCTCCCATTCCAATAAACCTGGCATATCCAGGGTCTGATACAAAGATCAGCACCACGCCGATTCCAAGTATGATAATAGCAGTACTCAGGTTATTGGTGCCGACCAGTCCCACGATTGGAAGCAGGGTCATCATAGTCCTGCACATAAACCAGAAGCCAGCTGTCTTTTTTCTGCTCTTTTCGATCTGCCAAGTAAGGAACAGAATCACGGCGACCTTGGCAAACTCTGAGGGCTGAAAGGAAAGAGGCCCAAAATTCAGCCACCTCTTGGAACCGTTAATCTCCTGTCCCACCAGCAGAACCGCAGTGGAAAGTGCCATGGACAAAAGATAGGCAGCCGGTGCCAGCCCCACGAAAAAGCGGTAATCCATTTCCGCTACTATGTACATTGCCATAAGTCCAAGGGCAGTGGCAAAAAGCTGCTTTTTAAAATAATAGGCAGAGTCGCCGAAACGCACTCTGCCATTGTATTCACTGATGGAAAACAGCATGATCAGCCCGAATACTGCCAGAAGCAGCACCAGGATCAGAAGGACCATATCTGTTTTCATTTTTGGATTTTTCTCCCGGATCATAGCTTGCTCCTGCTGGCTGCCTTATTTAAGCATATGCCAGAGGATGAACACCTATGTCTGGGGATTTTTCCCCTATGTAAAAATAACCCAGGGAAATAGCTCCCTGGGTCAATATGCATTCTTACAGAGCTCTTACGAACTCCTTGAACATCTCGCCTCTCTGCTCATAGTTGTCAAACTGTCCCCAGCTTGCGCAGGCAGGAGATAACAGAACTGCGTCTCCGGCATTTGCCTTGTCTGCACACACCTGAACCGCTTCCTTTAAGTCCTCACAGAGGATAATATCATGGAAGCCGTTCTTCTCGGCTGCTGCCTTGATTTTCTCCTTGGTCTGACCGATGAGAACCAGGTATCTTACCTTACCGTCAAAGGCCTGAATCCACTCGTCATAGCTGGATTCCTTATCATAGCCGCCGCCGATCAGAAGTGTAGGACGGTTCATAGCCTGGATTCCCTTGATGGCTGCGTCCGGGTTAGTTCCCTTGGAATCGTTGTAGTAAGCGACACCATTCTTCTCTGTCACATACTCGATTCTGTGCTCAACAGCTGTAAATTCGCAGACGCTCTTACGGATGCTGTCCATATCAACGCCAGCGCAATAAGCCATGGCAACTGCTGCCATTACATTCTCAAAGTTATGAAGTCCAAGAAGCTTCAGGTCTCCTGTCTTCACTACCGGAATCTCTTCTGTCTTGGTGCGAAGAATGATCTGGTCTCCCTCAAGGAAAATACCCTGTTCCAGTCTTCTTGCGCTGGAGAAATATACGGTCTTCGGTACGATATGCTTACCAAACTCGCAGAGAACCTCATCCTCATAATTCAGTACGCACACATCCTCCGGGCCCTGGTTGCTGGTGATCAGCTCTTTCACACGGATGTACTCTGCCATGGTATGATGGCGGTTCAGATGATCCTCTGTAATGTTCAGAATGGCGCTTACCTTGGGAGCAAATTTGGAAATGGTCTCAAGCTGGAAGCTGCTGATCTCTGCAACTGTAATGGTGTTGTCTTTCATCTCCAATGCCTTGGAGGTGTATGGGGTACCGATATTTCCTACTACAAAAACAGACTCTCTTGCATCCTTCATGATCTTGCCAAGAAGAGCGGTTGTGGTTGTTTTGCCGTTGGTTCCAGTAATGGCAAGAACCTCTCCCTTTCCGGTCTCATAGGCGAGCTCAACCTCTCCCCATACAGGAAGTCCCTGCTCATAAAAGCCCTTCACGATCGGAAGGTCCGTAGGAACGCCAGGGCTTAACACAACCAGGTCAAGGCTGTCCTGAACCTCCTTTGGAAGCTCTCCTGCATAGATCTGAAGTTCATAATTGCCGCTTGTTTTATGTAATACGCTTTCTTTATCCAAGTCTGCTTTTCCGTCATAGAGAATTGGGCAGGCACCTACAGCACCCAGAAGGTCTGCTGCACCGATGCCGCTTTTGCCGGCTCCGAAAACCAGAACCTTTTTTCCTTTTAATTCCATAATAAAATTCCTCCTTAATGCCTTACAAAGCCAAAAGACCGATCAGGCACATGATGGCAGTCACAATGGTAAACACTGCAACTACGCGGGCTTCAGACCATCCGCAAAGCTCGAAATGGTGATGGATGGGAGCCATTTTGAAAATACGCTTGCCATGTGTAGCCTTGAAGTATGTTACCTGGATCATAACGGACAGTACCTCAACCAGGTAGATCAGTCCTACGATCAGGATAAACAGGGGCATCTGCAGCATATAGGCCACGCCAGCCACAAAGCCGCCAAGTGCCAGGGAACCAGTATCTCCCATAAATACGCTTGCCGGATATACGTTGTAAAGCAAAAATCCCATCAGTCCGCCGATAACCGCACAGGTAACCGGCTCAATTCCGGACTGTGTTCCAATGGATACCACGGTAAAGAACACTGCCACGATCAGGGTAACGCTTGTGGCAAGGCCATCAACACCGTCTGTGAAGTTCACGCCATTGACAGTTCCGATCACGGCAAAAAACAGAACCGGAACCGCAAGCCATCCAAGGTTCAGATAATGTCCGCCCCAGAACGGAATGCGCATAGTCAGGGATACATCGGTATATTTCAGCAGATAGAAGGTGAAAATACCGGTTACAACCACCTGAAGCAGGAACTTCTGCCAGGGAAGAAGTCCATCTGATCTGCGAAGCACTACCTTCAGGTAGTCATCCAGAAATCCGATCAGTCCGAAGCCTAATGTCAGGAACAGCACCGGAATGATCTTCGGGTAGTCTTTCACATAGAATAATGAAGTAATAATCGTGGATATCAGAAAAATCACGCCGCCCATAGTCGGGGTTCCGGCTTTCTTCAGATGGGACTGTACGCCCTCTGTACGCTCTGTCTGTCCCATTTTCAGTTTCCTAAGAAACGGAATGATGACAGGTCCTAATACTGCACTGATCGCAAAAGAAATCAGCACCGGGATCACAATATGAAATTCCATCCTCACACCTCTTTAACTCTTTCGTTTTTCATTTTTGTTTTTTGAAGCATCTTATAGTATAAAGCTTTTCCCCTTATTAATCAACCCATAGGTTGCTTTTCGACGATAAAACTGCTTCAAAAATGCTTTTGATCACAGGTGCCGCAATGGTTCCGCCGTAGTAAACGCCCTGTGGATCATGGATGATGCAAAGTCCCAGAATCTGTGGATTTTCTGCAGGCATAAAGCCAAGGAAGGAAGAAATGTACCGGTTGGCACTTCTGGGAAGCGTCTGGGATGTGGCGGTTTTGCCGCCCACTGTATAGCCCTCGATCTGAGCATTTCGCCCGGAGCCCTCTGACACTACTTTTTCCAGGATCTGCCGCACAGTTTCAGAGGTTTTCTCAGAGACGATGCCCTCTTCCACCGGATATTCCAGCTTCCTTCCGCTGAGGCCGTCAGCACTTAGCACTGACACTCCAAAATGGGGCGTGATCCGCCTTCCCCCGTTGATCAGGGAGCTTACGGTAGTGGCAAGCTGAATGGGCGTGATCTGAAAAGACTGGCCGAATGCCACTGTGGCCAGCTCTACATTTCCCATATTTTCCATTTTGTGCATAATGGTTCCTGCTTCTCCTGGAAGATCCACGCCTGTTTTCTTTTTCAGTCCAAATTGTTCGAAGTAATGATAGTAATTTTCCACGCCAAGACGCAGGCCTACCTCGATAAATACCGGGTTGCAGGAGTTCTGTGCCCCTTCCACAAAATTCTGGGAGCCGTGCCCCGTCCTTCTGGCACAGTGGATCCGGCGGTCATCTACTACCTTGTAGCCAGGACAGTAAAAGCGGTCATTTACAGAAACCACGCCAGCCTCCAGTCCTGCTGACATGGTGATGATTTTAAAGGTAGAACCCGGCTCATAGGTATCATTCAGACAGGGATTTCGCCACATCTGGTTCAGAAGGTCCTGTTTTTCCTGCTGGGTCATTCCTGTAGTATCCACATCTGTATTTAAAGTAAAGGGATCGTTCAGGTCAAATTCCGGCACATTGACGCAGGCATAGATTTCCCCGTTCTGAGGATTCATAAGCAGGATGGACACACGAGTGGCCTGCTTTTCTTCCATCACCTTAAGGGCAGCCTGCTGGGCGTACTGCTGGATATCAATATCCAGACTGATCTTCAGGTTTTCACCGGGGACCGGATCCTTTCTGCTTTCTCCAATCTGGTCTATTTCCACACCACGGGCATCTGTGGTGGTCAAAATTTTGCCATTTTCCCCTTTCAGAACCTCTTCATACTTTACCTCAAGCCCGATGATTCCCTGGTTATCCCCTCCTGTAAAACCCAGAACCTTGGAGGCCAGAGAGCCGTAGGGATAGTATCTTTTGTAGTCTTCGTCTACCTTCACGCCCTCAAGACCGTAATCCCGGATGGTATCTCCCACAGATTTCTCAACATTGGTTTTGATCCTTTCAATAGAAGATACCTTTTCCACTCTTTTTCGCACGGTTTCTGTGTCCATATCCAGTTCTTTTGACAGAATCTGGATCACCTTTTCCGGCTCCTTGATCTGGCTGTGTATGACAGAAATGGTGCAGACTGTCTTATTATCTGCCAGCACCCGCCCCTGGGCATCCAGGATCTGGCCTCTTGCGGCTTTGATGTCCCTCTCTCTTTCATGAAGGTCCTGTGCTTTCTGGTAATAGTAATCTGACCGGAACCCCATCAGATAGACCAGCCGGCCGATCATTCCCAGCATCATGACTGCACATATGAGAAAGACCAGCCAGATTTTTTTCCTGTGAAAGGTCATGGCTTTTTTCATAAAAAAATCCCCCGACGGAAACTGTCACAATTAATATATGACAGTTCCCCGCGGGGGTATGTTTCATCTCTGCTCAATCAAGACCAGCTTCTTCGTTTGTAATGCCTTCGCTTTCCATGTTGTTATCCTGGATGGGATCTGTGGTATCTTCCGGCGGACCGGGGACGTTGGTATCGGAAACAGCCTCTGGCAGTGTCTCACCTGCAGAGCCTGTATAGGTATTGCTGGTTCCCTCAAGATTGTCGGATTTGATATACTCTCCGTTTTCATCCATCTTGTAGCTTCCATCGATGTTGAGAAGATAGCCGTTCTCGTCAATGCGGTTGCCGTCCCAGTCGATCAGGTTTCCATTTCCGTCTACAAGATTGCCGTTTTCATCGATCTGGCTATTAGACACATTGTTCGCATAACCGCTGAAATTCTCCCACAGCTCTGTCTCCGGAATGGTTCCGTCTGTGGATTCATCCGGCTGAATGTTCATATAAGGCAGCATCTCAGAAAGAATGGCCTGTGCCACGTACTGGGCATAAACACTGCTTGCCTGATCTTCCACGTTTGGCTCATCAATGACTACATAGATTACCACCTGGGGCTCCTCTACCGGGGCAAAACCAATGAAGGAAACTACATATTTGCCGTTTCCTCGCGGGAATTTCTCCGCAGTTCCGGTCTTACCGCCTGAGCTGTAGCCCTGCACCTTGGAGGTCATACTGGTACCCTGTTCCACACTGGCCTGCATGTAGCTGCGGATATCTGCAGAAATACTCTCGGAAATGGTCTGCTTCTGAAGGATCGGGCTGATGTTTTTCACTGTAGCACCGCTGGCGTCCTTAATCTTGGTAACAAGATGGGGCTGATAGTAGTAGCCGCCATTGATCACAGAGCACATGGCATTGATCTCCTGGATCATGGTGCAGCTGAATCCCTGACCAAAGGCAGAACATGCAAGCTCCGTCTCCTTCATGGTCTCAATGGTATGCATAATGCCGTAGCCTTCATTTGGAAGATCGATTCCGGTTCTGCTTCCGAAGTTGAAGGTGCTCTGGGCCTTCAAGAAATTCTCTGCGCCCATGGCTGCACCAATCTGCATCATGGCATCATTGCAGGAATTGGCAATTACCTCTGCAAGGGTCTCCATGCCATGACCGTAGATATTCGCACACTTGATGGTAGTCATATTTCCTTCCACACCAAAGTTCTGGAATCCATCGCAGTAGAATGTGTCGCTTGTGGAAATTTTGCCCTGCTCCAGAGCTGCTGCCATAACAATGGGCTTCACAACAGAACCCGGTTCATAAATATCTGTAACGCAGAAGTTGTTCCATCTGTCGCTTAAGATCGTCATGGTCTCCGAATCACTCATGGCAGCCTGTTCTTCCTTTGTATACTGATCAGAAAGATCACGGGGATCGTTCAGGTCATAACGGTCTCCGCCATCCATTGCAAGGATTTCACCGTTATTAGGGTTCTCCACAATCACGCCGATGTTCTTGGCTCCTGTGGATTCCATAAAAGCATTCACCCATTTTTCCACAATTTGCTGAATGCCAAGATCCAGGCTGGTTTCCAGGTTGTTTCCATCCTTTGCCTCAATAATAGTCTGCTCCACATTGGAATCATCGTTGAGGTAGCCGTACTGGCGGCCATCGATTCCCACAAGGCTGCTGTTGTAATAGCCTTCCAGGCCATAATCTGCCGAGTCCCTGGAATAGGTGAAGCCAAGTGTATCGCAGGCAAGCTCATTATAAGGATAAACTCTCTGGTAATCCTCCTCAAACCAGACGCCCTTCACATTCTGCCGTTCCTTAATTTCTGCTGCTGTAAGGCCTGTAGTATCGGAAAGGTCACAGTAATCCTCAAAGGCTTTCTGGTCATCCATACTGGCCGCCCTTTTGATCACCCAGTACTGGCTGTCCTTTGTTTCATCATCTGTCAGCGCCTTTCGGACAGCGGTCTCTTCCACTCCAAAAATATTTTCCAGTGCCCGGATCGTGGGCTCTATATAATCGGTCTCTGAGTTTATGGTCCTGCAGTCCAGAATTACATTGTATACCTTGTTGCTGGTTGCCAGAAGGTTTCCATTCCGGTCGTAGATACTGCCTCGCTTGGATGGTATGGTACGATTCTGGTATTTCTGCTGGGCCTGGCTTAATACCTGTTTCTTGTATTTTTCACCGCTGTGAAAATTGATATAGGTAATAACTCCCAATAAAACGACTAAAGCTCCCAATACGCATAAGAACAGTATTGACAGCTTATTTTTCATAGTGTGATTTATTTTTTTAATTGGTTTTTTCTTTGCTTTTCTTCCTGAAGTACTCAATCAAACACCTGCCTTCATTCCCTTACTTCCCGGTTACTTCCTGATACTGCCGGACAAAGCTGCCGCCCTCAGTTGTATAGGTCTCTGTCTGCTGGTTGCTTGGATATTTCATTCCCAGTCGTCCAATCGCGATCTTTCGTATTCTTTCAAGATCCTCGCTGGATGTTACCTGGCTTTCATATGCATCATTATCTTCCTTCAGCTCTGCTAACTGGGATTCTAAGGAAGCCACCTGGCTTCTTTTGCTTGTGCATTCTGTTTTCAGACGCAGATAATTGATGCTGCAAAATACAACTATAACGCCAAGCACGCCCAGAAATATGGCAAAATTCCGGTTCATGCTGTTGGCCTTGGCACGGTTTCGACGCGCTTCCCTGGAAAGAGACTTGCCCTGGCGGGTCAGTTCCTGACCTGGGCCAAGTGCAGGTCTTGCCTGTTTCTTTCTAACTGAATGCTCTGGCTGACGGTATTCCCTTTTTACAGGAACTTCCTGTACTTTACGCACAGTGTTGCCATCAACATACATGCTCTGTGAACTTCTTCTGGAAGTAGTATGTCTGCCTGTCTTCGCCATTTTTTACCCTTCTTTAAATCCTTCGCTCAAAAATTCTTAGTTTTGCGCTCTTAGAACGCGGATTTGTTTCCATTTCCTCATCACTGGGAAGAATCGGCTTCCTGGTGATCACTTTTCCTTTGGACTTCTTCCCGCACACGCAAACCGGAAAATCCGGCGGACAAGTACAGGGATTCTCATTCTTGCGGAAGATGGTCTTGACGATTCTGTCTTCCAGGGAATGGAACGTAATAATACAAAGCCTTCCCCCATCATCCAGAAGATCGATCATCCCGTCAAGGGAATCCCGAAGTACATCCAGCTCCTTGTTCAGCTCAATACGGATTGCCTGGAAGGTACGCTTGGCAGGATGTCCGCCTGCTGCCTGTATCTTCATAGGGATAGATTCCCGTATGATCTGTGTAAGCTGCCCTGTGGTGGTGATCGGGGCCTGCTGCCTTGCGGCAACAATATGTTTCGCTATATTCTTAGCAAATTTATCTTCACCGTAATCGCGTATAATGCGATATAGTTCTCTTTCTTCGTAACCGTTTACAATGTCACTGGCGGTCTGAGTCTGTCTCTGGTCCATACGCATGTCAAGAGGTGCATCTACCCGGTAGGTAAATCCACGTTCTTCATTGTCCAGCTGATATGAGGATACTCCCAGATCCAGCACAATACCATCTACCTTGTGAACTCCCCTTGCGGCGAGCTCCGGTACCATGTAACAATAATTGCTGCGAATGATTGTCACCTGATCAAAGGCGGCAAGTCGTTCACTCGCAGCAATTATCGCATCCTGGTCTTGATCTATACCAATAAATCTCCCCTTGGCAGAAAGTTTCCTGCATACCTCTATGGCATGTCCAGCGCCGCCCAAAGTGCCATCCACATAGATTCCATCCGGCTTGATGTTAAGCCCGCCAACGGTCTCGTCCAGTAATACAGATTTGTGTTTAAATTCCATTTCCGTCTCCTGTTGGATTTCTGCTTGTTTTATGCTCAGATAACGATACCGATGCTTTCCATGCTCTCTGCAATGCTGTCCATATCGTCAAAATTGCAATTCTCGCTCCATTTCTCCTTGCTCCAGACCTCAACTCTGTTCAAGTTGCCTGTCAGGACCACGTCCTTCTCCAGACCAGCGAACTCACGTAACGTCTGAGGTACGAGAATTCTCCCCTGCTTGTCCAGTTCACACATGGTAGCTCCAGCTACAAAGAATCGCGAAAAGGCTCTAGCGTTTTTGTTTGTAAGTGGTAATGCTCTGAGCTTCTCTTCAAAGGCTTCCCATTCATCCATAGGATAAATAAAAAGGCAACCATCAAGTCCCTTGGTCAGTACAAATTCTTCTCCTAAGAGTTCCCTGAACTTAGCCGGGATAATCAAACGCCCCTTCGCGTCGATTATATGATTGTATTCTCCCATGAACATAGAAACTCACCTACTCTCGTGAAATACGATTCTCCCCTTCGTATTTCATGATGGGAAACAAATGGAAGTTCTGCCACTTCGTCCCCATTTGTCACCACTTTTCTCCACTTCCTACCACTTATGCGTTTATTCTAACCCATTTGCTTCTAAATTACAAGTGGCAAATTATGAAATCTATTACATAATTGTGTTACAAAGTCCTTACAAACACAGAAAAAACGCCGCTTTGATGAGTCATTCACCAAAGCGGCGCTTCGCCTTCCATCCCTTTTTGGAATGGTCAAAATATTTCATTCAGCCCGGCAAGATCGTGATATCTGGCGATCATACCGTCAATTTTTCTGCTCATTGGCAGGTTTTTTCGCAAATCTGCGCGGCTTGCTATACAGCCACTCATCATCTTCTGAAAGTGATGGATCCGCTGCAGAAGCAGCTTCTGTTCCATAAGGTGCAGCAGTCTCTTCCACCTCTTCATAGGCGGAATCGTCTTTTTGTAAGCTGCCGTCTTCCTGAAGTGCTTCCTCAGATACGGCTTCATCGCCTTCATTTTCTTCGTATTCTTCCGAAGCTGTTTCTTCAGTCTCAGCGTCTTCGCCAGCAACTGCTTCCTGATTTTCAGAGACTTCTTCATAACCATCCTTTGCAGCTTCTTCCATCTGGTCAGAAGCTGATCCGGCAGTCTCTTCTTCCTTTGGATCATCCTGAGTGCTTTCTTCTTCCTGGCTTTCATAGACCGGAACACTGCCGGAATATGCTTCCGGGACACTGCCTTTCTTTTCATCTGCAAAAGCCCGCTCAAGCTTAAGCCTGTCTCTGTATTCTTCCGCTTCAGCCTGTCTGGCCGCCATCTCCTGTGCTTCATAATCCTGTTCTCTCCTGCGTCTGCGCCTTGCAGCTCTCTTCTTCGCCATAGAGCTCTCCACAGTTACCACTACCGCACATATGAGAAACAGTGCCGCTGAGATCACCTGGCAAATTCCGATGGAAGTTCCGGGAATCGTCAGCTTGTCTGTTCTCAGATATTCCAGAATGAATCTGCCAAGTCCGTATCCAGCCAGATATCTTAAGAATACCTCTCCATGAAAACGTTTCTTTCTTTTCCACACAAGCATGAGCAGAAACAAAAGCAGGCACCACAGACTTTCGTAAAGAAAGACCGGATGAACCTGAATATAGGAAACGCCTCCTATGGTCTCAAGATTCTCCCTCATAACGGATGTGACTTCACTGGAACGCACAGCGGATAAAGGAAGCTGCATTGCAAATATGCTGTTGGTATATTCACCGAAGGATTCCCGGTTAAAGAAATCCCCCCACCTTCCTATTATCTGCGCGATCACCAGTCCCATACAGGCAGTATCTGCCATCTGCATGAAGGCCTTTTTGCGGATGGCACAGTAGATGGCTGCGCCCAGCATGCCGCCGAACAGCCCGCCGTAAAAAGCAAGGCCGCCGCCTCTTAAATTAAAGATCTGATTCACATTTCCTTTATAAAGATTCCAGGAAAAACATACATAAAGTGCTCTTGCACCGATCACTCCCGTCACCAGTGAGAGGATCATCATTTCCAGGTAATCATCTTCTTTTTCTCCGCATCTTCTTGCCTCAAGGACTATAAATCCCAGTCCCAGAAGCATTCCGGCTGCAATCAGAAGACCGAAGAAGGTAATTTCAAATCCAAATATGCGAATGGATTTTCCCACATAATCCAGGTTGATCCCCAGATTTGGAAACTGAATTGACATTTATTATCCCTCTGTCTCTTTCGGTTGGATCGCATTGATCATTATACGTTAAAGCGGAATAAGATTACATCGCCGTCCTGTACCACGTAATCCTTACCTTCCATTCTCACAAGGCCTTTCTCTCTTGCACCTGCATAGGAGCCGCAATCCAGAAGATCCTGATAATTCACTACCTCAGCCTTAATGAATCCTCTCTCGAAATCAGAGTGGATCTTACCAGCTGCCTGAGGTGCCTTGGTTCCAATCTTGATGGTCCATGCTCTTGTCTCATCTTCACCGGAAGTAAGGAAGCTCATCAGGCCAAGGAGATGGTAGCTTGCTTTTACCAGCTTCTCAAGGCCGGACTCCTTAAGACCAAGATCCTCTAAGAACATTTTTCTCTCATCCTCATCCAGCTCGGAAATCTCTTCCTCGATCTGGGCACAGATCACGAAAATCTCGCTGTTCTGCTCTGCTGCATACTTTCTTACAGCCTGAACATGAGCATTGTCAGCTCCGTCGTTTGCAAGGTCATCCTCTGCAACATTGGCTGCATAAATCACTGGCTTCTGGGTGAGCAGGTTATAGGTTCCCATCCATGCTTCCTCATCCTCATTCTCAAGCTCCATGGTAATTGCCATCTTGCCGTCTTCCAGCCATTTCTTAATCTTCTGAAGGAAGTCAAGCTCCTTGGCCGCTTCCTTATCCATACGTGCGGTCTTGGTAACCTTGGCAATTCTTCTCTCCAGGATCTCAAGGTCAGAAAAGATCAGCTCCAGATTAATGGTCTCAATGTCACGGATTGGATCAATGCTTCCGTCTACGTGGATTACATTGGTATCCTCAAAGCAGCGTACTACATGTACGATTGCGTCTACTTCACGGATATTTGCAAGGAACTGGTTTCCAAGACCTTCGCCCTTGGAGGCGCCCTTTACAAGTCCGGCAATATCAACAAACTCGATGACTGCAGGTGTTACCTTCTTGGAATGATAGAAATCTCCAAGCAGAGCCAGTCTCTCATCCGGTACAGTAACAACGCCCACGTTAGGGTCAATGGTACAGAATGGATAGTTGGCGGATTCTGCTCCTGCCTTGGTTAAAGAGTTAAAAAGTGTACTTTTTCCTACGTTTGGTAAACCAACGATACCTAATTTCATTTCTGTATATTCCTCCTTGTATTTCTTCCGAAATACCAATTCTTAATGTAGCAGGGCTGCAAGGCAGCCCAATCCTGTTAAATCATACCACACCGCGTTTCAAAAGTAAATTGTAACTGTATATGGTCTGCGCAGTTACAGCAAGGTTACTATTCGCTCCGTGCCCAGTAACACAGCAAGATCTTTATCTGCGGTCCCGGGACATGATCATCAGAAGGCTGCCGCTCTGGTAGCGGATCACTGCCTCTTCTTCCTGGATCTCATTACTTACGGTAAGTCCGCTGTCCGCTACTGTCAGATTATATCCGGCCAGCGTATACTTAAAGCCCTCAAGGGTAAGTCCCTCAACCGCTCCTCCTGCTGGAAAAAAAGAAACATATTTTCCAAACTGCCTGTCCTTATAAAGCCTGGTTCCACTCTCCACAAGACAGATATAATTCTGCTCGTCTGCCAGGGCAACCTTCACGCCTTTTTGTTTTCCCAGGGTAAGAAGTCCCAGATTGCCAAGGAAGTGGTCCAGCCTGCCTCCTGTCGCTCCCAGGATTAAAATGCTGCGTGCCCCCTGATCAATCACCAGGTTTAATGCAGACTGTGTATCCGTATCATCCTTTTCCGGCTGAAGCTTCATAATTCTGGTTCTAGTAAGGCTGTCAAGGTATGCCTTTCCCTCCGCAGATACGCTGTCAAAATCTCCGTCTGCAAGATCCGGCACCAGCCCGGTCTCTCTGAAAAAGTCCAGCCCCCGGTCAGCTGCCACAAGCTGCAGCTTTTGGTCTTTATTCTCTTTTTGCAGTTTTTTTAAAAAATCGAGGGCAAAATCTTTCTGGATCATGCCCCCGCTTACGATTACTGTGTCTGTCATACTGTATCTCACTCGATTCGGTCGCTGATTTCTTCAATTTCTTTCTGAATGTGACGGACATTTTCTGCGATGTCACCGCCAAATACCCAGGATCCGGCAACAAAAATATTTGCCCCGGCCTTCATAACAGTCTCAAGAGTACCCTCATTGATTCCGCCGTCCACCTCAATATCCACATCCAGATTCTCTTTGTCGATCAGTTCTCTCAGTTCCTGAATCTTCTCTGTACACTCATCCATATATTTCTGTCCGCCAAA
Source organism: Blautia acetigignens (assembly GCF_025566865.1). Lineage (NCBI taxonomy): Bacteria > Bacillati > Bacillota > Clostridia > Lachnospirales > Lachnospiraceae > Blautia > Blautia acetigignens. The sequence goes on from NZ_JAOQJM010000001.1 coordinate 340,584, forward strand.
TCCTGGCTGAACCGTCATCACAAGGACCATATCCACATCCTCCAGCATATGGCTGATGTCATTCACCGGAGTCGCAGGCTTGATGGAGACTCCCACCTTCACGCCAGCGTCCTTGATGCGCTCAATTGTCCTTTCCAGATCCTCACAGGCTTCTGCATGTACGGTAATGGAATCTGCACCGCAGTTTACAAAATCCTGAATGTATCTCTCTGGCTCTGTCACCATAAGATGAACATCAAAAAACATCTTGGATTCCTTACGAATGGATTTGATCACAGGCATTCCAAAAGAAATGCTTGGAACGAAATCTCCATCCATAACGTCAATGTGGAGCCACTGTACTCCTTCGTTTTCAAGAATTTTAATCTGTTCGCCCAGGCGGTTAAAATCCGCTGATAAAATGGAAGGGCATAGCTGATACATAGTTTTAGTATCTCCTTTTCTCTTTTAATTCCTCATATAATGCCAGATAATCCTCATAACGCAGCTGGCTGATCTTTCCCTCTGCCAGGGCTTCCTTAACGCCGCAGTCCGGTTCGTGGATGTGTCTGCATCCCTGGAAACGGCACTGCGGTTCATATTTCAGAAATTCCGGAAAATAATTTCTCAGTTCATCTTCTTCCATATCCGTAAGATACAAAGAAGAAAATCCCGGAGTATCCACAAGGAAGGTATCCTTCTCCACAGGAATTACCTGGGAATGTCTGGTAGTGTGCTTTCCTCTTTTCAGCTTCCGGCTGATCTCTCCAGTCTCCATCTGAATCTCACCCTGCATGCAGTTGGTGATGGAAGATTTGCCAACTCCGGAAGGACCTGCTACCACGGTTGTCTTTCCTCTCAGGATCTGACGGATCTCGTCGATGCCCTCTCCTTCTAAGGTACTGGACAGAACCACCTGGTATCCGCATCCGGTATAGGTCTGATACAGCCGTTCCAGTTCTTCCTTCTCTCCTAAATCCTTCTTGTTAAAACAGATAACAGCAGGAATCCCCTGCTGCTCCATCATAATCAGAAATCTGTCCAGAAGAAGAAAATTCGGCTTTGGATCCTCCATTGCAAAGATAACAAATGCCTGATCCACATTGGCAACTGCCGGACGGATCAGGGAATTGCGGCGGGGAAGAATGGCAGTTACGCTGCCTTCCTTCGCCTCCTGGTCCAGAACGGAAATTTCCGCATTATCCCCTACAAGGGGCTTGAAATTATCCTTTCGGAAAATCCCCTTTGCCTTGCATTCATACACATTGCCGTCCTCGGCATAAATGTAATAAAAACCTGCGATTCCTTTAATGATCTTTCCCTGCATGGATTACTCTGCTTTCTCAAAAGTAAGCGGATAATGTCCAAGTTCCTGGTAGCTTCCGTCTGACTGCTGTTCGGACAGATATAAGGTACCCTCAGCCACACCAGGTGCTCCAATAATGTCCAGCTGATACGGGAAAGTCAGCTGCTGTCCGTCTACTACAGTGCTTGCAGTGGGAACTCCGCTCACTTCCTGAACCAGTTCCAGTCTGACAAGACCGCCTGTGTATCCGGTAGGTGTGTTCAGTCTCTGGGTGCATTTCCAGATTTCACCGTTTGCAACAGCGGCTGCAGCAGCGTCGGAAGAGCTCTGTGTCTGAGTTGTATCTTCTGTGCTCTCTGCGGCAGAAATATCCTGTGTACCACTGCTTACGGTAATGGTAATGGTATCTGTGTCAGGATTTCCGTAAACCGGATCATCATCTGTGAATCCGATCGGATCCTGGGAAATAACGGTTCCTTCTGCAACATCTGTGCTTACCTGTGTCTCCACATTGATATTAAGGAATTTGCCAAGCTTGGCAATTGCTTCATTTTTCTCAAGTCCGGTTACATCCGGTACCTGTACGCTGTCGCCATAGTCAATACCGCGGCTGATGGTAAGGGTAACCGTATCCCCGGCCTTCACAGTCGTGCCGGCTGTCGGCTCTGTATCCAGTACGCATCCGATATCCACAGAAGAGGTATCATCCGGGTAGATCTTATTGATCTGAACATTCACGCCCTGGCTCTCCAGAGTTTCCTGTGCGGCAGCAGCATTCTGGCCAAACAGATCCGGTACTGTAATTTCTTCTGAACCTTTACTTACATAATAATTGACTGTTGAATTCTTCTCTACTCTGGTACCCTCTACAGGATCCTGGGAAGAAATATTGCCTTTGGCCTGAGTGGAAGCTTCCTCACCCTTGTAGCTCATTCCGATATTCAGGGATGCAAGGAGTTCCTGAGCCTCAGCCTCTGTCTTGCCAACCAGATCCGGTACTGGTACCAGTCCGTCATCTGTGTTATCCTGCTGTGTGGTCTGCTCCTGCTGGTCTGCTTCAGTATTTGCCTTGCCGCCTCCGATCAGGCCGGTGGCCTTTCCTGCTACAACGATCACAGCAATGAGAACAGCTGCGCCTGCGATCAGTGCCACAATACTTCCTGCTACGCTGACGCCTCTTTTCTTTTTCTTAAGGCGGCGCTCTCTGTCATCTCTGTCCCTTTCTCTGTCCCTTTCTCTGTCACGGTCCCTGCTGCTTCTGCTGCGGGAACGGCTGGTTCTGTCTTCGTCCTCATCCGGATCGTAATCATCATAGTTGGTCTCATTAAGTTCCTTCTCAAGAGCCTCAATGTCAGCCTTTATGGACTGCTTCGGGGTATGCTTGATCTCCCCAAGCTCCTCGTCAGAGATTACCACCGTCTTGGCATCTGTATCTACAGAAGTCAGCTTCACAAAATCCCCCTGCGGGTCGATCAGGGAATGCTTCAGGTCTGCGATCACATCCTCCATCTTGTTGTATCTGCGGTCCACACTCTTCTGGGTACATTTCAAAATGATCTGCTCCAAGCTGTACGGAAGATCCGGCGCATAGAGGCTGGGCGGAACCATTTCCTCCTGAAGATGCTTGATGGCAATGGCAACTGTGGTATCCCCGTCAAAGGGAACCCTGCCTGTTACCATCTCATATAAGGTAATACCCAATGAATAGATATCACTCTTCTCATCGCTGTAACCGCCTCGTACCTGCTCCGGTGAACTGTAATGTACAGATCCCATCACATTGGAGCTGATGGTATTGGAGGATGCGGCTCTGGCAATACCAAAGTCTGTTACCTTTACTTTACCGTCTGTAGAAATAATAATGTTCTGCGGCTTCACATCACGGTGTACAATTCCGTGGCTGTGTGCAGCCTCCAGTCCCATGGATACCTGAATGGCAATACTGGTTGCTTCCTTTACGGAAAGCTTGCCTTTCTTGGAAATATACTCCTTCAGGGTAATTCCCTCGATCAGTTCCATTACAATGTAATAAACGCCCTCATCATCTCCTACGTCAAATACATTGACGATATTGGGATGCGTCAGTCCTGCTGCTGCCTGCGCCTCACTTCTGAATTTCTTTACAAAAGTTGCATCTTCCCGGAATTCCGGCTTCAGAACCTTAACTGCCACAAAGCGGTTCAGTTTATGGTCCATTGCCTTATATACGTCCGCCATTCCGCCGGTACCGATTTTGCTTACAATTTCATAGCGCTCAGCTATGATCATACCTGTCTTTAACATGTTTCCACCTCATTCGTGAATGGTTCTACCAATACTATTGCAATGTTGTCTTTGCCGCCGTTGTTGTTGGCCTCCCGGATCAGGGTCTCCCCTTTCCAGTTAATGTCTTCATCGGAATTCAATATGATCTCTTCCATCTTGGAATCCTCAACCATATTGGAAAGACCGTCCGAGCACATCAGAATCGTACTTCCCGGCTCCAGACGCATGTCAAAGAAATCTACATCTACGGTTTTCTCTGCACCAAGCGCTCTGGTGATAATATTCTTATCCGGATGATTCCGTGCCTCCTCGGCTGTAATTTCACCCATTCTTACCATTTCCTGTACCAGCGAATGATCTCTGGTAACCTGTCTCAGTTGTTTGTCTGCCACATACAGTCTGCTGTCTCCCACATTGGCCACATAGGCATACTGGCCAACAATGGTGGCTACCACCATGGTGGTGCCCATTCCACGAAGTTTCTCGTCTTTTTGTGCCTGTTCTATAATTTCTGTGTTAGCAGTCTCGATGGCATGGCGGATCACCTTTACTGGATTGTAATCCGTATCTTCCCTGATTTCATCTACCAGTATCCTGACAGCGTGAGAGGAAGCGTAATCACCTGCGTTGTGCCCTCCCATTCCATCAGCAACAGCAAAGAGGTTCGGGAGATTTCCAACCGGGGTCTGGGAAGCGAACACATAATCCTGGTTCATCTTCCGCTTCATTCCGATATTCGTAGCTGAATATACCCTCATGTCACTTCTCGCTTTCTGCTTCTTGGTTACTGCTGATCGTAACCTTTTTCCATATAACTCTTTCTCAATTGTCCACAGGCACCGTCTATATCACTGCCCATTTCCCTTCTAATAGTAACATTAATTCCGCATTTTTCAAGTTTTATTTTAAAATTCTCCACAGCCTGATGGGTGGAACGCCTGTAAGAACGCTCTTTGATCGGGTTCACAGGAATCAGATTTACATGACAGTTAATGTCATGGATCCGGCTGCTTAGCTCTTTTGCGTCCTCATCACTGTCATTAACACCAGCCACAAGACTGTATTCAAAGGTGATTCTCCTGCCTGTTTCCTGGAAATAATTCCGGCATGCATCCAGGACCTCATCCATACTGTAGCGGTTGGCAATGGGCATCAGCTCACGCCTTTTCTCATCATTCGGAGCATGCAGGGATAACGCAAGGGTAATCTGCAGCTTTTCCTTTGCAAGCTCATAGATTTTCGGAACAATCCCGCAGGTCGATACGGTTATATTCCTCTGGCTGATATTAAGACCGCCTTCCTCGGAAAGCAGATGTACAAAACGTACAATGTTATCATAGTTATCCATCGGTTCGCCGGTTCCCATCACCACTACATTGGATACACGCTCGCCGGTAATGCTCTGGATCCGGTAGATCTGGTCCAGCATCTCGGAAGGAAGCAAGTTTCTGGTCCAGCCTCCAATGGTAGAGGCGCAGAAACGGCATCCCATTTTGCAGCCCACCTGGGAGGAAATGCACACAGAGTTCCCATGTTTATAACGCATGAGAACGCTCTCGATCACATTTCCATCAGAAAGACGAAACAGATATTTCCTTGTGCCGTCAATGGCGGAAATCTGCTCGTCCACCATTTCCAGGGCCGTGATGGGATATTCCTTCAGTTTTTCTTTTAATTTTCCCGGGATATTTCCCATTTCTTCATAGGAAGTTACCAGGTGTTCATGAAGCCAGCTGTAGATCTGTTTGGCACGAAAAGGCTTTTCTCCAACCTGTACCATCAGATCCTTCAGTTCTTCTTTATTCATGGACTTAATGTCTGTCATAATTTCGTTTCCTATTTTCTTCTGAATTTTGCAATAAAAAATCCATCTGTCTTATGTACGCCTGGAAGCAGCTGCAGATATCCAAGAGCTGTTGTCTCAGAATGCAGTTCCTCTGGAAGATAAGGATCCAGGCTTTCCAGCTTAAACGGATAATTCTGCAAAAACCACATCATATTCTCTTCGTTTTCTTCTTTTGCAATGGTGCAGGTACTGAAGATCAGTTCTCCTCTTGGCTTCACATAGTTGGCTGCACGGTCCAGAATGGTTCTCTGCAGGATTACGATTTCCTCCTGTTTCTGAGGAGTTACCCGGTATTTGATCTCCGGTTTCTTGCCGATGACGCCATAGCCGGAGCAGGGAACATCTGCGATCACAATGTCTGCCAGCAGCTCTGACTCCTGATCAAACACGGTAGCATCCTGTACCTTTGCCTGCACATTGATGGAGTTGGTTCTCTGGATATTCTCCTCGATCAGGTTCACCTTGTACTGGCTCACATCCCTGGCATCCACAGTTCCGTAGCCTTCCATTTTGTCACCCATGTGAAGGCTTTTGCCTCCCGGTGCCGCGCACACATCAATCACATAATCCCCCTTCTTAGGGTTTGCCACCTCTGCAACCAGCATGGAGCTTACGTCCTGCACTACAATCTGTCCTTTAATGAAGGCATCCAATGCAAGAATATGGTTGAAACCGGAGATTCCATATGCATAAGGAAGATAAGGGGCAGGCGTTACCTCTACGCCCTGATTTTCCAGGCTCTTCACAATTTCTTCTTTGGAATTCAGATAGGTGCGGCAGCGGATGGTAAGAGGCCGCTCGGTAAGAAAATCAGCCAGGATCTTTTCTGTAGTTTCCTCTCCATATGCATCCAGCCATCTTGTTACCAGATTCTCCGGCATGGAATACTTCACGGAAAGATATTTCAGAAGATCTTCTTCCTTCTTCGGGAAGCTGACCTTGTCCATTTCCCTTGCAATGGTGCGAAGCACACCGTTTACAAAAGGCTTCAGGTTATAAAAGCCCTTGCGCTGTGCCAGCTTCACAGCTTCATTGCACACTGCGCTGTCCGGCACGCTGTCCATATATTTCAGCTGGTATACCGCACTTCTTAAGATTTCCCGAATGGCAGGCTTCATCTTATCCACAGTCACCTTGGAAAAAGAATTGATAATATAGTCGATCTGGATCCGATATTCTAAGGTTCCCTCGCAGACCCGGGTAATAAATGCCCGGTCCTGCTTGGGAAGAAACTGGTATTTGGAAAGGGCATTTCGGATCGCCACATGGCTGTGCTCGCCCTCTTCAATTTCAAGTAATATTTCCAGGATCATTTCCCTGGAATTGATTCCGTTAATCATCCCGTCTTCTACCTCCGGAAAGTATGATCAGTCTCAAAAGCTGCAAAATGGAGGAAGCCAGCGCTGCTACATAAGTCAGGGCTGCTGCGGTAAGCACCTTTTTTGCACCTGCATTTTCCTCGTGACTTAGAATTCCGGTACTTTCCAGCATTTTTAAGGCTCTTGAGGAAGCATTAAACTCCACCGGAAGGGTCACAAGCTGGAACAGCACGGCCAGTGAAAACAGCACAATTCCTGCTGTGGTAAGAGCCGGAATGGAAAGGATCAGTCCCAGAAGAAAGATCGGCCAGGAAAGGGAAGATCCGATATTTGCCACTGGTACAATGGCAGAGCGGATGTTCAGCGGTGCATAATTCACATTGTGCTGGATGGCGTGTCCGCACTCATGGGCGGCCACACACACAGCAGCCACAGAAGTTCTTCCGTATACATCTTGGGAAAGTGCCAGCTTCTTTGTTCTTGGATCATAGTGATCCGTGAGGCTTCCTGCAATGGGAACCACTGTCACATCATAGATTCCAGCAGCATTCAGGATTCTCTGGGCCGTCTGGGCTCCGGTAAGTCCGCTGTGGCTTCTTACCTGTTGGTAGCGGGCAAACGTGCTTTTCATTTTTCCGGAAGCTGCCAGCGCCAGGATCATTCCGATAATCAGCAAAACATAGGTAGGATCAAAATAAAATCCATAAGGATATCCATATCCGTACATACGATCACTCCTTTTTATCTGCGAATCTGTTTCCGGCTTCTATGCGGCATCCGCGAAGGAATGCATCTGCGTCCATTCGTTTCTTTCCTTCCAACTGAACCTGGGAAAGCACCAGAACGCCCTCGCCGCAGGCCACATAAATTCCTTTTTTGTCTGCTTTTACAACGGTTCCAGGTTCTGCCTGGTTAAGATCGTCACTCTCTGCCACAAAGCTCTCCCATACCTTTAATGTTTTGCCATTATAGAAGGTAAAGGCACTTGGCCAGGGATTTAAGCCTCGCACAAGTCTTTCCAGTTCTGCGGCAGATTTGGAGAAATCCATCAGTCCCATCTGCTTGGTGATCATGCCTGCATATGGGGTCGGGCTTTCTTCCGGCTGCTTCTCGTAAACGGCTGTGCCGTCAAAAATATGAGGCAAAGTCGCAATAAGAAGCTTTGCGCCTGCTTCTGCCAGCTTGTCAAACAGGCTTCCGCCAGTCTCATCTGCAGCAAGGGGTACTATGATCTTGGAAATCATATCTCCTGTATCAAGACCGGTTCCCATTTGCATGATCGTTACGCCGGATTCTTTTTCCCCGTCAATCACCGCCTGCTGGATTGGCGCTGCACCGCGGTATTTGGGAAGCAGGGAGGCATGGATGTTGATGCATCCGTACTTTGGCAGTTCCAGAATGCTCTTCGGAATGATCTGTCCGAATGCTGCTACCACAATAATATCCGGCTCCAGTCCCTCCAGAACCTCCTGAAATTCCGGATCCCGTACTTTCACCGGCTGAAAAACAGGAAATCCATGCTTCATTGCCTCTTCCTTTACAGGTGTTGGCAGCATGGTCTTTCCTCTGCCCTTTGGCTTGTCAGGCTGTGTGACAACGCCCACAACTTCATATCCGGCTTCTGCCAGGGCGTGAAGAGGATTCACCGCAAAATCCGGTGTTCCCATATAAACAATTCTCATTTAGTCTTCTTCCTCCTCGTTATCATAGCTTACATGATGGAGCTCGCCTTCAACCAGACGGGTGTACATTTTTCCATCCAGATGATCGATCTCATGACAGAAAGCTCTTGCAAGAAGTCCTTCTCCTTCGTATTCCTGCTCCTTCATATCCATATCAAGCGCTTTCACCTTCACATAGTTGGGACGGGTAACCTGACCGGACATTCCCGGAACGCTTAAGCATCCTTCCTCGCCAGTCTGCTCACCGGAAGTCATAAGAATCTCCGGATTTACAAGAACCAGCGGGCCGTCTCCGATATCGATCACTACGATTCTTTTTAATACGCCTACCTGAGGGGCTGCAAGACCTACACCGCAGGCATCGTACATGGTCTCCAGCATGTCTCCTACCAGATCCTTGGTACGCTTGTCAATTTTCTCTACAGGTCTGCAGACTTTCTCCAAAACGGAATCTCCCTCTGTTCTGATTGTTCTAAGTGCCATCTTATTTAATCTCCTTTTTCTATAAAAAATCAAACTGTATATTTACCTTCCTGAAGCCGGAATTAATTTCAATATATTCCTCCAGCCTGTCCTTGATCCGCACAAGCAGGTCATAATTCTCATGCTTCAGATAGATTACTCTTCTGTATATGTCTTTTACTTTTCCCACAGGTGCCGGGGCAGGGCCGATCACATGCAGTGCTTTTCCAGAGTGAAGCTTGTCCACAAACAGCCTGAGATAATGCATGGCTGCCTCCAGCACAGCCTCATCCTCCGACGCTCCAAGCACTGCCATCATATGGGCAGAGGGCGGATAATCCATAAGGATCCGGTATCCCATCTCCTCCTCATAGAACTCCTCGTAGTCCTGCCTGGACGCTGTCTGGATGCTGTAATGATCCGGGCTGTAAGTCTGGATCAGGGCGTGCCCCTCTTTTTTGCCTCTTCCGGAACGTCCTACTGCCTGAGTCAGAAGCTGGAAGGTGCGCTCCCCGCTGCGGTAATCGTCTGCATTCAGGGAAAGATCCGCCGCGATCACGCCGACTAAAGTCACATCTGGAAAATCATGTCCCTTGACGATCATCTGGGTTCCAATGAGGATGTCTGCCCTGTGCTGGGAAAAAGCTTCCAGGATTTCCTCATAACTGCCCTTGGCCCGTGTGGTGTCATAATCCATGCGAAGGACTCTCGCCTCTGGAAATTCTTTTTCCACCACCTGCTGGATCTGCTGGGTTCCTGCTTTGAATCCTCCTATATAAGGGGAGGAACAGACCGGACATCTGTCCGGCTTAGCGGTCTCATAGCCGCAGTAATGACAAATCAGCTTTCTTCCATTATGCTCACTTAAGGACACGTCGCAGTGGGGACATTTCATCACATGGCCGCAGGAACGGCAGGACACAAAGCCTGCATAACCCCGGCGGTTGAGAAACAGCATGGCCTGTTCTCCTTTTGCAAGGCACTGGCCAAGGGCTCCTTTCAGCTCCATGCTAAGAGCGGAGCGGTTGCCTTTTTTTAATTGTTCCCGCATATCCACAATTGATACCTGGGGAAGAGGCCGCTCTTCATATCTGGCCTCCAGCTTCACCAGGGCATATTCCCCTGTGCCGGCGCGGTAATAAGCTTCCATCGATGGAGTGGCAGAACCAAGTATCACATTTGCCCCTTCCATTTTCGCCCTGTATATGGCAGTTTCCCGTGCATGATACCTGGGACTGTTCTCACTTTTATAGGAGGATTCATGTTCCTCGTCAATAATGATCAGCCCTAAGTTCCCAAAGGGGGTAAAAAGTGCAGAACGGGGACCTACCATTACCTGGAGTTCCCCCTGCTTTGCTCTTTTGAACTGGTCGTAGCGCTCCCCCTGGGAAAGCCTGGAATTGATCACAGATACCTTATCACCAAATCGCCCGTAAAAACGTCTCACAGTCTGATAAGTAAGGGCTATCTCCGGAATCAGTACAATGGCCTGTCTGCCCTGCCGGATCACCTGGTCGATCAGTTCCATATAGACCTGAGTCTTGCCGCTTCCGGTAACACCGTGAAGCAGAACCGGGCGGGGTGCTGGCTTTTGCCACTCTGCAAGAATCTGTTCTACTGCCTTTTTCTGCGGATCACTTAAGGTATCCGGTGCCAGGTGAGGAATCTTCTCAGCGTCGTAAACCGCATTTCGGTAAATCTGGTCAGATTCCACAGTGACAACCTTGTTTTCCGTAAAATACTTCAGAACTGAAACGGTAGTTCCAAGTTCCTTCAGTGCCAGGGATGCTTCGATTCTGCCTCCGTTTTCCCCAAGCAATGCCTCAAGGAGACGGATCCTTGCCTTGAACCGGGTTTTCTTTAGCTCTTCCAGAAGCTTTTCCCCCTCTTCCCTGGAAATGGAAAGGGTTATCCACCGTTTTTCCTGGGCTTTCACCTTTTTCTGAATGGGAAGTACGGTTTTTAGCGCCTGGATCATGGTGGAACCGTAATGCTCCTTCATCCATCCCGCAAGAGCAATCAGACGGGATTCAATGGTCTCCTGGTCATTCTCAATGCTTACAATGGATTTGATACAGCTTCCGTCTACTTTAAGCTTGCTGGAAAGCCCCACCACATATCCCTTTCGTACATGGTTCCCCCGGCCGAAAGGAATCTGCACCACCATTCCCACCTGAATCTGTTCCTCCAACTGCTGGGGAACCAGATACTGAAAGCTTTTGTCCAGCTTTTCATGGGAAATATCTACAATAATATCTGCATAGGTCATGTTTTATTTTCCGGCAAGGATATCTGCGATCAGCACACGCTCATCCATTGGATATTTCTTGCCTTTGATTTCCTGGTAGTCCTCGTGGCCCTTGCCTGCAAGAACTACGATGTCTCCTGGCTCGCCGTGATGGATGGCATATGCGATTGCTTCCTTGCGGTCCGGAATCTCCACATATTTGCCCTCTGTCTTGGCCATTCCTACCTTGATATCATCAATGATCGCCTGCGGCTCCTCATCTCTTGGGTTATCGGAAGTGATAATGGTCAGGTCTGCCAGACGTCCAGAAACCTCGCCCATCTCATAGCGGCGAAGCTTGGAACGGTTGCCGCCGCAGCCAAACAGGCACACCAGTCTGTGGGGATGGTACTCCCGAAGGGTGGTAAGAAGGCTCTCTAGAGCCATTGCATTGTGTGCATAATCGATCATCAGGGTAAACTCATCGGACACCTTCACCATCTCAATACGGCCTTTTACTTTGGCTACCTTCAGGGCTTTCAGAATATTCTCTTTAGAAACCTTGAAATGACGGCAGATTGCAATGGCTGTCAGGGAATTGTAGATGCTGAATTTACCTGGAATGTCAATTTCCACAGGGAAATCCATAAGTCCCTTCAGATGGTAGGAAATTCCAAGATATCCCTTGCCGCCAACCAGCTTGGCGTCTTCTGCGCGAAGGTCTGCTTTCTCTGAAAATCCGTATGTCTCCAATGTGCAGGTATGTCCCTCCACGATCCGGTCAAAGTGCTCATCATCCCGGTTTACGATTCCTACCCGGCACTGCTTCAGAAGCATAGCCTTGCAGGACAGATAGTGATCAAAATCCTTATGCTCATTGGGGCCGATGTGGTCTGGCTCAATGTTGGTGAAAATACCAAAATCAAACACAAAGCCCTGGGTACGGTGAAGCATAAGTCCCTGTGAAGAAACCTCCATTACCACACAGTCACAGCCGGCTTCCACCATTTTGTGGAAATATTCCTGTACCACATAGGATTCCGGTGTGGTATTGGAAGCAGGGATCACCTTATCGCCAATGATCGCCTCGATGGTACCGATCAGGCCAACCTTGTATCCTGCATTTTCCAGAATGGATTTCACCATGTAAGTAGTGGTGGTTTTTCCCTTGGTTCCGGTAATTCCGATTGTCTTTAACTTCTCTGCCGGATGTCCGAACCAGGCTGCAGCAATAAATGCCATGGCATATCTGGTATCTGCTACCTGAATGACGGTAACATCAGATGGTGCATTGACAGGCTCTTCCACAACCAGAACCTTCGCTCCCTTGGCTACTACATCCGGTACAAATTTATGTCCATCCACAACAGCGCCTCTGATACAGATAAACAGAGAACCTTCTGTCACTTTTCTGGAGTCATAAACAACACCGGTAACTTCCTGCTGGGGATTTCCCTGTACGCAGGTGTATTCTAACTTCTCTAATAAGGATGATAATTTCATTATACATGCCTCCCTATATTTGAACGTACTCTTTTATAGAATAGCACACACCGTAATTGTTTTCAATCTTTCCTGCGAAAAAACATCCGTCTGGCAGCCAGGGCTGAAATCAGAAAAGACACTAAAATCAATGCCTGGAACAGTTCTCTGTGAGAATTATCCCCGGTCTTTGGAGCCTGGCCTTTGCCAGTTCTGCCCGCACCTGAGCTGCCGTTCCCGGATTTTGCCCCAGAGGAAACAGCATCTGAGGTTTTCTTATTTTCTACCCGTATGGAAGTCTGATCCCGAACTGCCTCATCTTCTCCTGTTTCATCCGTAACTACAATGACCTGATTGACCAGATTCTGGTCTTCCAGCTGGTCAGGCAGCACAACTCTAGCTTTTAGATTTACGCATCCTCCCGGTACGATTTCCGGAATTTTCGCCTGGGTTTTCGTTTTGTTCAGGGTCACGCCTTCCTGCTCCAGGAAAGCGGCGGAAACTCCTGCCATTTGGAACCGTTCTGTGGTAATGACGGAATGAAGGGTCTGCTGCCCGGTGTTGTGGATGCTGATCTGGTAGGTCACTGTATCACCTGGGCAGGCTGTGTTGCAGTCTGCCGTTTTTTTCACGGTAAAAGAAGCTTTTGGGGGCTGGACAATCACCTGTGCCGTCCCGGTACGCTCAAGGGATATGGGTTCCTGGGTTTGTGCCAGAACTTCGAAAGTAAGCTCTCCTTTTTGTGCGGAGGAAGTGTCTGCATAAAAGGAAAGGGTTCTTGTTTCTCCTTCTGCAAGACTTTCCAGCAGGACACTTTCCTGGAGCACCTCTAAGTTTGGCTCATTTTCCCACACTGGTATGATATCCCCATCAGAGGTTTGGGCCTGCAGGGAAATATGGTAGAAAGGTACTTGCCCGGTGTTTACCAGACTGGCGTTCATCAGAATCCGGTTGCCGGCGACTGCAGTTTCCTCCACGTGACTTACTTCTACGGAAAAATCCGAGGTTCCTGCCGGAATTTCCAGAAAATCCGAGGTTGTCTGACAAATGATACGCTGGCTGTCACCTGACTTTTCCACGATATAGACGCCTCCCTGGCACAGGTTTTCCACACCTTTTTCAAGAGGAGCATCCTGGCAGGTGGATACCGCCCTTTTTTCCAGTGGATAACGGTATTCCCTGCGCAAGCTGACTGGAATTTCCAGGATTTTTTCGGTTTCCCCGGGATTTATTTTGTATCGGAAGCCGTAGATGGAAGCGCTTCGTCCGTCCGCAGTCTGTATGGGCATTTCTTCCATCAGACAGCCTTCAGGCAAAGACACAGGCAGGTCTGGCTGAAAATATTCAGACAGCCAGACAACCAGATGGCGGGATTGTATGCCTGAGACTGTTTCGGGTGTGGATTCTGAAGGCAATTCTGATAGAACTTCTGAGGTGTCCTCCAGATTCGAAGCAGGTTCTGACTGGATTTCTGAGATGATGTCTGGTTCGATTTCTGTTGTATCCTTTCCGCCATCAGATTGAAAACCAGCAGCTTTGCCTTCCGGGCTTTCATTGTCCTCATTCCCTTCGTTCCCGGTCCATGACAAATTACCAAGTCCGTCTGCCCTGACCGAAATTACCGCCTGGAAATTTTCCAGATCCGTCCACCTTGCGCTTTGCGAAACCGTTACAATTCCGCCATCTGCAGCCGCTGCTCCCACAGGCTGTGCCATACAGCCGGAGAAAAGACCTGCTCCGGTCAGCAGGCAGCATCCCAATGCAGCAATTCTTTTCCATATTCTGTTTTTGATCATACACTTCTCCCTTTCTTAAGCTAAAAAAATAAAATAAACAGGGTATCCTGCGCCGAACAGGCGCGATAGAACTTCTTCTCCGCAGAACACGGATTTGTGATATGTCCACTTTAACACAAATTTTTTCCAATTTCAAACTTTATTTTCATTTCATATTTTTTCGATTTCTTTTAGATTTGCGACACACTTTCCTCACAAATTACAGATATAATAGCTCTCGGATAGATGAAAAACCACTCTCTATCTCCCCCCTCAAAAAATATAGGAAATAAGCCATCCGCACCGCGCGGATGGCTTTTCCTGTTTCTAATCCTTTTCCAATTCCAAAGAAGTTACTGTTCACTCCGTGAACAATAACCCAAAGAATCTATTGCAATTCCCGCCTTTACCTTTTATAATGAATTATATTACATTCTATTATATTCTTGACAGAAACGAGGTATCTCCTATGAGTGAAAAAATCGTAGTAGTTGCATTAGGCCACAGAGCTCTGGGCACAACACTTCCTGAGCAGAAAATTGCTACACAGGCTGCAGCAAAGGCAGTCGCAGATCTTGTTGAAGACGGAGCGAAGGTAGTGATCTCCCACAGCAACGGTCCGCAGATCGGTATGATTCACACTGCAATGAATGAATTTGGAAAAGCCCATCCGGATTACACATTCGCTCCTATGTCCGTATGCTCCGCAATGAGCCAGGGCTACATTGGATACGACCTTCAGAATGCAATCCGTACAGAGTTTATCAAACGCGGTATTTATAAACCTGTTGCCACCGTCCTTACCCAGACTGTCATCGATCCTTATGACGATGCATTCGCAGATCCGGAGAAGATTATCGGACGTGTGCTTACAGAGGAAGAGGCAGAAGCAGAGGAAGAGAAGGGCAATTTCGTTACCAAGCTTCCAGATGGCGGCTACAGACGTATTGTAGCAGCTCCCAAGCCTCAGAAGATCGTTGAGATTGAGACTGTCCGCGCACTTCTCAATGCAGACCAGGTAGTCATCGCAGCAGGCGGCGGCGGAATCCCGGTTCTTGAGCAGGGCATCAACCTTCACGGTGCCAGCGCTATTATTGAGAAGGATCTTGCTGCTGGACTTCTTGCAGAAGAACTGAATGCAGACACACTTCTCATCCTTACCAGCGTAGAGAATGTAAGCCTGAATCTTGGCAAGGCAGATGAGCAGAAGCTTGGTTCCATTTCTGCAGCAGATGCTAAGAAATACATAGAGGAAGATCAGTTTGCTTCCGGCTCCATGCTTCCGAAGATTGAAGCAGGTATCTCCTTCATCGAAAAAGGCGAAGGACGTGCCGCTGTTATCACAGATATGGCTCATGCCAAGGAAGGATATGAAGAGAAAGCTGGAACTATCATTCGATAAGCCACTAAAGCGTGTCCCAAAGGGCTTTCTATTTCGTAGAAACAAAATAAAACCTTGCGTTCATCGTCATTTTCTATTTTTCATGACTATGAACACAAGGTTTTTCCTTACACCCGGTAATGCTGTTTTCTCTTTCCAATCCGGAATTTCCCGTAGAGTCTCCAGATTCCCCACACAATCCCATAACAGATTGCAAACTGTATAGCATACATAATGAAAATCACAGGCGGAGAAATCTTCTGGCTTCTGATCTGTACATCCGCTTTTTCCGCCAGCGCCTCCATTTCTGCCTGGTCGGTTTCATCTGCAAGGGCATACCAGTCGCTTGCCTGCTCCTGTTCGTCGCAGATCATCACCACGTAAGAGCCGTTGATGCATTCGATTTGATTGATCAGTTCCTGGCTGGCATAATCTTCCAGTTCCTTCATGGTCACGGTCTTGGACGGATGCATGGAATTCCAGGAAATACAGGTGAACACAGCCGCGATCACAAGGATCGTACCTGCCACCAGCATCCATTTTTTCCTGCGTCCTGATTTTGTTTCTTTTTCTTCTGTCATTTCCTGGTTGTATCCTTTCTTCTGGTGAGTCTCTTACGGCAAAAACCTCCTGCCAATATGCTGCCTATCCTGCTTCACAATCAATACCTGCATCCATCCTGTTAATTTTCATGCAAGGTCAGCCGCAGGGCAGCATCCTGGGGATCTGCACTGACCACATGTATCATGTCACCCTCATTTAAGGTAATCTTACACTCTTCATCTTCTGCCACAGACATTCTTCCGTTTTCGCCATCTTTTCCCTGGATGGCAAAATATAGAACACCTTTATCACAGGATGCTGTATAATAACCAGCCTCAATTCCTCCGCCGACTACCAGAGTATCTCCTGCGTGCATTTCATAGGCTTCTCCGAACATCTCACTGAAAGAATCCCCGAACTCCTGCATAAAACCTTCCTGGATCCCATCTCTCAGCCCAGGCACCACAGAACAGATCACAATGATCATGATCAGCCAGCCAAGCCAGCTGTTTTTCTTCTTAGCAGATGCTTTTGTATGAGTACCGCTTTTGCCTCCTGCGCTATAGTTCTTGGCATATGTACTGTTTGCGGTCTGTTTCTGTCCATAGGAATTTCCCATATTCGGTCTGCTGGCATTCGCAGAATATCCGCCAGGCTTATTCGCCGCAGTTTGCTTATAGCCGTTCCCCGCCGCTTTATTTCCACTGGCATTCTTTTTTGCTGCCGCCGTCTGTGCACATGCCTTATAGGTTCCTGCGCTTCCCGGCTTCTTATCCCCCAGCGGGATTTCCTCCTGGCGCATCATAGCACGCGCCCTGCTGGTGGCATGGCGGTAATGATCGCTTCTGTTCTCATTCAGATGATACAGCGTCTCATCATTTCGATAAGGCATTCCGCACAGCTTGCATCTGCCGTTTACAACAGGTCCGTCACAGACCTGACACCGTTTTCTCTCCATAAAAACCTCCCGTATCCTGCAAATTCCCCGGACAACTTTTCTTTATTGTATCTTTTTTATATATTTCTTGCAAGGTGTAAATTGCCAACTGGGAAAATACCTGTTATAATAAACCAAGATTAGAGCATGTTTGAAAAAGGCTTTCTGCAAGATGTGCGTCACAATTTGTGGGAGATTTTGTCCGGATGAGGGCGCCGTAGCGGGCTACGGCAACTGAATTCGGGCAAAATCTCCCGCAAAGTGGGGGGTGCAGATTGCAGGAATGATTTTGGGGGCAGGCTCTAGAGCCTGTCTGCAACTCAGACATGCTCCACCAACATCAACAAGGAGGATTCCCATGGAACAATTGAAAATTCCTATGGGCTATCATGCAGACCTTAATCTCCATGATACTCAGGTAGCAATTAAAACTGTCAAAGACTTTTTCCAGCAGACACTTGCCCAGAAGCTGAACCTTCTGCGTGTCTCCGCACCTATATTTGTAGACCCAAGCTCCGGCCTCAATGACAACTTAAATGGCGTGGAACGCCCGGTAAGCTTCGATATCAAGAATATGGAAGGCAATGCCGAGATCGTCCACTCCCTTGCGAAATGGAAAAGATACGCACTGAAGAAATACGGCTTCGCCCAGGGCGAGGGCTTATATACCGATATGGTTGCCATCCGCCGCGACGAGGACGTAGACAACATCCACTCCATCTATGTGGACCAGTGGGACTGGGAGAAGATCATCTCCAAGGAAGAAAGAAACGTGGAAACACTGATCAATACTGTCCGCTCCATCTACAGCGTTCTTAGAAAGACCGAGAAATACATGGCTGTACAGTATGATTACATAGAAGAGATCCTTCCAAGAGAGATTGCATTCGTTTCCACAGAAGAGCTTGTAGACATGTATCCGGACCTTACTCCTAAGGAAAGAGAATACAAGATCGTCAAAGAAAAAGGTGCCGTTTTCCTTATGCAGGTCGGCAAGATGCTGTCCAATGGGGAGCGCCACGACGGACGTGCCCCGGACTACGATGACTGGGAATTAAACGGTGATATTCTGGTATACTATCCGGTACTGGACATTGCCCTTGAGCTTTCCTCCATGGGTATCCGTGTAGACGAAACAGCACTTGACAAACAGCTTACAGAAGCCGGATGCGATGACAGAAGAGAGCTTCCATTCCAGAAAGCCATCCTGAACAAGGAGCTTCCATACACCATCGGCGGCGGTATCGGACAGTCCCGTATCTGTATGTTCTTCCTGCGCAAGGCTCACATCGGTGAGGTACATGTTTCCCTGTGGCCTAAGGAAATACAGGAGGAAGCTGCAAAGAACGGAATTCCGCTTCTGTAAATCCATCAACGAAACGAGGGATTAAAATTGAATATACTTTTTTTCCTAACACCGAAAAATGATGTTGCTTACATTTTCGAGAATGAAACCCTGCGTCAGACCATTGAGAAAATGGAGCACCGCAAGTTCTCCTGTATTCCTATTCTGAATCCAGAGGGCAAATATGTAGGAACCATTTCCGAGGGAGACCTTCTCTGGGGCATGAAGAATCTGAACATTACAGATATGAAGAGTGCTGAGGACATCCCGGTTATGGCGATCCAGCGAAGAGCCACCTACAAGCCGGTTCATGTTGACTGTGATATGGAGGATCTTCTGGACCGGGCCATCAACCAGAACTTTGTTCCGGTTATCGATGACCAGGATCATTTTATCGGAATCGTAACACGTAAAGAGATCATCAAATACTGTTACAAAGAAATGAAGAAAAATGCCTGAATAAAATTACGGCAGTCACACATCTTCCCATTTCATAAGGGAATGCATGGCTGCCGTTTTTTATTGTTTATTTAAAGAACCTTGGATAAAAATTCCTTCAGACGCGGGTTCTTTGGATTTTCGAAAAATTCCTTAGGGGAATTCTGCTCCTGAATTTTTCCATCGTCAATGAACAGAACCCTTGTTGCTACCTCACGGGCAAATCCCATCTCGTGAGTAACCACCACCATGGTCATGCCGCTTTTGGCAAGCTCTTTCATCAGCTCCAGAACCTCGCCTACCATCTCCGGGTCCAGCGCAGAAGTTGGCTCATCAAACAACATCACATCCGGATTCATGGCAAGGGATCTTGCAATGGCAATACGCTGTTTCTGTCCGCCGGAAAGCATATCCGGGTAAGCATTTGCCTTGTCCGGAAGTCCTACGCGGGCAAGAAGTTCATCAGCACGCTTAGATGCCTCTTCTTTGGTCATCAGCTTCAGGGCAACCGGTGCCATCATAATGTTCTGCTTTACAGTTTTGTGTGGAAACAGGTTAAACTGCTGGAAAACCATTCCGATTTTCTGGCGGTGACGGTTAATGTCAACCTTGGGATCAGTAATGTCCGTTCCCTCAAACAGGATTTTGCCGCCTGTGGGCACTTCCAGAAGATTCAGGGAACGAAGGAAGGTGGATTTTCCGGAACCGGAAGGTCCGATAATGGCAACAACCTCGCCCTGACAGATATCTGTGGAAATTCCATCCAGTACCTGGTTTGCTCCAAATGCTTTCTTCAGATCCTGTACCTGGATCAAAACTTTGCTCTTATCAACGCTCACTGGTTCTCAGTCTCCTCTCCAGTTTATTCATAAAGAAGGTCAGTACCATGACCACGATCAGGTAGATTGCAGCCGCTGCCAGAAGAGGCATAAATGCATTGTAGGTACGGCTCTGGATCAGCATAGCACCCTTGGTCAGGTCCATCATTCCGATGTAGCCGATGATGGATGTCTCCTTGATCAACACGATAAACTCATTTACCAGTGCAGGAAGCACGTTCTTGAACGCCTGCGGAATAATGATCAGACGCATAGTCTGGGTAAAATTAAGTCCAAGGCTTCGTCCTGCCTCTGTCTGTCCCTGGTCAATGGACATGATTCCGGAACGGACGATTTCCGCAACGTATGCACCGGAGTTGATACCAAACGCCAGGCTTCCTACCAGGATTTCATTGACGCTGACAGATCCGAACACAACGAAGTTCATGATCAGCAGCTGGATGACGGTCGGGGTACCGCGGATGACAGTCAGATAAACCTTGCAGATCGCATTTGCAATCTTGAAGTTCCCGGATTTGTCATGGGAGGAACGGATGATCGCAACAAGAAAACCGATGCAGATACCAATGAGAAGGGCAAATACAGTGATGATCATGGTGTTTTTCAGACCATCCAGAAGCCAAGTATATCTGTCATCTTTTATAAAATTGATATAAAAATCGTGTCCAAATTTTTCAAACATATTTTTTTCCTTTTTACTTTAACAGAATTCACAGCATTCAATAACACCAGATGAGCCACCCCGGGGCAGTTCTTCGCGGATTGCCGTTCAGGGTGACTCATGATCAGGGCAGCTTATACTGTATTTCTTCTATCAGTCAGCTTTTACAATGATAACCTGGCTTGCGTTTGCATAGGTGTCTGTGAAATCAACGCTCTCCAGACGGTCCTCTGTAACAGTCATTCCGGCAGCACCGAAGTCAGCTTTTCCGGACTGTACAGCTGCAAGGATTGCATCGAATTCCATGTCGTCGATCTCAAGCTCATATCCAAGCTTGTCGCAGATTGCCTGTGCGATATCCGCATCAATACCTACAATGGTGTCACCCTCACGGTATTCATATGGCTCGAACTCAGCGTTTGTAGCCATTATCAGTGTTCCATTGGAACGGTCAACATCTTCCGGGGACTCATATGGTGTCTCACCAATGTTGTCACCGATGTAGTTATTCATGATATCATCAACGGTTCCGTCTTCTTTGAGTTCCTCTAAAGCTCCGTTGATCTTGTCAAGAAGCTCGTCATTGCCTTTCTTCAGGCAGATTGCATACTCTTCTTCTACGAATGGCTCGTCTAAGATTTTCAGTCCGTCTGCGTTCTCAACGAATTTCTGAGCTGGCTGGGAATCGATGATCACACAGTCGATCTGTCCTGCCAGAAGTGCCTGGATTGCTTCGCTTCCTTTGCTGTAACGCTTAACAGTTGCGCCGTCTTTCTCATATTCACTTGCTTCAATATCACCGGTGGTTCCAAGCTGTACGCCGATGGTAGCGTTCTTAAGGTCATCCTTGGACTCGACAGTTGCAGCGGATACGCCAGCTGTCATGGAAACTGCCATTACAGTGCCAAGTGCTAAAGCTGTTAATTTTTTCATATTTTTTCCTCCTCTTAATTGTATGCAGGAATAATTATGCATAGTTCCCGCATATTCATTCATCTATCTTTCCCCCATTTTATCAGCTTTTGTGAAAAATGCAAGACTTTCCATAAGATTCCTTATTTTTTTGCTTCCTGTTTTCTGAGAAAATTTGGAAAAATTCACTTTTTCATAACAGACTTGTGGTATGATAAGATAGAGACACGTGATGAGGAGTATAAAAACAAGGCGTTTACCCGCCGGATACAAGGAGGTAATTATTATGAAATTTACAAAAATGCATGGTATCGGAAACGATTATGTATATGTGAACTGCTTCAAAGAAACTGTGAAAGACCCGTCAGCGGTGGCGAAGTTTGTAAGTGACCGCCATTTCGGCATTGGCTCTGACGGGCTGATCCTGATCAAGCCCTCTGACATTGCAGACTGTGAGATGGATATGTATAACCTGGATGGTTCCCAGGGTGCCATGTGCGGAAACGGAATCCGCTGCGTTGCCAAATATGCCTACGATTACGGCATTGTAAACAAGACCAGCATCAGCGTTGCCACCAAAAGCGGCGTGAAATATCTGGATCTTTCCATCCGCGACGGCAAGGTCAGCATGGTAAAGGTAAATATGGGGGCACCAATTCTTCAGGCATCTCTCATTCCTGTTGTTTCAGAGGATGAGCAGGTGATCGACGCACCGATCGAAGTGAACGGACAGACCTACCGTTTCACAGCTGTTTCCATGGGAAATCCTCATGCCATTGTCTACATGGATGATGTAGACGGACTGGATATTGAGAAAATCGGACCGTCTTTTGAATCTCATGTGAACTTCCCGGACCGTGTGAATACAGAGTTTGTCAGGGTAATCGACCGTCACACTGTCCAGATGAGGGTGTGGGAGCGCGGTTCCGGCGAAACACTTGCCTGCGGTACAGGAGCCTGTGCAGTTGCGGTTTCTTCTATTTTAAACGGACTGGTTGACAGGAATCAGCCGGTTACTGTGAAGCTTCTTGGAGGCGACCTGAATATTTTCTGGGATGAAAGCGACGATCAGGTTTACATGACCGGTCCGGCAACTACTGTATTTGACGGAGAAATTGATTTAGGATTTCTTGGAGAATAAATACGGAAAAGAAATGGCCCTTGCGAACCGTAAGCACTGCAAAACGCTTACGCCGCAAAGGCCATTATTCTTTCTACAATAAATACTGCAGCGCAAGCCCAAAGGGCTACGGTCAGCAGGCTTTTTTCTCTGTAGGCTGCGATCAGCGCTACGATAAATCCGGCTACAGCAGAGACCACACTTGCCGTTGCTGACAAAATGGCCGGGAAGGTCATCGCTGCAAGGCAGGCATAAGGCACATAAAACAGAAAAGATTTTACAAAAGGATTGGTAATCTCCTTCTTCGCCAGTGCCAGGGGAAGCATACGGATCAGGTATGTCACTCCCGCCATAACCAGTATATAAATATAAACATTAGGCTTCATGAGCTTCCTCCTTCTCGTTTTCTTCTGCAACCGGGCAAAGCACAGCCGCAATTCCGGCAACCAGAATGGTAGTGATAATGATCACAAATCCGGATGATACCTTTGATAAAACCGGAGTCCAGGCGAACAGTGCACTCACTGCCATGGCTCCAAGCACTACCAGAAACACCGCTTTGTTTTTCTTGGAAGGAGGAATGATCACAGCCAGGAACATCCCGTAAATTGCCACGCTAAGTGCGCTCATAATAAAATCAGGCAGAAGACTGCCGGAAACCGCTCCAAGCAGGGTGCCAAATGTCCAGCCTGGAATAGCCACGCTCATCACGCCATAATTGTAAAAAGCACTGACCTTGCCAGGCTTGCTGGCACTGACACCAAAAATTTCGTCTGTCACGCCAAAAGCCACTCCATAGCGGTGTCCCCAGGGCTCATCCCTGCGCAGCTTCTGGGAAAGAGAGAAGGACATCAGGCAGTATCTCAAATTGATGATCAGCTGAGTCAGTGCCATCTCCCACAGAGAGCCTCCTGCTATGATAATGTCCAGTCCCGCAAACTGTCCCGCTGACGTAAGATTGGTCAGGGAAATCAGAACTGCCTGCCAGATGGTAAGTCCGCCCTGCACCGCCATCATGCCAAACGTAAAGGAAACTGCCAGATACCCCAGGGCAATGGGGATTCCATCTGTAATTCCCTGCTTAAAGCTCTCTTTTTTCATGAGAGATTTCCTCCGGTTTCTTCTGCCTGTCTGCTTTTTTAGAAATACCAGTCAGGCTTTTTTCGCATAAATAGCCTGGGAAGCATTCTTTTGCCTCCCAGGCTATCTCATTGTAACACTTTACACTGGTAAATACAACCCTGCCCTTATCTTCTTTCTACGATTTTATAATAGGTTCTGGCTGTAAGCCCGTAAATAATTCCATAGATCACAGCAAATACCAGAATGGTAATCACCGTACATCCTGCAAACAGACCAATATTGGTCATGCTGAACAGCGCCAACAGTCTTTTTACCATAGGAAATGCCATAGCAATATGAAGAGCCGCCATTCCAAGCGGAAGGAAAAATACCATAAGGATCTGTCTGTGAATGGAGGATTTCACCTCTTTGTGGGTCATACCCACCTTCTGCATGATTTCAAAACGGTCTTTATCCTCATAGCCCTCGGAAACCTGCTTGTAGTAAATGATCATGGCTGCACCCATTAAGAACAAAAGGCCAAGGAAAATTCCAAGAAACAAAATTCCGCCAAACAAGCTGTAGAAGCTTTCATACAGTTCGTACCGCACAGAGGTCATACAATAGCTTTCTGCCGGGAGATTTCCCGCTTCCTTCTGTCCATCAAAAAATTCCATGGCAAGGTCACGAATTTTCGACGCATCAGCCTCTTTTTCCTCTTCTGTTCCATTAAGATAAACATCCATCTCCATGGATGCCATAGAAGAAACGCCTCCATAAGCCTCGGCCTGTTCCTCATATAGCTTCTGGAAATCTTCATCATTTACAATCAACTTAATGGAATCCATGGAAGAAAAATTATCTCCCACATATTCATAATCCTTCAGCCATTCTTTTACCTGGTAAACGCTGTCATGAATTTCCAGAGCGTCTTCACCTGCTTTTCCATCCCTGTAAGCAAGGACTTCACCGGGTTCAAGAGAAATTTCTTCACCGGTAATTCTGGAATATTCCTCCTGGGGAACAACGGTAAGGGTCTCCAGCTGGTTTTGAAGTTCGGAAAAGGTACTCCCATCTGATTTTTCAAATTTCCAGTTGCCGCTCCCATCTTTAACCAGAGTGCTGGAAAAATTAATTTCCGTATTTAATTTTTCGTAAGAAGCCTGATCCTCAATTTCCTGCAAAAGCTTCGCTCTGATATTTTCCAGCTGTTCCTTTGAATCCGCTTTGTACATCACGCTCACATCTGATGGACAGCGCAGATTAATAATGTCATCAATTCCGGAATTCAGGCATACCGTAGTGGATACCATCAAAAGCACGCCGGTACTTAAAATACAGATACTTGCAAGTCCCACCGCATTTTGCTTCATTCGGTAAAGCATACCGGAAATGGCAGTAAAATTCTTTGCCTTATAGTAAAATTTCTTGTTCCAGCGCATGATTTTCAGGATTACAATGCTTCCTGCTGTAAAAAGCAGATAGGTTCCTGCCATAACCAGCAAGACGGCAACAAAAAACAGTGCCAGGGCAGACAAAGGGGATTCCGTGGTAACTGCAATATAATATCCTGCAAACAGACAGATAAATCCAATCAGGGCCATCAGCCACTTTGCTTTTGGTTCCCGCTCTCCTGCATTTTCTGCCTTAAGAAGTTCAATTGGCTTTGCCTTATATACTTTCCGTATGTTTACCAGAAGAATCACTGCAAATATAACGCCATACACTTCCAGACAAGTGATGATTGCCTGAATGCCTATTTCAAATCCAAACGCAGCCGGCAGCCGAATCAGCTTCAGAAGCAGCAAAAGGACAAGCTTGCTT
The DNA here is from genome assembly GCF_025566865.1 of Blautia acetigignens. Classification (NCBI taxonomy): domain Bacteria; kingdom Bacillati; phylum Bacillota; class Clostridia; order Lachnospirales; family Lachnospiraceae; genus Blautia; species Blautia acetigignens. Next base: position 365,989 of record NZ_JAOQJM010000001.1, read on the forward strand.
CCCAGAATTCCTACAAGAATTCCTCCTGCTAAACTGATCAAAGAAGTAATCACGGTTTCCATACTCATCACAATACTGATGTGCCTTTTTTCCAGACCCAGAATATTGTAAAGTCCCAGTTCCTTCTGTCTTCGCTTCATTAAAAAGCTGTTGCTGTACAGAAGAAAAATAAAGGAAAAAATAATGATAATTCCCACACCCATGCTGGTGATCATCAGCACATCCCCACTATGGCGGATCCTTTTCATTCCTGCATTATTGTTGATAAACAGCATCATATACAGCATTGCCACATCGAACAGGCTCGCCAGAATGTAAGGCACATAGGTCTGGTGGTTTTTCTTTATGTTTACCAGTGCCAGCTTTGCAAAAAGTCCGTTACGCATGATATTCACCGCCTGTCATCAATATGGTAAGAGTATCGGAAATCATCTGGTACATTTCTTCTTTTGTTTTTTCCCCTCGGTAAATCTGATGGAATACCTCACCGTCCTTGATGAAAAGGACTCTGGAAGCCCGGCTTGCTGCCTGTGCGCTGTGCGTAACCATAAGAATAGTCTGTCCCTGCCTATTTACTTCTCCGAATACATTCAGAAGAGCATTGGCTGCCTTGGAATCCAGGGCGCCTGTCGGCTCATCTGCCAACACCAGCCGTGGGTTTGTGATCAGTGCTCTTGCCACTGCGCAGCGCTGCTTCTGACCGCCAGATACCTCATAGGGATATTTTTCCAGAAGCTCGGTAATGTGAAGGGCCTGGGCAATGGGGCGGATTTTCTGTGCCATTTCCCGGTAATCTTCCCCGGCAAGCACCAGCGGAAGGTAAATGTTGTCTCTTAAACTAAAGGTATCCAGAAGATTAAAATCCTGGAATACAAATCCCAGATTTTTTCTTCGGAATGCGGAAACCTCCTTGTCGGAAATGTGCACCAGGCTTTTTCCGTCCAGAAGAACCTCTCCGGAGGTTGGCTTATCCAGAGTCGCAAGAATATTCAGAAGGGTGGTTTTTCCGGAACCGCTCTCTCCCATGATGGCAACGAATTCTCCTTTTTCCACGGAGAAATTTACGTTGGATAAGGCCTGTACTTTATTGCCGCCGAAGCGGGTGGTATATATTTTCTTCAGGTTTGTAACTTCAAGCAATGGCATGTTTTATGTCCTCTCTTTCTTTACTATGTCTGACAGTATAGTGAAAAAATCAGGTCACTGCCATCGAATCAGGTTACAAAATGCGGTGGGAAACTTACGATTTTGTAAGGTTGGATGGATTTTATTACTCTGCGTAAATTTTTTCCCCGGGAAGGCCTGCTGCCAGGGTCAGATAATAGACTGCATCTGCTGCCACACAGACTACATTTTCTTCATGCATAAACTCTGTGATTTCCGAATCAAACAGCATGTTTGCCTGGGCATCGAACTCCTCATCCCCATCCCAGAAAAGAACTGCTATGTTTAAAAACGGGAAAACAGGCAGCATATAACCTACATCTCCCTGTGGAAGCGGCGTGCCGCCAAGGGCTTCACATGCCATTTTCAGTTCCTGTGTTTTCCCGGAAAAGATGGTCTGCAGTTTGGAAATGATAGTTCTTCGGTAGGCAGCCTCGAAAGGATACACTCTTTTTACCTGGCGGAAGGCCACCAGATTTCCAGATGCAACGGGATGTTCGGATGCATAATAAAAGGTGTTGTAAATATTCATCACAGTGTCAAAGCCCGGATGCACCCCCTGATCCGTAATCACTCCGCTCTTCCGGTCGATCCGAAGCTTCCTGGAAAAATATACGATATACAGCGCCTCTTCGTCCGCCTCCAGATGAAACTTCCGGGTCAGTTTCTCCTGATCCATTTCCAGGAATTTCAGACGCCAGTTCTCGATTACCTGGTCATAGTTGGATTTCTCTGTTTCTTTCAAAGATACACCTTCTTTCTGATTTCGTTTCATTGGTTTCCATTTTAGCAAACTTTATATGGATATGCAAATATACCCAAAAACCACAAAGCAGCGCTACCTTTCTATCACTTTGTAAAAGATGATAGAGAGCGCGCTGCTTCTCTTTTTTTAGCTATGCCAGATTACCTGAAAGGTTCCGTTTTCCAGAACCTGGGCCAGCTGTTCTAATTCATCTGAGTTCCAGTTCCGGGCTTTCTCTGCGGTTCCGGTGAATTTCACGCAGGTTCCGCAGGAGGAGCTTAAATTTCTCGGCACCGGCATGATCACAGCCGGGTAGCCTTCTTTGTCACACTTTTTCTTAAATGCCATCGCTCCGAAATGGGAAAAAAATGTGGCAATATAGTCTTCCATTATTTTTCCAGGGTCAGAATGAAATCTTCCCCGTCCTCTTTCCATGAAACCTGATATCCCTGATGCATGGCAAAACGGGATACGTTCTCTCTTGCGGTTACGTTATCTACCATTACGGTGTATGCCTTTTCCCCGGATGCCAGAGCATTCTTGGTGCGGATCACAGGCTCCGGACAGGAAAGACCTCTTGCGTCTACTGTTTTCATAAATGAAATCCCCTTTCTTTGAAGATGAAATTTCTGCTGCGTTTCAACTGAATAATCTCTTATCTGTATTGGTTGACAGGATTTTGATCCAAGGTCATATTGGACTTTATTGCCTTTTAACTCTCTGCCTTACGTGCAGAGTTAACTGCCGCGATCACAAACAGCACAACAAATCCAATTATAACTGCTGCCTTTCCATTTGCTGTAGGGCCTTCACCAGAAGAAGCAAGCCCAAAGTTATGAGCCACAGCTGCGCCAGCCATCAGTCCAAATACAGTAATTGCGGAATCTGTATTTCCTTCTCCTGCCAGTACCAGCTGACGAAGTGGGCAGCCGCCAAGAAGCACGCAGCCAAATCCAGCCAGTGCCATTCCAAGTGCATTCCACAGACCATCTGTATGCGCGATTGCCTGTCCTGCAAATCCAGGATGGAAATATCCAAGAATCATATTTCCGATCAGGACACTTACCAGAATTGCAACAAATCCAAGAAGCAGCTTCCATTCTCCAAACAGAACTACATCACGGATACCGCCAACCATGCAAAGACGGGTTCTCTGTGCCAGGGCACCAACTACAAGTCCTGCAATCAGGGAAATGGCAATTGCCGCATGCTTTGCGCCAGGGCCGCCGTCTGCTTCTGTGAAATGAATAAATGCAGGTGCCGCGATCAGAAGTACCAGAATTCCAATTTCCACGACCGGGAAAATGACACCCTCAACCGGCTGCATCTTATAGGAACGTTTCAGAGTGTATCCTTTTTTCAGGAAAAATACGCCAGCCAGAATTCCAACAATAAATCCAATCAGCCCAAAAATGGCGTTCCAGTCACCGCCTGCAAGGCGAAGGATCATACGGAACGGACAACCAAGGAACATCAGGCATCCAATCATAACGAACATTCCAATGACAAAACGGGTGACAGGTGCAGAGCCGCCTCTTGGCTTGAATTCTTTGGTTGCAAGGGCCAGGATGCAGGAACCAAGAACCAGTCCCACAATCTCCGGACGTATGTACTGCACTGCCGCTGCGGAATGAAATCCCAGGGCACCTGTGGTATCACGCAGGAAACATGCAATACAGAAACCCATATTTGCAGGGTTTCCGAAATAGACCAGAGCCACTGCAATGATTCCAATGATGACGCCCGCTCCAATGATCATAGGCGTCTCTTTCTTTGACAAACTTTCTTTCATACTCTTTCCTCCTTGTACAAGTGTCAAATCTTTCCTTTATTTTAACATTTTTTGTCAGAAAACTCTAATTGATTATGGGGGATTATTTTGTGTATTTATAGATATTTTCGATAGATTATGGTATGATAGGATACAAATAAAAACTTTCAAGAAAGGATTTCGTCACTATGAACCGCATATATCTCGATCATGCCAGCACCTCTTTTCCAAAGGCTCCTGGGGTGGCCCAGGCCATGATGGATTACCTGACTTTAAACGGAGCCAACGTAAACCGCGGCTGCTATTCCAGCGCATACTCCGCAGAAGAGGTCATTTATGAAACCCGCCAGCTTCTCGCCCAGCTGTTTCATTTTCCAAAATGTAAAAATGTGATCTTTACCCCCAATATCACCACCAGCCTGAATTTTATCCTAAAAGGACTTCTAAAACCGGGTGATCACATTCTGGTTTCCGCCATGGAACACAATGCGGTGATGCGTCCTGTAGTGCAGCTGACCTCCCATGGAATTACTTTCGATCGTATTCCTTGCAGAGAAGACGGCTCTATGATCCCGGAACAGGTGGAACCTTTGATCCGCCCCAACACCAGAGCCATCGTCGCCCTTCATTCTTCCAATGTTTGCGGAACCTGCATGCCCCTGGCAGAACTTGGGGAAATTTGCCGGAAGCATTACCTTTTTTTCATTGTAGATACTGCTCAGACAGCCGGGATTCTGCCTGTTGATATGGAGAAATTTCACATTGATGCCCTGGCTTTTACCGGTCATAAAGGGCTTCGCGGGCCTCAAGGCACAGGGGGCTTTCTGGTTACACAGGAAATGGCAGAATTAATGGAACCGCTGATTTCCGGAGGAACGGGAAGCGTATCCCATACAGAAGAAATCCCGGATTTTTTGCCGGATCGTTTTGAATCCGGAACGCCCAATCTTCCGGGAATCTATGGACTGCATCAGGCACTTTTATTTTTGAAAAACGGAGAGGAAAATTTTGAAACTCATATGGCACAGCTGTACCAGAGGGAAATGAAGCTGACCGGATATTTTCTGGAAAAACTGCTGGAACTTGATGATACCGGAAAGCATATCCGTATTGTGGGTAAGAATGATCTGCAGGATCGAACTGCTGTTGTTTCCCTTCAGACGCCAGAGCAGGACTTGGCACAGGTTGCCTGGAGACTGGATAGTGAATACAGTGTTATGACAAGAGTTGGGCTGCACTGCGCCCCTAACGCCCACAAAACGCTTGACACCTATCCTGCCGGAACCATCCGTTTTTCCTTTGGACCAGAAAATACAGAGGAAGAACTGGATACGGCAATTGATGGGCTAAAGAAAATTCTGGATATTTAATTTTAGGAAAGGACTGCGAGATCTTCGCACTCATAACTCTATGGAATTTAAACAATTAGAAGCCTTCGTGGCTGTAGTTGAAAATAAAAGCTTTTCCGAAGCGGCCAGGCAGCTGAATCTGACCCAGCCTACCATCAGTGCACACATCCAGTCCTTGGAGCAGGAACTAAACTCCCGGCTGCTGATCCGCACCACCAAGAAGCTGACCATCACCCAAAGAGGACTTCAGCTTTATGACTGTGCTTCCAACATTCTGAATATGCGCAGCAATATTATAGAAGAATTTACTGGAATCAATAAAAAGATTGTAGATCTGGCAGTTTCCACCATTCCTTCCTCTTATCTGCTTCCGGAGATTCTCAGTGCTTTTACCTGTCAGATTCCGGATGTCTATTTCCATTCCTGGCAGTCGGACAGCCTGGGGGCCGTGTCCAGGGTGCTGGACGGAAGCGTGGATCTGGCACTTGTGGGAAATACTTTCGAGGAACCGGACTGCTGCTTCATTCCTTTTCGAACGGACAAACTGGTAATTGCCACGCCTGTGAATGAGCATTACCTGAAATATCAGGAAAAGGCAGATCTTGGTACTCTGGATTTTTCTGATTTTCTGGATGAGCCGTTTATTATGCGGGAAAGCGGATCTGGTACCAAAAAGGAAATTGACCGTTATCTGGAATCCCATAATATTCCGGATACCAGTCTGCATGTTGTGGCACGAATGAACGATCTGGAAGCCATCCGCAAGTCTGTGGCAGAAGGACTTGGCATCTCCATTTTATCCGCCTGCTCCGCCCAGGACCTGGCTGCCACACACCAGATTCTCATGTTCCCTCTGAACCACGAAAAGGCCATGCGTACCTTTTACATCGTCTACAGCAAAAACCGCATCCTCAAGCCCCACGTAAAACAGTTCTTACGTTTCGTGCAGCACTTTTATCAATAACATCCGTAAAACAGAACCAGGGAATCCATCAGTCTCACCACTGTCATTCCCTGGTTCTATAAACTCAAATGTCACACCTTACTTCCTCTCCAACAAAGCAAGTTTTTCTTTCAGAAGCAAAAGTTCCTTTTCTGCATTGTCAGCCCGTATTTTTTCCGAATCTGCGCGCATTTTTTCTGAGTCTGCACGCATTTTTTCTGAGTCTGCGCGGTGGCGTTCTTTTTCTGTATTCTTCCGTTCTTCTTCCTTGCCAAGTTTTCTCCCAAGTTTTTCTCCAAGCTCTTTTCCCATTTCTTTCCCGGCCTCAAATTCTTCTTTTCGTAAAATCTCTTCTTCCCATTCCCGGTCATATTCAAATATACTCATTGCAACCACCTCTGCTTTGTTTGCCAGAAGAAATTCCTGAAGAATTCCTTCCCGAATGCACTCCTCCACTGCTTTTTCTACCGCTTCATTTAATTTCAGCGTTTTTTTGTATGTTCTTACTTTTGACACGTACTGGGCATATTCTTTCAGGATCTGGCAGCTCTCCATCAACTTTTGGTTGTAGCCTTCATTGATATTGATCACCAGGACCTTCAATTCCAATGCAGGCTCTCTGCTCCTCCTGTACTCCACTGTCAGCTTGTAGTTCCATCATAATAGGTACTCCTTTCCCAGGAGACCTGAACACACTTATTCCGAAATCTCCTGCTCTTAAATATTTTCGGGTTAAAAGCATAGATTTCTGAAATGTGTTTAGATGATAGATAGTGCCAGCGCACCTTGATAATTGAAAGAAATATGCTTTGTATTTATCTTAGCACAGTCTGGGCTTTTTGGAAATAGGGAATATATTAAAAATATATAAAATAAATTTTATAGGTCATATATTGAGGACAATATTTTACAGATGGGCTTTTTCTATGCGTTTTTCTCGCTTTTTAAAGCGTCAATGCTTTTTCGGAGGATTTCGGGGAGGGGCATGCCCATGAGACCGGCGTTTTCTATGATGGAAAGTGCCTCGTTGCAGATGAATCCGATGCATACAGCATCACGAACATATTCTGTACCCATCAGGGAGTCTAACTGTGCGCCTACCAGAACATAAGCAAGGATTTGTCCCATCCGCCCAGCAAAGAAATGACGGTGCTGCCGATAAAGCTTATGATCGTTATAATTCGGTACTTCATTTTTCACCTTCTTTCAAAAAAGAGTACAAAAAGGGAATGGTTAGTCGAAAATACCAACCATCCCCTGTGGTTTTGATTTACACTAGCTTGAAAGTATACATTCTAAATTTTACATATCACCGATTTCTTTTTTTACTTTCTTCATAAAGCTTTTTGCGTTCTTCTCGCATTTGAGTTTTTTCAGCTACTACACGCTCATATTCTTTTTGTTGGGCAAACTTCTTATCGATAGTAACTTCTACCTCCCATTCTTTTAACAATTGCATAATTTGCTTTTTTTGGACCTCATTATCAAATATAATATAAAATTGTTTGAAAATACTCAAAGAAACATACACTCTCATAGGAGAAATTGAATTTTTATTTTTTCCCATCATATCACTAAAAAAAAATAATCCTTCCAGTTTTTCCAATCTTGAAACTTTAATGGAACTATATATAATCTTTTCCAATTCTTCCCATCTGTATATTTTTTTAATTCCAAACCAATGGACAATGCACCTATCTTGTGTTAATTCAATCACTCTTAAATGCGGTAGTATTTCAAATATTAATAAAAATAAGATACTAATAAACGACATTATAGTGCTTGGATTTTTCAAACTAATTGGAGGAGTAATAATAATCAAGCATACAAATGCTGCACATATCAGCAAATCATTATATAATCTTCTTTTTGCTATAATTTTCATCTATTCCTCCTACTTTAAAATATGTCTATACAGTCCGTGCCCTAAGTGGTATATAGGTTTTGTGAGGTCTTTTTTTCAGGGATCCTGTGGCAGTTTTCCAAATACTGAATTTAAAAGATGTACCAGTTCTTCCATTGAAGTGTCGCCCTTGCCCAACTTTCTTTTCATGAGGAACATTTTTTACCTGCCTTTTAGTTTCGGCGGTCTCCATAGAAAGTCCACGAGATACACTAGCTGCAATCCCCCCTGCTCCAACACCATATGTTGCGCCCCAGGTAATAGCAATAGTCTTTTCAAGTCCTTCTGATGCAACTGCAAAACCAGATAAATTACTTATAAAAACAGTTGATAAAAAAGCAGTTCCTGAATTAATAATAGCTGCTGTAAGCGAATCTCCTCTTCTAAAACTGCACCAAGCCGTATAGACAGCACTAACCACGCCACCTGCAATAGCTCCTTCAAGTCCAGCCCCACCTGCGAAAATACCAGCCAAGCCAGCAGCAATCATATCTGTAACAGTATATTCTTGCCCTGTTACTGCTGCAGCTACTCCACCTGCCAAAACATTCATGGTAGCTCCAATCAGTCCACAAATCAAAGAAAACTGTCCATTAACATCAACTCTCGTAATCGGGTTATCATCACAGTATGCATACAGGTTCTTCTCACCCAGCATATCAAGATTGTCCCTTAAAACCTGTGTGTCATCCGCGCTGATGAATCTGCGGATCGCAGGATCGTAGTAACGGCTGCGGCAGTAATACAGGCCGGTTTCCACGTCATAATAATATCCCTTATAACGGAACGGGTTTCTTGCTCCCACCTTGTCTTTTAAGGTTCCTTCAATCTTAACTACCTGTCCCCAGCTGTCATAGGTATATCTTACAACGACCTTTCCGTCCTTGTCAAGAAGACCGATGATGTCATTCTGGGCATTTCTAAGGTACATATAGATCTCACTCTCATAGGTCAGCGCGATCACGTTTCCTGAGGAATCATAACGGTACCAGAGCGTTTTCTCACTTCCTGTCCTCTCTGAGACAAGCAGGTCACCAGCATAGCACATCTGGGTGACAGCACCGTCCACGACTTTCTTGATCCGGTGTCCGGCATGGTCATAGGAATACTGGATATTCTTTCCGCCGGATACTGCAGCAAGGGCATTTCCTAATGTCCAGGTATACTTGGTATTTCCTTATTTTCACCTCTGATCAAAAAATACGCCGGGAAGCTGTTTTATATGGATGCAGAGGACGCGGAGCAGGAAATGAAGCTGGCATTTCTTATCGCGGTACATAGTATGAGCTATTACAATAGTGAAGGTGAATGTCTTTCCTATATCCGAAATGGCCTTTACCGTAGGTTTTGTGCTCTATGCAGGGGAAATTACCAAAACAGCGAAGAAGCAACAGAGGTTTCCAAACTATGTGAATATGGATTTACAGAAAAATATGATGATGTTGAAACATTATTTGATTACGAAATGCTTTTAGCAAACAAGCCGATTGTTTACTCCCGGATTTTCAGGCTCCTGCTGGCCTGGTATTCGGATAAGGAAATCGGGGAGATTCTGCACTGCTCGAAGCAGTATGTGAACAGGATTAAGAAAAAAATTATTTGAAAACTAAACACAAAAACGCCCGAGGGGCATCTTCCTGCCGCCCGGGCGTCTTTCATTTTTCCATCTTTATTTCTCTTCTGCGGCGTCCTCAGTCGCTGTCTCAGCTTCCGGAACTACGTTGTGTACCGGAGTGACGGTGGCGATGACGGATTCCAGATCAGTTGTGATGTGAATGTTTTTGTTCTTGGCAATCTCAAGATCTTTCACACGGAGAGTATCACCAATCTTCATGCCTGCAACATCAACTTTGATCTTATCTACCAGGTCTGCCGGAAGTGCTTTGTAAGCAACTTCTTTCAGCTCATCCTGCAGTACGCCAGATACAACCATTTCCTCGTTCTCCAGAATGATCTCAGCAACGGAATGAACCATCTCATTGCTTACCAGCGCCTGGAAATCAACCTCTTCTACTGTATGTGCAAGAGGATTATAATCAACTTCCTTGATCAGCGCATCATAGGTCTTACCATCCAGTTCCAGCATTACCTGGCTGCCCTTGTTATTGTTCTTCAGAAGAACTTCAATTTCCTTCTTGGTGAACTTAAGGGGAATGGAACCTTCGATTTCTCTGCCGAACAGGTTACCTGTTACATATCCTTCTCTTCTTAATTTCTTTGCTTTGACGTCCATGCTTCTTTTTTCAGCTTTTAAAGTATTCATTTATCTTTTCCTCCAAATTCTGAAACGCTTAGCAGCCTTCAACAAAGAGGTTTTGTTAAGTACTTCTTTTTTCTTTTTACGTCCCTTATTATAGTCACCAATTCCCATTATGATTAACCAAACATAAATTTTTTCGAGCCAATTTTTTGTGAATTTTCATTCTTGATTTTTATGCAAAATAGAATTATAAAATAAATGGATCGCAACATTTCTTAGAGTGAGTAAAAAATTTTCTGTAATCCGTATTCTTCAAAAAATAGTATCTATACAATTATCACAGATTACTCTCTTTCCGGTTCACATTTTTTCGCATATAATTCCCAATATTCGTCAGACACAGCAGCGTCACTATAAGAAAAGCACCAGGAATAAAAATGATCCACCAGGAATTGGTCATCAATGCTTTTTCCGAAAGAGACAGCATGCTCCCCCAGGATATGACCTCAATGGGAAGTCCAATTCCCATAAAGCTCAGGGTGGATTCCGAAATAATAGCACTTCTTACATTCATAATAACCATAAACATAATGGACGATACAAAATTGGGTGCAAGATGCTTCCAGAGAATGTGAAAGAAGCTTCCGCCCATGCACCTGGACGCAATAACATATTCACTGTTTCGGATCTGCCGGACCTCTGTACGAACTACCTTGGCAATGCTTGTCCAGCTGGTAATGCCAATCACAACCGACAGGCTTAAAATATTGGCTTTTCCCATAATTGCCTGCAGAAGAATCACCAGAAGCAGAGATGGAATACTAAGAAAAATCTCCGTAAAACGCATGATCAGATTGTCCAGCCACTGAGGGGATATACCGCTGAAAGAGCCAACTACAACTGCAAGCAAGACAGAGATTACAGTAGAGAGAATTCCAATCAGCAAAGAAATTCTGCCGCCATACCAGATCATGGAAAAAATATCTCTTCCCATAGTATCTGTACCAAACAGAAATTCTCTTCCAGGTGCCTTATTATAATGAAGCAGATCCATATAGGTTGGATCTTTTGTCATGATCGCTTCTGCAAACAAACAGCCTAAAAGAACCATCCCCAAAAGAACAATGGATACCACGGGTTTTCCCTGAAACCATTTCTTCTTCACAGTAACCGTTTGATTTTCCACTGCATGTGCCCCGACAATTTCAAAAGATGTATCTGTCATAATCTGGTCACCTCCGATATTTCCGTTACTTCGTGAGCTTTCATACGCGGATCAATATGTTCATTGATGATCTGACTGAGCATATTGCAGAAAATCACCAGGATGCCGGACATGATACATAACAGCATCAGCAGATTATAATCATGATATCTGGCACTTTCATAAGACAAAGCGCCAATTCCCGGATAGGAAAATACGCTTTCCACCACATAAGTACCTCCAAGAACATGAGGAACCGCAATTGCCATAATACTCAAATATGCCGGCATCACATTTCTCAGACAATGCTTAAAAAGAATCTCCCGTTTCGCCACGCCCTTTGACTTTGCCAGGAGTACATAATCTTCTCTTACTTCTTCCAGAATCTTATTTCGGATCATGTAGGCGTAATACCACAGGTGTTCCAGCGTCACAATCGTAAGCGGCATAATAAGATGCCAGATCCGATCTCCCACATCCTCCGCCTTTCCCGTGGAATATGCACCGCTGCTTGGCAGGATTCGAAGGGTTACAGCAAAAATCAGAATCAATACAATGGACAGCCAGAATTCCGGAATACAGCTTGATATGGTTCCTATTTTGCACAAAATCCGGTCACTCCATCTGTCTTCCTTCCACGCACAGAAAATTCCCAGCAGAAGGGAACCTGCAAAAATGAAAAGAAATCCAATCCCGCCCAGCAGAAGAGTATTTACAATTCTTCCGCGGATTACCTTCAAAACATCCTGTTTGTATTTAAAGGAAATACCAAAATTACCATGAAACGCCTGCCCAAGCCATTTTATATACTGTACATGGATTGGTTCATTAAGTCCCAGCTTCTTTAGTGCCCATTCCCGTTCCTTTGGACTCATTTTTTCTGTTCGTTCTCCATAATAAGAGACCAGCGGATCTCCTGGTGCAAGACGTGCCACATAAAATACTACAATTGATAAAACAAGTACGCTAAGCAGAAAAACCAGGATTTTTTTTCCATAATAAGCAATAGGATTACTCTTTGGCACTTTTTTTCCCTCCTTCCTGCCTTTTCAGCACAAAATGTCCAGGAGAATTTTCCTTCCACTCTTCTGCATCGGAATCCGTATCCACATATATTTTTACTTTTCGCTGTCTCTCCTGGACAGGATCCGGTATAGGAATTGCAGACAAAAGAGTTTTCGTATATTCATGCTGGGGATTGTAAAAAACCTCCCGTGTCGTTCCCAGTTCTACCATTTTTCCGTGATACATTACCCCAACTCTGTCACAAAGATATTCCACCATAGCCAGATCATGGGCAATAAACAAAAATGTAAATCCATGCTCTTTCTGTAAATGCCGGAAAAGATTGATCACCTGTGCCTGAATGGAAACATCAAGAGATGCTACCGGCTCGTCTGCCACCAGAAGTTCCGGATCCATGCTAAGTGCCCTTGCAATGGCAACTCTCTGCCTTTGTCCTCCTGACAGCTCAGACGGGTATCGTTCCAGAAAGGTTTTATCCATCCCCACATATTGCATCTGAAACTCTGCCTCCCTGGCATAACTGCCTCTTGGCGGCACGATATGATTGATTTTCATAGGTTCCGCAATAATCTCTGCCACTTTCATTCTCTGATTCAAACTGGAAGCAGAGTCTTGAAAGATCATCTGTCTTTTTGTCTGGAGCATTTTTTTGTTTGCCCGGAATTCCTTCTTACCTGTAATTTCTATCCCATGGTATCGGATTTCTCCTGCTGATGGGTGATATATATTCATAAGACATCTGGCTACGGTCGATTTTCCAGACCCGGATTCTCCTACCAACCCAAATACCTCCCCTTTGTAAATCTGAAAGGAAATATCATCTACCGCACGGATCGCAGCCTTCTTTGTCAGGTGAAACTGGTGAGTCAGATGCTTCACATCAACCAATACTTCTGTATTCAATTCTTTTTCCTCCTACTGGCGGGATAATCCTGGGTGCTCTTTTATCCAAAAGCCAGGTAGCTGCATAATGGGTATCACTAATCTGAAACATAGGCGGCATTTCCTCATAATCAATTCCAAGTGCATATTCATTTCTTGCGGCATATGCATCCCCCTTCGGCGGATTGATCAGAGACGGCGGCATCCCCGGAATAGTATAAAGCTGTTCCCTACCTCTGGAAAAATAGGGCAGCGACTGCATCAGCCCCCATGTATAGGGATGTCTTGGATCATAATAAATTTCTTCCGCTGTACCAATTTCCACGATTTTTCCCGCATACATAACTGCCACACGGTCTGCTGCCCTTGCTACCACACCAAGATCATGGGATACCAGAACAGTCGCTGTTCCAAGTTTTTCCTGGATTTCCCGAAGAAGATCCAAAATCTGTGCCTGAATGGTTACATCCAGGGCAGTGGTAGGTTCATCCGCAAACAAAATATCCGGATCCGATGCCAGGGCAATTGCCATAACGCTTCGCTGCCGCATACCGCCGGAAAAATGATAGGGACAAGCATGATATCTTTCCTGCGGCCGTTCAATTCCTACCAGTTCCATCAGCTCGATTACTTTTTTGTAAACCTGATCTTTTGTTTTTTTCCTGTGGTGAATTAAAATTGCCTCTGCAATCTGCTCTCCTATTTTTATAGTTGGGTTTAAAGACGTCATAGGATCCTGAAAAATCATGGAAAAAACCTTTCCACGGATTTTGGCCATATCCCTCTCTTTATATCCGGTAATATCCGCTCCATTCACCAAGATACTTCCCCCTTTTATCCTTGCACTTTTGGGAAGAAGCTTCATAATACTTTTGCATAACACACTTTTCCCGCATCCGGATTCTCCAACAATTGCCAGCACTTCTCCTTTTTTCAGGGAAAATGATACATCCCTGACCGCCTGTACTTCTCCTTTTGGACTGTCGAAACTGACGGACAGATTTTTAACTTCCAGTATTTTTTCCATTTCATACCTCTTAATCATGTGCTGCTGTCATTTTATGTCAGCAACGCCAAACGCTCAAATAAAGGGGCAGAATCTGCCCCTTTATTTGCTTCAGACATAGGTTTTTTCATGTATCTCTTACTGAATAGTCCAGTCCGCTACATTCCAGAAAATCCCCACACCATGGTGGCCCATAATCGTATCTGGGTCAATTCCCTGAATGTCTGCATCTGCTACATAGTTTGCATCAATATAGCAGATAAATGCGTACGCCGGATCATTTGCCAGTTCCACTTGGAACTTATCGTATGCTTCTTTACGTACTTCAGGGTCATCTGACTGACGCGCTTCTGTCAGATACTGATCTACAAGCTCATTAGAATATCCAGAATAGTTTGCACCTTTGTCAGTTCCGAAAACCTTGTAGGTATGGTCGTCTGCATCAAAGGGGCTTCCCCATCCGATCAGATATGCCATCTGTCCGCCCCAGTCAACCTGTGCCGGGATTTCAATGGTCACATCCATGCCAATCTGCTGCAGCTGCTGTGCTGCGATCTGGGCAATGTCTACACGTACCTGGTCTCCAGCACCAACACTGATCACAAATCCTACTTTTTCACCATCGCGATAATAAAAGCCGTCATCTCCCAGCTCGCATCCAGCTTCTTCCAGTACTGCCTTTGCTTTCTCAGGATCATAATCATAATGCTCTACATCCTCATTATTGTAAATATTTCTCTGAAGAGGACCATAAGCCGGCATTCCCTGTCCCAGAAGAACTGCGTCAATAATCGCATCTCTGTCAATTCCATAGCATACAGCCGGAATCAGGTCCCTGTTTTTCTGCCAGTATTCATTCCAGAAATTAAACAGGATTCCTCTGTAGTCTGAAGTTTTCATATCGTAGCAGGTATAGGCCTCGTCATCAGCAAAAGTGGCAGCATCCTTCGGAGTCAGCAGCGCAAGATCCAGTTCGCCTGATTTCAGCTGCAGTGCTTTTGCATTATCGTCCGTTACAATTTTAAATACTACGGTGTCAATATTCGGCTCGCCTTTAAAATATTCTTCATTCTTTACCAGGGTAATTGCCTGTCCTTCCTCCCAACTTTCCAGCTTGTATGGGCCAGTACCTACAGGATTGCGGAAGAAATCAGAGGTCTGCATATCCTCCCCTTCCAGAAGATGTTTTGGAAGAACTGCCATTGTCATATAATCCAGGAATGCAACATTAGGCGCATCCAGCTTAAAAGATACGGTATGATCATCTATTACGGTAATTTCCTCTACATCTTCATAGTTTGGAGCATTCTCAGAGCCATTCTCAGGATCCATGATCGCTTCAATAGTAAACTTTACATCCTCTGCTGTAAACGGTTCTCCATCGTGCCACTTTACATTTTCTGCAAGATGGAACGTATAAGTACAGGTTTCTTCATCAAAGTCCCAGCTCTCTGCCAGTCCCGGAACTACCTGGTTATCTCCGTCATGGGCTGTCAGTCCGTTAAAAATCAAGATATTAATTTCTCCATGTTCATCCATTGCCGGATTAATTCTGGTATAATCTCCGCTTCCATATACCAGCGTCTCCTGGCTTTCTTCTGCACATACAGAAGCTGCCGGAGCAAATGCCAGCACTCCCGCCAGCACCAGTCCCATTAAATTTTTCTTTTTCATAGTCGTCTACCTCTCCTTTTGTTTTTTATGAAACTTTGCAGTTATGCAAATATCTTATGAAAAGAAAAGCAGTCATAAGTTATCAGACTTACAACTGTTTTCCATAGAAAATTTCACATGTAAATTTAGTGGAGGTCTTACATGTAACTATGTATAAGAATTCGCATTTTCGGCCTTTCTCTTGCCTTCCTGCTAAGATTATTCTATCAGATTTTAAGGCTTTCACAAGCTCCCCAGGGGGATATTCTGCCATTCCTATTTTGCATGATATCAGCGTTTTATGGAATACCTTTCTGTAATAAAAAAGACCTGCAAGGTAAGTCGTATCTTTTCTTACCCATACAAATCTTTTTCTGCATTCTATAAAAATACAGCATCCACCAGTTTCCTGGTATACGCCTGCTTTGGTTCATTGATAATGTCGTCCGGGAGTCCGCTTTCCACTACTTTTCCCTCATACAAAACCAGTACTCTGTCGCAAAACATCTGAACCAAAGCCAGATTGTGACAGATAAAAATGAAAGACAGACCGTGCTTCTCCTTCAGCTCTTCCAAAAGCTCCATGATTTGCTTCTGAATGGTTACGTCAAGTGCACTGGTGGCTTCGTCACAGATCAGCACCTTTGGTTCTACTGCCAGTGCCCTTGCAATTGCCGCGCGCTGGCACTGTCCGCCGCTGACTTCATGGGGATAACGCTTTGCAAATTCACTGCTTAATCCACACTGCTCCAGAAATTCTGCCACTCTTTTTTCGATATCAGCTTTCTTCATGCCACGATTTCGAAGACTTTCTCCGATTCCATCCCCAAGAGTCCTTCTTGGATCAAAGGAACCAACCGGATTCTGAAAAACCATCTGGATATTGCCATACACATCCTTCAGCTGATTATGCTTCAGTCTGGTAATGTCTTTTCCTTCAAATTTCAGAGTTCCCTCTGTGATATCTGTCAATCGGGTGATCATTTTCGCCAGCGTGCTTTTGCCGGATCCGGATTCCCCGACAATCCCAAGGGTCTCACCTGGCTTCAGTGTAAAGCTTACATCGTCCACTGCCTTAAAGGATTCTTTCCCTCTTTGTGTAAATATCTTTGTTAAATGCTCTGCTTCTAAAAGTGTACTCATGCTTTGACCTTCCTTTGCAGCTTCGGCACTGCTGCCAGAAGTTTTTTGGTATAAGGATCCTTTGGATGATCCAATATTACATCCGCAGTACCATATTCCACTGTTTTTCCATCCTTCAGAACCAGTACCGTATCTGCCATTGCACGTACCACACCAATATCATGGGTTACAATTACAATTGCAGTTCCAAATAGTTCTCTTAGCTTCAACATTTCCTTTACCACCTGCCGCTGAACGGAAACATCCAGCGCACTGGTAGGTTCGTCTGCAAAAAGGATTGGAGGATTCATGAGCATGGCAATGGCAATTCCGGCTCTCTGGTTCATTCCGCCCGACAGTTCAAATGGATAACTTTTCCAGACTCTTGCGCTGTCTTTAAAATTCAATTTTTCAAACAGATCCATAGCCCGGTCCTTTGCTTCTTTTCTTGTTACCTTCTGGTGAGCACGCATGCTTTCATAAATCTGGTCACCAATGGTGCGGATGGGACAAAGAGAAGCTCCTGCATCCTGAAAAATCATGCCAATTTTAGCTCCCCGGATTTTTCTTTTTTCTTTTTCCGGAATATCCAGAATGTTTTGCCCCAAATAGCGGATATCCCCTCTTGTCACAAGTCCCCCCGCTCCAAGAAGTCCCATCGCAGCCTTGATCAAAGTACTTTTTCCGCTTCCGGACTCTCCCACCAGTCCCAGGATTTCTCCTGGGGCCAGAGAAAAGTTCACATCCTGGACCACTGCTTTTCCATCGAATGAGATTTCAACGGAATCATAGGTCAATATTTTATTTTCCATATTAGTTAATATCCAAATCTGCTGTCAGTTCATAATAATCACATGGGTGGGCAACCAATCCGGTTACATTGGATTGCATAATCATGCTCATTCTCAGATGAGAACAGAATACATAGGCATTATCGTCCAGAACCGTCTGCTGCATCTGGATTCCCAGTTCAGCCCGCTTGTCCACATCAAATTCATTTTCCATCTGAGCTGCAAGCTCTTCCAGCTTATCGCTGTGGTAATGTCCATTATTGGAAACAGAAGAATCCAGGGCGCAGGAAGTAAAGAAATACTGTGGATCGCCAGTAGGTGCCGTTACCATAGCGCTTGCATATACATCCCAAAGTGTAGGATCTTTACGGATAGTATTGTTATCAGAAGTACAGTTTACCTGAACATCCATACCGATTTCTTTCAAAGTTGCCTGTGCAGACTCCGCAAGAAGAGGAAGCTCCTGACGGCTTGGATAGGTCAGCCAGCGGATCACCAGCTTCTGTCCATCCTTTTCCCGGATGCCATCCCCATCGGTATCCACCCAGCCAGCGTCTTCCAGAACCTGTTTTGCACCATCCGGATCGTAACTTTCTGTTGTCAGATTCTGTCCTCCAAAGGAAAAAGTATCCGGAAACGCACCTACTGCCGGATATCCGTATCCTTTCAGGAGCACGGACACAAAGCTTTCTTTATCGATTCCCATGGCAATTGCCTTGCGTACAGCCGGATCAGAGGTTACCGGGCTTTCAAAATTCATCCATGCATAAAAGGCACGGCTTGTTGCAGTACTGGAGAAGGTAAAATCCTCATTTTCAAAAATAGGATAGCTTGCATATGCCATGCCGTAAGCAGCATTGATTTCTCCTGCCTGAAGAGCAAATGCAAGGGTATCACCGTCTGAAATGGTGCGGACCGTAATTTCGTCTACGTTTACATCTCCGTTCCAGTAATTTTCATTTTTCACCAAAGTCAGATGATCATCGGTTACCAGATCCGTTGCCACATATGGGCCGGTTCCGATTACAATTCCATTGTCTGTAATGCCAGCCTGCGTATCAATGATACATCCATAAGGATCACTGAGATAATTGATCAGTGCCGGTTTTGGCTCAGTTGTCTTAATGGTAATGGTGTTTCCATCTGCTTCAATGGTATCAATGCAAAGGTCTCCTGCTGCACGCTCATGATTTGCCACCAGAGCTTCCAGACATTCCTTCACAGCCTCACCATCACAGGCACGTCCATTTGAAAAGACAACACCGTCATTTAATGTGATTTTCCAGGTCAGTTCATCTATATTTTCGTACTCTTTTGCAATCCATGGTTCAATCTCCATGGTATCGGAATAGCGGAACAGAGTTTCTCCCACGCCATAGCGGATGCATGCCCATCCGGCGTAGGTATTCTGGGGATTAATATCTGCTTCTTCATTCTCTGCATTAAAAGTGGTATCACCAAATACAAATGTTTTTTTGTCATCTGCAAAGGTTGGCACTCCTGTTAACCCAAGTGTCATGCCTACTGCTAATGCCATTGCCAGAATTTTCTTTGCTTTCATCTTCATTCCTCCTGCTATAATTAAATTGTTATTATAAATACCATCAAAAAGCTTCTCTGTTTTTCGGATCCAGGTAGTCACGAACTGTATCTCCAAGTAAATTAAAAATAACGACTGATACAAAAATTGCAATTCCAGGTGACAAAACAACCCAGGGATATGTCTGGATCATGCTTCGTCCACTGCTCATCATACTTCCCCATTCAGCCATAGGGATCTGCGCTCCAAGCCCCAGGAAAGATAAGCCTGCCAGCTCCATCATCATAGTTCCAATATCCAGCATGGCAGTTACCAGAACAGGTCCCAGCATATTTGGAAAAACATGCCTTAGCATAATCTGGAGGGAACTGTCACCTGATAGTATAGCGGCATGGATATAAGGTTCATTTTTCAGCGCCAGGGTTTGACTTCTGGCTATGCGGGAGTACTTCGGCCAGCTGATGACTGCCAGTGCGATAATCGCATTCTGGATTCCTCCTCCAAGGATTGCTGCAATTGCCATAGCAAATACCAGTCCTGGAAAAGCAAGGCAGACATCTGAAATCCGCATCATGACAGAGTCCATAATGCCGCCGTAATATCCACACCCCACGCCTACAATCGTTCCAAATATGGAAATCACCGCTACCAGAATGAAAGTGGAAAAAATACTGGCTCTGGCACCGCTGATCACACGGGATAACATGTCTCTGCCATAGGTATCTGTCCCCATTGGATGTGCCAGGCTTGGAGCCTGAAGGGCACTGGAAAGATCCTGCGCATAAGGATCATAGGGACAAAGGTGATCTGAAAAAACTGCAAGTATTACCAGACAGACAGCCAGAACGGTAAAAAATACCAGCTTTTGTTTTATATGGCTCTTTTTCACTTTCTGGACGCGCACTGTTACCTTTTTTCCATATTCTTTAGTGGCTGTATTTCTTACATTCATATCCTCATTTTTCCTTTTACTCACTGCTTTACACCTCCCAGACGAATTCTTGGATCCAGGAACCGATAAGACAGATCCGTAAGCAGATTCACCAGAACATAAATGATCGCCATCCACATAACATATGCCTGAATAATAGGATAATCACGCATGGAAATGGCATCCACTGCCATTTTCCCAACGCCATCCCACATAAAAATGGATTCCACAATTGCAGTACCGCCAAGAAGATTTCCCACGGAAAGCATCAATAAGGTAATGATCGTTACCAGGGCAGCTTTCATAATGCTTTTCCACAGCGTAACAGAAAATTTCACACCACGTGCCTTCGCCCCTGCCACATAATCTTTGCTCAGCTCATCCAGAACCGTTGCACGAACCTGACGAAGATACTTTGCAGACATGGCAATTGCCAGGGTGATTGCAGGCATAGCCACACTTTTCAGGCTCACATCCTTTGCTATGACTGGAAAAATCCTCAGCCTTATGGCAAGAAAATACATCAGCAAAAGTGAGACGAAAAAGTTGGGAAGACTGTTTCCGATAAAACTGCACAGCCGAATCAGATAATCGACCACTGTATTCTGTTTCACCGCCGACAAAATTCCAAGCGGTATGGATATTACAATGGTAAGCAGAATCGAAGTGACCGTAAGAAGCAGAGTTGCCGGGAGCTTCGATACAAACGTATCAAAGACCGGAAAGCCGGATACATAACTGTTTCCCATATTTCCCCGAAGCAATTTTCCAAGCCATACGAAATACTGCGTCAGAAATGGTTTGTCAAGCCCCAGCTGTTCTCTGGCCGCATCTAAGGTTTCTTCTGACACTACCCCTCCTGTATTCTCCATTTTCTGCGTGACAACATCACTTCCTGCAATCCGCATCATTCCATAAGACAGAAAGGTAATGGCAAACAGAATAGGAATCAGCTGAAGGATACGTTTTATTACATATTTCCTCATTTGAATATCTCCATTTCCTAAAAAGCACCTAAACGATTTTCAAATACGCTTCGATTGTTCATTTTAGCAAAAAAAAAAACAGCCTACAACCCACCCAGGGGGTTATAAGCTATTCTTAATTTGCATGGATTTTTTTATTTTAGGAATGCCTCTCTTATTCTTCTGTTCTTTCGTTCACGGTCTTGCCTTTTAGCTTTTCAGCCAAAAACTCCAGAAATTCGTCCATTAATTCATCCGTTTCATCATTTTTTCTTCTGATATAGCCAAAGAAAATTTTGTTCTTTTTGAAATCCAGGGGAATTCCCTGATTCATGGCCTTTTTATGATCAGAAAGGTAACTTCCGCTGATGTTGGAAAGCTCTGTCTCCTGGAGCATTTTTTCCATAATATAGTCGCTGTTTGTGATGACTGCCAGATCCAGGTTCTCCCAGCTAAAGGTTCCACGCTTTTCTTTCTCATTTAATTCCAGAAACTCATCACGATAATTCTGGATAAAACGCATGGATTTCATCTGTTCCATAGTTACGGTAAAAGCGTTCTCTTTGGAATGATCCATTTCTTCCAGATCCTGGTACAGTGGATTTTGTTTTCCAGGATAAAATGTGGCCGTGCTCTCCTGCATAACCTGGAACACCAGCCGATTTTTCGTCAGTTCATACTGGAATTCCTTTTTCTGCTGCTCCATCACATATACAAAACCAATATCCGACAGATAATCTCTCACACGTTCCATTACCGTGCGCACCCCTGCCGTATAAACTTCAAAGTGGTAGTTCTTCTCATAATTTTTTTTATAAAACTCAACAAACTGATTGGTAAACCAGGAGCTTGGATTCAATGAGATCCGAAGATATTTCACCATATTCTGGTGGCTCATTTCTTCCAGTTTCCGGGAATCATTTACAATCCTGCATGCATAACGGTAAGCTTCACGCCCCTGTGCAGTAAGGACAATTCCACAGGGCATACGGTCAAAAAGCACGATTCCCATATCATTTTCCAAGGCCTTGATTGCTTTGCTCACACTTGGCTGAGTG
This sequence comes from Blautia acetigignens, assembly GCF_025566865.1. Lineage (NCBI taxonomy): Bacteria > Bacillati > Bacillota > Clostridia > Lachnospirales > Lachnospiraceae > Blautia > Blautia acetigignens. Next base: position 388,242 of record NZ_JAOQJM010000001.1, read on the forward strand.
GTATAAAGAAGCCTGGCAGCCTCACTAATGGAGCCTGTTTCTGCGCACACAATAAAATATTTTAACTGTTTTAGATCCAGCATTATATCAAGATTCCCTCCAGATGATCACACTCGTGCTGGATGATCTGCGCGGTCCAGCCCTGGAATTTTCCCCGCTGTTTTTTGAAATTGATATCCTCGTATTCCACTTCAATCTCCTCATATCTAGTGCATTTTCGCACGCCGATCAGGGACAGGCAGCCCTCTTCTGTCTGGTATTTTCCGGTCTTTTTCACAATCACGGGATTGTACATAATGGTGTTCATAAAACCCATATTTACCACGATAATACGCTTGCGCTCCCCGATCATGTTGGCTGCCATGCCTACGCAGCCCTCCTCATTTGCCTTCAGGGTATCCAGAAGATCCTGGGCAATCTGGGCGTCTTCTTTTGTAGCTTTCTCTGATTTCTGGCTTAAGAACCAGGTGTCATGCATAATTTCTCTGATCATATTCTTCTACCTTATCTATTTTTATTTTCCAATGAATCCGTAAACTTCTCTTCCACTTTACCATATCCACGCCCGAAGTCAACCCACATTGTTTATTCGGCATCCATCCGCATTTTCTCTCATTGACAAAAAATGGAAAACTATGTTACTATAAGAACCATATTAAACCTAGTTGACAAGTAGGTATTAGGAGGTAAATGACATATCCTGGATTAAACCAGTTACTTATGAAACCGCAAGCCCAGAGGTAAAAGCTTTCCTTGATGAGAAAGGCCATGAGATCTTAAACAGCTCCCGCAAGCGTCCTTACCAGATGCTTTTGCATTTGACAGGGTCTGATTTAGATTAACAAAAACTGTATATGAATGACTTTACTGCCAATTCATATACCGTTTTATGTATTTCCTCAGTTGCAGCTGCCTTTTGTTGCTGCGATTGCGAACATTGGGGTTGGATTGTAGAAGGCATCCTTCTCTTTATACATTCTTCTGCTCACTCCAAGATCTATGGAAATCTGCTCCATTCCCACTTTTCCAAGCTCTTCCACGTCCCATGCAGGGCGGATATAGGAGCTGATTGGGAGCTGTCGCTTGATGTCCTCGCACTCCTGCATCAGGGAGTCCCCAAGCTGCTTGTGGGCGTGATTTTCCGGAAGATCGGAGGTCTCAGCAAAATCCACGGCACCGTAATTAGCATCGAAATTCAAAAGTACTCCGCCTGGCTTTAAGACTCTTGTCCACTCCTTGTAGGCCTGTGCAGCCTCCGGCAATGTCCAGGTAAGGTTTCTGGAAATGACCACATCAAAGCTGTTATCTGCAAAGCTTAAATGCTCCGCATCCATGATCTCAAAATTGCAGTTTACCTGCTCTTCTTTTGCAAGGATTCTGGAATTTGCAACCATGTCCGGGGTAAGATCCGTGCCAGTTACCTGATGTCCCTGCTTTGCAAGAAGGATGGTGAAAAATCCGGTTCCGCAGCCTACATCTAATATTCTAAGCTTTCCATTATGCGGCTTTTTCAAACTCATTCCTACCTCTTTATTCCCATTTTCTTCAGAATCCAGGGTGTTTTCCTTCCTTTCAGGCAGATATTTCCGGATTTCTTCCAGCCATCTGTCTGCCAGCGCACTGTGCAGTTCCGCTCTTCTCTGCTCCAAAAAGCTGTCACTTCTCTTGGTCCAGTAAGCGGCAATTTTCTCCTTACGGTCATCTTCTTCATAGCTGATCCTGCCGTAAGCTACCATTGGACCATCCTTTAATACCTGCAGAGAACCTGCCTGATAAAGGATCACTCCGTCCCCGTAAGCTACACTGTTTTCCAGAATATTATCCTCATAATCCTTCACATAACCAAGGATCTCACCCTCTGTAAAAAGGTCTCCCGCCTTCTTCTGGGGATACCACATTCCGGTATAAGAAGCAGACTGATACTGCACCTGGGTTACATTCAGCGGATAGTATTTTCGCAGGCTTGCGTGTCCGTCATAGATTCCAAGGAACCTTAAAATACTGCGCACATCCCGCTTCATAGAACGCACTTCTTCTGTATCCCAGTCGCCCATTCCGCCTCGTTCCAGAAGGACGGAAGGGATGCCGCAGGATGCTGCATAATTATAGCTTCCGCCAGATGCCACCTCGGATTTCACCATATAGGGCACATCCACCTGTTCTGCCATCTGACGGGAGATTTTAGTTACTTCCGGGTCTGCTTTTCCTGCGTAATAGACATAGGGAGTCAGCTTCTCATAGTCATCTCCGCTGTGAAGATCAATGTAGTAATCTGCTTTTTTCTGCAGTTCATTCACCACTGCATAGGCCAGTTTCTCATACTTGGTTCCATCTTTTTTACCAGGAAAAACACGGTTCAGATTCTCGCCTGTTTCCCTGCAAAGAGAACCGTGGCGGTTCTCAAATTCGTCCCTTCCAACTACCTTTACAATAATGACTGTTCCCGTCATTTTCTCAATTTTCAGGTCTCTTCCAAGCTCTATTGCGCTCTGGATTCCCACATATTCTCCTGCATGGATTCCCGCCGTGATCAGAGCCGTTTTGCCTGGCTTTTCCCCGCGGACAATCGTCGCAGGAAGGGAAAATTCACCATCTCCAATGCTGATAAAGCCGTGGACGCGCTGTCCCGGTGCCGCGCAAAGACCGCCGATATTTATTGTATCACCCATTCTTTTATCCTTTCCATATGGTAGCTTTAATCATCATAATGATTCAGAATACTGCCTGCTGACCATTACGCTTTAGTTCCTCTTGTTATTTCGTAACCTTAATCATAAACATAGGCGTGGACCCATAATTCAGCTTTTCTTCCTCACTCCACACCTGCTGCCAGATGTTCTCATCTACCTCTATTTTTTCTGCTTTCAGTTCTTCCAAGACCTTCACATCCCATCCCGGGCGCTTTGTCTCAGACAATGGAACCTGCAGTGCGATCTTCTCCATGCGGTCAATATCCGTGCACAGATAATGGTCGTCAAGGCTGCCTTTTTCCACATTCCTGCGGTCGTTTTCATAGGCTTCCCGCTTCTTGTCATCATAGAGATAGCCGTACCAGTTGGCATCAAAATTCAGAAGCTTTCCGCCCTTTTTCAGCACCCTAAGCCATTCCCCGTATGCCTGATCCGGATGAGGAAGATTCCATGTCAGGTTCCTGGAAATGATCACATCAAAGCTCTCATCCTCAAACTCCAGGGCCTGGGCATCCATCCTCTTAAATTCAATATTGCTGCTCTTTTCTCCAATAAATTTTGCCGCATTTTCAGCAGCCTTTTCCAGCATTCCAGGGGTGTAATCCACAGCCGTTACGTGATAACCAGCCTCAGCCAGAATCATTGGAAAAAAGCCAGGGCCTGTACCGATATCCAGGATCCGCAGCTGTTCCTTGTCGTTATCAGAAAGTTTTTTTTCCAAAAATCCACTTTCCAGGGTCTTTAGCCATGCCTTTTTTTGCATCCCCTTCAGCTCTTTTTCATTCACCTCAGAATACCCCTCTGTCCGGGTACTCCAATAGCTCTCTATTTCATCCAGCAATCTATCCAATTGTATTTCCTCCGCATAAATCTAAAGTTGTATATTCCGCAAATATACTCCAATGTTAAAACTTTATCAAAAACGCTTTCTTTCCGCAAGCCCCCCTGGGGGATGTATATACAATTCTCCCACTGCGCCATTAAATTTCCCAGCAAAAAAATATCAGAGAACCTCTGTCAGCTGAGATTCTCTGATATTTTTCAAAATCCGTTCTGTTTCAAAGCTTTTATTTCTTTGTATCGTGCCGCACTGTGCAGCTGTTTTTTCCATTCTTCCTGGGTTCGTAAAGGGCCTTGTCCGCTTCTGCCTCTTCGGGCACAATATACTGTAAATTAAAATCCCCGATCACCTGGTCAAAATTTCCTGCGGAATGCTGGGGAACCACGGTTTTCTCATCTGCAGAATAATACAGAATATACCCCTGGGTTTCCAGATCGATCCAGCATACATAGTCAAATTCCGAAAGAACCGCGTGGGCGATGGATGCATTTCGCTGCTCATCCTGCAGAAATATTTTTTTGAAAAAAGTGATTTTCTCCAGCATAATGATTCACCTTATCTGACTGTATTTTCCCAAAGCTTTTTTCAAAATCCTCTCCAAAATGAATCCTCACGAAATCAATAATTATTTTTATTATACTACCCGGTACATGATTTGTCATGGGAAAATACTGTGAAATGTTACGGTTTCCCATATTTACAGGTTTCTGTTCCTATTGTATAATGAACAGGTCTTTGATAAATTTCATTTCAGGAGTATCATTTTCATTTATGATAAAGCAAAACAGACATTATCCCCTTCTGGATCCGCAGAATCCTGCGTCCGGGTACAATATTTTCTTCATTTGTTTTTATAACAATAATGATAAAAATATATTTCAGAAAGGATAACCGCTTAAAATGTTAAAACAATTTTTCAAATACATCACACAGAGTGTGGCTGGCATGATCGGGATTTCTGTGTATATTCTTGCAGATACCTTTTTTATTTCCGTTCAGTCAGGTGCAGATGGACTGGCGGTGCTGAACTTGATCCTGCCTGTTTACGGGCTGGTTTATGCAATCGGCGCCATGATCGGCATCGGCTCTGCTACCAGATATTCCATCAGCAAAGCCCAGGGCGGAAATCCGGATTTTTATTTCACACAGTCTATTTTTTGGTGCCTGATCTGCAGCATTCCTTTTATTCTCACAGGAATTTTTCTTCCGGGAAAATTTCTTGAGCTCCTTGGTGCCGATCAGAGACTGATCCATCTTGGAAAAGGATATCTCAGAATTATGCTGATCACTACGCCGCTGTTTATGTCCAATTACACCTTCACAGCCTTTGCCCGGAATGACCATGCTACCTCACGGGCCATGATCGGCGCTATTGCAGGAAGCCTGTTTAATATTGTGTTTGATTATATTTTCATGTTTTCTATGGGACTGGGGCTTTCCGGTGCGGCACTTGCCACTGCGTTTAGCCCTGCGGTAACCATGACCATCTGTTCCACACACTTTCTCAGTAAGAAAAATCAGGTGGAATTTCAGTGGAAGCGCCCTTCTATCCGACACCTTGTTTCCTGCTGCCAGCTTGGAATTTCCGCATTCGTGGGAGAGCTTTCTTCTGCAATTATTACCATTATTTTCAATATGCTGATCCTGGATATTGCAGGAAATGTAGGCATAGCTGCTTACGGCATTATTGCCAATCTTTCCCTGGTGGTCATGTCTATTTTCAACGGACTGGCGCAGGGCGCACAGCCGCTGATCAGCCAGAATTATGGGCAGGGAAAACAGGAAAATGTACGAAAGCTTTTGAAATGGAGTATTCTTTCCTGCCTGGTTCTGGAGCTTGTTACAGTGGCTCTTTCCTGGGGATTTACAGATGGATTAATCGGGATTTTCAACAGTGAAAACAATCTTCTGCTTTTGAATTATGCCCATATCGGACTTCGAATCTACTTTCTTGGCTTTTTGTTTGCAGGCATTAATATTATGCTGGTGGCCTATTTTTCCGCCACTGACAACGCCCGCCCAGCCATCACAGGTTCCCTCATGCGCGGAATCTTCGCCATCGCCGTTAGTGCCGTAATCCTATCGAAACTCCTTGGAATAAACGGCGTATGGGGCTCCTTTTTAAGCTCGGAAGTCATCACATTCGCCGTACTGCTCCTGCTTTCCAGATTTCAGAAAAAGCCCCAAAAAGAGATCAAATAAAAAACATGCATAAAATGCATAAAAGATTGCGGATAAACTGGTCAAAAAATAATTGCCCAATTCAGTAAACTATGGTATCCTATAATTATTATACTTGAACAGCAACACAAGCTAGAAAATTGAGGTGATCTATCGTGAAATCAAATGAATCCGCTGAGAACTATCTGGAGACAATTCTCGTCCTCAGCAAGAAGAAACCCGTTGTCCGCTCTGTTGATATCGCTGATGAGCTTGGTTTTAAGAAGTCCAGTGTCAGCGTTGCCATGAAGAATCTCCGTGAGAAGAACCATATCACCGTCACTCCTGAAGGATATATTTATCTTACTGAATCCGGTCAGAAGATTGCGGATATGATTTATGAGCGTCATGAATTTTTATCCTCCTGGCTGATCAGCCTGGGCGTTGATCCTGAGACTGCTACTTCCGATGCCTGCCGCATCGAGCACGTTATAAGCCCGGAGAGCTTTGCCGCAATCAAGAGCCATCTGGCTCCGGATAAATAAATGCCGTAATCCCATACTCTCACGGCTGCACGCTTTACGGAATATTGCCTGCCAAATAGTTACAGATTAATACATGAAATAAGACCTGCACTCCAGATAAATGAACTATAGTAAGTTTCGATTATAGCATTTTATTTGGATGCAGGTCTTTTGTTTATACCAAATACTGTGACAAATTGCAATGCTCTCCAAGCTCTGGACTACTTTTCGCAAAGCTCTTGAAACAGCGTTTCAAGCATGCCCTTTGCTGTCTGCTTTTCAATATTACTTCACCAGATAATATCTTGCGGAAAACGGTCCCATTTTGAATACCGCTTTTCCGCCCTTGATTTCTTTCTCTTTCTTGGTGTAGCGCTTTTTGCCGCCGTATTTTACCATGTCGCTGGCAAGGAGAAGCTCATATCCGGCGTAATCCTTTTCCAGGGTGTATTCCTGAGTTTCATCTGAGAAATTGAACACTGCAAGAATCTTCTGATCCCCGCTGATTCGCTCAAACAGGTACATGCATTTCTGCTCCTGATGGCAGTCCACCCACTCAAAGCCATCCTGGCGGATATCTCTCTGATAGAATGCATTATTCGTCAGATAGCACTTATTCAGGTCTGCCATGAATTTGTGGAAAGCTTCGTGGATCGGGAATTTCAGCAGGATCCAGTCAAGCTCGTCTTTCTCGCACCATTCTTTGAGCTGTGCCAGTTCATTTCCCATGAAGTTCAGCTTTGCGCCTGGATGTGCATACATGTACATGTAAAAGGCTCTTGCCTGAGGGAATTTGCCGTCGTATCCGCCGTTCATTTTCTGGGCGATGGTGGCTTTTCCGTGGACGACCTCATCATGGGACAGAGGGAGAATATAGCGCTCATTGTAGTAGTACATCATGGAAAAAGTCAGCTTGTGGTACTTCTCTCTTCTTTCATTTGCATCTGCCTGGAAATAGGACAGGGTGTCGTGCATCCAGCCAAGATCCCATTTGTAGTCAAAGCCAAGTCCGCCCTCCCAGACAGCCTTAGTAACACCCTGGTAAGGGGTAGAATCTTCTGCAAAAAGCAGGCATTCCGGGACACGCTCTTTCAGTCCCTGGTTCATGGTGCGGATAAATTTAAGAGCAGCCAGGTTCTCGCCGCGGTTTGCGTCTCCCTGCCAGTAGATCAGGTTTCCTACCGCATCCATGCGAAGTCCGTCGAAGTGGAATTCTCTCAGCCAGTAATATGCGGAGGACTGCAGGAAGCTGCATACCTCACCTCTGGAATGCATAAAGTTGCAGCTGCCCCATTCGTTGCGTCCAACTGCCATGTTGGGGTACTCGTATAATGCGGTTCCATCGTATTCTGCCAGTGCATAATCATTCACAGCAAAATGCACAGGAACGAAATCCAGAATTACGCCGATGCCTGCCTGATGGCACTGGTCTACAAAGGATTTCAGTTCTTCCGGCTTTCCGTAGCGGGCAGTTGGGCTGAAATATCCGGTGTCCTGATAGCCCCAGGATTCATCGCAGGGATACTCGCAAAGAGGCATGATTTCTATATAGTTGTAGCCGTATTCTTTCAGATAGGCGATGAGGATTGGGGCAAGCTCTTCGTAGGTGTACCAGTCTTCCTGTCCTTCTCCCCGTTTTTTCCAGGAGCCGAAATGCATCTCGTAGATGTTGATTGGCTTGTCATGACCTACCTTGCAGCCTTTCTGCCATTTGGCATCTTTGAATTTGTAGCCGCCAAGGGCATAGGTTTTGGATGCGGTGCCGGGGCGCATTTCGCTGTAGAATGCGTAGGGGTCTGCATGGTCTATGAAGGAGCCGTCATGGCGGTAGATTCTGTATTTGTACATCAGGTCGGAGCCCACACCGTCAATGGTGCATTCCCAGAAATTTCCATCGTGGACGCGGTTCATTGGGGTTTCAGTCCAGCCGTTGAATTCTCCGATTACGGAGACGCGCTGTGCTGCAGGGGCAAAGGTGCGGAAGGTGGTGCCGCTTTCCAAGACGTGTGCGCCCAGGTACTGATAGGCTTCAAATTCTTTGCCGGTGTAAAAGTTGTAAAAATCCATAAATACCCTCTCCCATTTCTATTGTGATTGATTTTAAAAGTTATTAGACAGTAGTTGGTTTTCTTTGTATAATAGGGATTATAATTGTATGGGAAAGGAATTGCTACCATCAAAAAACGACTTTGGTTGGAAATCCAACTTTTTCAAAAAAGTGTTGGATAATTATATTGCTAAAGCGGACGCCAGGAGGAGCAGGAAAAGTGTATGGATATTAGGGTTGAAAAGACAAGACAGAGTATTATTAATGCGTTTATTGAATTGAGATCGCATAGGGAGCTAGAGAGGATTACGATTAAGGAGTTGTGTGAGAGGGCGCGGATCAATAAGTCTACGTTTTATTCTCATTATCAGGATATTTATCATCTTTCGGATACGCTGGAGACGGAGGTGGTGGTTTCTATTATGGAGAATTTGAGCCATCCGGAGAAGGTACTGGAGGATACGGCGGATTTTTCGCGAGAGCTGTTTATGGGGTTTCTGGCGAAGGATGCGCTGATTGGGATTTTGTTTTCGGGGAGCAGGAGTAAGTGTCTGGTGCAGAAGATTGAGATTGCTTTGAAGGAATTGGTGTTTGGGGCTTATCCACAGTATCGGGAGAACCGGGATATTAATATTATGCTGACGTATATCTTGTATGGATGCTATTATGCGTTTTATGAAAACCGAAAATATGGGGATGTTCCGGTGCTTTCCAGGATTACAGAGCTGACGGGGGAAACGGCTGCGGCGGCACTGAAAATGGTTAATAAATAGAGAAAGGACAATTATGACATTGAATACAACAGGTTCCAATCTGCAGATGGGAAGTTCAACGATCACTCCTTTGCAGATTTTAAAAACTTATTTCGGATATGACTCCTTCCGTGAGGGGCAGGAGGAAATTATAGATACGATTCTGGACGGCAGGGATGCGCTGGCGATTATGCCTACAGGGGCTGGGAAATCCCTTTGTTATCAGGTTCCGGCGCTGCTTTTGCCGGGGATTACGCTGGTGGTTTCGCCGCTGATTTCGCTTATGCAGGACCAGGTGAAATCCTTAAATGAAGCGGGAATCCATGCGGCATATATCAATTCTTCCCTTACAGAAGGACAGATCAGCAAGGCACTTTCTTTCGCCGCAAGAGGCGTGTACAAGATTATTTATGTGGCACCTGAGCGGCTGGAAACGGCTTCTTTTCTGGCGTTTGCCCTGCATACTCCCATTTCCATGGTGACAGTAGACGAGGCACACTGTATCTCCCAGTGGGGACAGGATTTCCGTCCCAGCTACCTGAAAATCGTAGATTTCGTGAGGCAGCTGCCTGGACATCCGATCCTCAGTGCTTTCACCGCAACCGCCACAGAAGTGGTCAAAAACGACATTGCAAGAATTCTGGAACTGAAGAATCCAAACATTGTCATCACTGGCTTTGACCGAAAAAATCTCTACTATCGAGTGGAGCATCTTACAGGAAAACAGAAAGATACCTTCATTGCAAACTACATAGCCAGTCACGCAAACGAAAGCGGTATCATCTACTGCGCCACCCGCAAAAACGTGGATACTTTGTATGAACAGCTGCTAAAACAGGGTGTTTCTGTCACCCGTTATCATGCGGGAATGAACACAGAGATCCGCAAGGAAAGCCAGGATGATTTCATCTATGACCGCGCCCAAGTTGTGATTGCCACCAACGCGTTTGGAATGGGAATCGACAAGTCCAACGTGCGTTTCGTCATCCATTACAACATGCCACAGAGTATGGAAAACTACTACCAGGAAGCCGGCCGTGCAGGTCGTGACGGAGAACCTGCAGAATGTATTCTTCTCTTCTCCCCGCAGGACGTTATGATCAGTAAAATGCTCCTTGGCAGCAAGGATTTCGAGGGCATGGATTTCACTGAAACAGAGCAGGTCCGTCACCAGGACGCAAGACGCCTTCAGCTTATGGAAGGCTACTGTATGACCACCTCCTGCCTTCGCAATTACATTTTGGAATACTTTGGAGAAACCACAGACCAGCCCTGTGACAACTGCGGAAACTGTCATCAGGAATTTGACGAGATAGATATGACCCAGGATGCCAAATGGGTAATTGGATGCATCACGGAAATGCATGGAAGATACGGGCAGGCACTCGTGATCGGCACCCTCCTTGGCTCCAAAAAAGCACGTCTGAGGGACATCGGTGCTACTTCCTACAACTGCTATGGTCAGCTCCAAAACCGTACGGAAAACGAGCTAAGGCTTCTTATCAGCCAGATGATCCGTCAGGGTTACGTTATCCAGACAGACGGAGAATACAGCGTCCTCAAAGTCGGAAATATATCGGAGCTGCAGAAAAACACCCGGATCCTTGTAAAAAAATTCAAAGAAAAAGAGAAAATTTCGATTTCTAAAAAGCGCAAAGCTTCATACAAAAAAAGCTATTTCGAAAACGAAAATACTTCCGGCAGTTCCAACACAGCCTCTGATTCTTCCAGCTTAAATGCCGCAAAAAAATCCGACCTTTTTGAAGCCTTACGTCAGCTCCGCCTCCAAATTGCCAGGGAAGAATCTGTTCCGCCATACATTGTCTTCACCGACAAAACCCTTATCAACATGTGCGAAAAGCTCCCACAAACCGAAGCCGAAATGCTGAATGTCTCCGGCGTTGGCCAAAACAAACTTCAGAAATACGGTCAGCGTTTTTTGCAGGAAATTGCAGTCTTCCTTACTGCGAATACGCGGTAGCGTAACTTAAAAGAGGCTGTTATGAGGTATTCCCTCACAACAGCCCCCCTTTAAGGAGTTTTATTTCACGTTCTCTTATATGGCGTTAAGAATCCGTCTTGCATTATCAATTCTTTCCTGTGTTGGAGGTTTCACGCCCTCCAGCGGATACGGGATTCCCAGCTTTTCCCACTTAAAAGTACCAAGCGTATGGTACGGAAGAACTTCCACGCGCCGGGCGTTTCCCAGTGTCTGAATAAAATCCGCAAGCTGGTGCAGATATTCATCCTTGTCACTACCTCCCGGAACCAGTACATGGCGAATCCACACAGGTTTATTCATGTCCGAAAGCTCACGGGCCATAGCCAGAATATTCTGGTTGGTCTGCCCGGTAAGCTTCACATGCTCCTGCTCATTGATCTGCTTGATATCCAGAAGCACAAGATCTGTGTATTTCATCAGTTCCAGCCATTTAGAATGCCAGGGTTCCTTTGTAGTATAGGGGTTTCCGCTGGTATCCAGAGTTGTATGGACTCCTGCTTCCTTTGCCTTGCAAAAAAGCTCTGTAAGAAAATCCATCTGTAAAAGGGGTTCTCCGCCGCTCACCGTGATACCGCCTTTTTCTCCCCAGTAGGATTTAAAGCGAAGAGCTGTTTGCAGAAGCTGATCCGTGGTGTATTCTTTCCCTTCTGTCATATTCCAAGTATCCGGGTTATGGCAGAACTGGCAGCGCATAGCGCAGCCGGAAAGAAAAATTACATATCTCACTCCGGGTCCGTCTACAGACCCGAAGCTTTCCAGAGAATGAACATAGCCTTTTAACATGTTGTTTTCCTTTATTAATTACATTCTGTCATGGCAGGTTCTGGAAATAACATCCAGCTGCTGCTCTCTTGTCAGATCGATAAATTTAACAGCATAACCGGAAACACGGATAGTGAAGTTTGCATACTCCTCTTTTTCCGGATGCTCCATAGCATCAATCAGTTTCTCTTTTCCAAATACATTTACATTCAGATGATGTGCACCCTGGTTGAAGTATCCATCAAGTACGTGAACAAGGTTATCTGTACGCTCCTCATCACTGTGTCCAAGTGCATCCGGATTGATTGTCTGAGTATTGGAAATTCCATCCAGCGCATCCTCATAGTCAAGTTTTGCAACAGAGTTCAGGGAAGCAAGAAGTCCGTTCTGCTCTGCGCCGTAGGATGGGTTAGCACCTGGTGCAAGCGGCTCTCCGGCTTTTCTTCCATCCGGAAGAGCACCTGTAGCCTTACCATAAACTACGTTGGAAGTAATGGTAAGAATAGATGTGGTTGGCTTGGAATCACGATAAGTATGAATATGTTTCAGCTTCTCCATGAATGTAGAAAGCAGTTCTTTCGCAATGCTGTCAGCTCTGTCGTCATCATTACCATAACGTGGGAAGTCACCCTCAACCTGGAAGTCTGTAGTAATTCCGTCTTCATCACGAATTGCTCTTACTTTTGCATATTTAATAGCAGACAGGGAGTCTACTACATGAGAGAATCCGGCGATACCGGTTGCGAAAGAACGGTCAACCTTTGTATCAATCAGAGCCATCTCAGCTGCTTCATAGTAATATTTGTCATGCATGTAGTGGATCATGTTCAGAGTTCCTACATACAGATGAGCCAGCCAATCCATCATCTGGTCATATTTCTGCATAACCTCATCATAATCAAGGTACTCGGAAGTAATCGGCTTGTACTCCGGTCCTACCTGCATTTTCAGCTTCTCATCCACACCGCCGTTGATTGCGTAAAGAAGGCATTTTGCAAGGTTTGCACGAGCTCCGAAGAACTGCATTTCCTTACCAGTCTCTGTAGCAGATACACAGCAGCAGATTGAATAGTCATCGCCCCAAACCGGACGCATAACATCATCGTTCTCATACTGTACGGAACTTGTTTTAACAGAAATATTAGCAGCATATTTCTTGAAGTTCTCCGGCAGCCTGGAAGAATAAAGAACCGTCAGGTTTGGCTCCGGAGCCGGTCCCATGTCCTCAAGAGTATGCAAGAAACGATAGTCATTCTTGGTAATCATATGGCGTCCGTCAACACCGATACCACCAACCTCAAGAGTAGCCCATACCGGGTCTCCGGAGAACAGCTGGTTGTAGGACTCGATTCTTGCGAATTTAACCATACGGAATTTCATTACCATGTGGTCAACAAGCTCCTGAGCTTCCTTCTCAGTGATAACACCGTTCTTAAGGTCTCTTTCAATATAGATATCAAGGAATGTGGAGATACGTCCAACACTCATCGCAGCACCATTCTGTGTCTTGATTGCTGCAAGATATCCAAAGTACAGCCACTGGAATGCTTCATGTGCATTTTTTGCTGGCTGTGAAATATCATAGCCATAAATTTCAGCCATTGCTTTCATTCCCTTAAGGGCACGGATCTGATCTGCAATTTCCTCACGAAGCTGGAAATCATAGCGTCTCATACCCTGGCGGTCGCATGCTGCAAAGTCTTTCTCCTTGCCTTCGATCAGAGCATCAATACCATACAGAGCCACACGTCTGTAATCACCTACAATACGTCCACGTCCATAGGTATCCGGAAGTCCGGTAAGGATATGGCTGTGACGTGCTTTTTTCATCTCTGGTGTATAGATATCAAAAACACCCTGGTTATGTGTTTTGAATTCATATTTTGTAAACATATCATGAATCTGCGGATCTACTTTATAGCCATACATCTCGCATGCTTTCTCTGCCATCTTAATTCCACCGTATGGCATAAATGCACGCTTCAGAGGCTTATCTGTCTGAAGTCCTACTACTTTCTCAAGATCCTTCAGATCTTCGTCAATGTATCCAGGTCCATATGCAGTCAGGCCTGTAACAACCTTAGTTTCCATGTCGAGCACACCATTATTGGCACGCTCTGCTTTCTGCAGCTCCTGCAGCTTTCCCCACAGCTTGTCTGTAGCCTCGGTCGGGCCTTCCAGGAAGGAATCATCTCCGTCATAAGGGGTATAATTGTGACGGATAAAATCACGAACGTTGATCTGTTCTTTCCAACGGCTTCCGCTGAAGCCTTCCCACTGTGCAAAATCTTTCATTCTTGTACCTCTTTCTTTCTATTTTGTAGTTCTCCGCGTATATTGAAGAATTGTTATTGGTTTAACGATTGTAGTATACGGTATTGTTTTTTCCCCGTCAATCGGTTTGGAACATGCTTTTAATAAAATACAATTTGAATGTAAAAATATGGAATTTGCAGGACATGAGTCCTATATTTCAGACTTTCCAAATGCCCCGCATGCGCTCTCTTTCCATATGATTCCAATGGATTCTGATAAATATTCTCAGCAATACCTTTGATAATTTTTATCAACATAATCCAAGGGGCAAAAGTCCTTTGCCCCTTACATCAATGCCTTTTATTTGGGACAAAAGTCCCTTTTATATAGTTCCTTTAAAATTGAAAGAATAATTGATGGAATTGAATATGAATTTGCTACATTTACGATATTTTGCAAAATTGGCACAAACGCTGCACTATACACGGGCGGCAGAACATCTTTGCATTGCACAGCCAAGCCTCAGTCACGCCATTTCACAGATGGAAGCTGAGCTTGGAGTTCCCCTTTTTGAGAAGGTGGGAAAAAGCATTGTGCTTACCCATTATGGGGAACAATTTCTGGCCTGTGCACAGCAGACTCTTATGACACTGGACAATGGAGTGGACGCCCTTCAGCGTGTGGGACGAGGAGAAGGACTGATTCGTCTGGGGCTTCTCTGTACCCTGGGAGAAGACTTTGTTCCCGGGCTTGCAGAACGATTTCTGAAGCAGTATCCTGAGAAAATATCCGTTTTACATTCAATACAGGCATCACCGGACAGCTGCTTGACGGGCTTTGCGCAAGGCGTTTTGACCTTGTTTTCGCCTCTCTGGCGCAGTTTCACACCATTGACCTTGCCCAGACCATTCCTTATCCACAGGTTTATTTTGCCAAAGGCTCCGGTCTTCGTTCTGTAGTTGACGGCCTGTTGCGCCAGATCGGCCAGGAGCTCCAGATTGCCTACGAGACGGAGGAGGACAGCGTAATTGCCGGACTTGTGGCCCATGGATTTGGGATTGCAGTGGTTCCCTACATGGAAATGCTTCTCCGATTACTTTGATTGTCATTATTTTTTCCTCCATTTTAATAAGAATGCTGAATTTGTGATTACCAATACGGAACCTGCGTTGTGGACGAGGGCACCTACGATGGGGTTCAGGATTCCGGTGATGGCAAGGACGATTGCAATAAAGTTCAAGGTCATAGAAAAGGTCATGTTCAGTTTGATGGTAGTCATCATGCGCTTGGAAAGAGCAATGAGATGGGGAAGCTCTTTTACTTCATCGTCTACAAGGGCAATGTCGGCTGCGTCTACTGCGATGTCGCTTCCCACGCCGCCCATGGCAATTCCCACTTCTGCACGCTTCAGAGCCGGGGCGTCGTTGATTCCGTCGCCGATCATACAGACCATTTTGTTTTCCTGCTGATAACCATCAATGTATTTCAACTTGTCTTCCGGGAGACAGTTGGCACGGACTTCCTTAATATGAAGCTGGGATGCGATGGTCTTCGCCGCATTTTCATGGTCTCCGGTTAAAAGGACCGACTGAACGCCAAGGCTGTTCAGGGAGTCAATCATGCCGGTGCTTTCCTCACGAAGAGTATCGGAAAGAGCGATGAAACCAGCATACTGACCGTCAATTGCCACATAAGTAACGGTACAGCCGCGCTCTATGTACTGCTTCGGATTAGCCTTACTCTGAATTTTTTGAGTACTATAAAAACTTGCATCTGTTAATTCTTTGCTTTCTCCTGTTTTATCCTCAGTGTCTGCACACTTTTCGGCAATGGTCTTTATTTCCACGCCATGTTCCTTCAAAAGCTTCGGATTTCCCGCCAGAACCTGTTTTCCTTCTGACACTGCACAGACTCCCTGTCCCGGAATCATCTGGAAATCCTCTGCACCGGAAAGTATGATGCCTTCCTTCTTACAGCAGCTTACAATTGCTTTTCCAAGGGGATGCTCGGAAAGCTGCTCGGCACAGGCTGCAAGTCTGTAAATATCATCATTGTTATAATTTTCGCTGTTGCTGACAGCTGCAACCACCTTCGGTGTACCATATGTTAAAGTTCCGGTTTTATCAAACGCAATCACGTTTACCCTTGCAAGCCGTTCCAGGGCATCTCCCTCACGTACCAGGAAGCCATGCTTGGTGGCATTTCCGATAGCCGCCATAATAGCGGTTGGGGTAGCCAGCACAAGGGCGCAGGGACAAAATACAACCAGAATAGTAACCGCACGGATAATCTCTCCAGAAATCAGCCAGGTAAGAGCTGCCGCAGTTAACGCGATCACCACGATCCAGGTAGCCCAGCGGTCTGCGATCCCTACAATCTTAGCTTTCCCAGCGTCTGCGGATTGGACCAGACGGATCATTCGCTGGATGGAGCTGTCCTCCCCAACCTTGGAAGCCTTCATCTCAAAGGCTCCAAACTGGTTGACCGTTCCGCTGGATACCTCGTCTCCCACTGTCTTATCAACTGGAAGGGACTCCCCTGTCATAACCGCCTGGTTGACGGAAGTCTGTCCTGAAATAATGATTCCGTCTACCGGAACCCCTTCCCCAGGAAGTACCCGAAGGATATCACCAACCTGTACCTTTTCCGCAGGGATAACAGATTCTTTTCCATCTTTTATTACCCTGGCGGTCTGTGGTGTTAAATGAACCAACTTTTCGATTCCGGCTCTGGCTCTGGCTACAGTAAGCTCTTCCAGAAGTCCGCCAAGCTGCATAATAAATGCCACTTCTCCGGCCGCAAAATCCTCTCCAATGCACACAGAAGCGATCAGCGCCAGAGATACCAGAACGTCTGCTTTGATGTCAAATTCCGTCACCAGTCCAATGATGGCTTCCAGAATAATAGGAAGTCCGCACAGCACAATGGCAATCCAGGACATGTCAAAGGGGAACGGGGAAATTCCCAGCAGACTTAACACAATGGCGCTTCCAGAGATCACCAGCAGGGTGATGTCTTTCTTCGTGCCGCCGATTTCAAGTAACTCTTCTAACTTTCCCATTAGATTTTTCATGTTATGCCTCTTTTCTATACCTTATGAGGTATAGGTTCATTATACCTATAGGGGTATAGGTTATCAAGAAGGGTAAATGATAAGAATTCTCAAAACAGACGCAAAACAGGCCGCATATCACCCGCAAACCATTTCCGACTCTGACAATAAGTCGGAAATGGTTTGCGTAATGATATGCGGCCTGCTCTGTTGTGCATTGACACATATAAATCTATCACTCAAGAACCGTAACGGAGATCATCCCATATTGGAAAATCGTTCCACTGCTTTGGTAAAGCTCTCGATGGTTTTATCTGCGTCGCCATGCTCAATTCCATCACGAACGCAGTGTTTGATGTGGCCTTCCAGCACTACCTTGCCGCAGCCGTGAAGCGCGGATTTTGCAGCGTTGATCTGGGACAGAACATCCTCACAGGGAACATCCTCGTCGATCATCCGGTCAATGGCCTGCACCTGACCAATTATTTTTTTTAACCTGCGGTGCAGGTTCTCAGAATCCATACATTGTTTCATTTGTTTGATACATCCTTTCTAATCAGCACCTTTTTCCCGGTATCAAAAGAACTGAAGGTCTGCAGGGAAATCTGGTTCATGTATTCATTCATATAATCTACATCATCCACCAGCAGTGCCTTGATAAAATCATTATAGCACACATTAGATTTCTGAAACCAGCCGCGGATCATTTTCCGGAACATATTCTTCACTTTGTGGTTGGTAATAGACAACTGATACAATTTCCTCATCCACTGGAGTTTCAATATTTTTCCCAAAAAGAAGATCTTCCATATCAACCTTTATATTTGGCGAACCTTCCTGTATCAGCTTTCCAACCAGACTGTTGGAACTGGTATTTGCCCAGAAGTTTTCAAAACGGCCGGTATCCAGAAACTTGGTAATGGACCATGGATTGTAGATGTCCGTGCGGCTGCCGAAACGAAAACCATCATACCAGTACCGAACCTGCTCCAGCTGATCCATGCAGCCAAATTCCATGAGAACCCTTTCTACCTCTTCCCTGTTAAAGCCAAAGGCAGTCTCATATTTCCTGGAATCTGTAGTCACAATTTCCAGATTGTTCAGATCTGAAAAAATAGATTCCTTGGAAATTCTGGTAATCCCCAATCTTGCATCCTGATAGGTTGCACCTTTCACTGAAGCAAAGCTGATAAAAATAACAGGATAGCTTCCCTGCAGTTCCCTGTATTTCTCACTTTTCCATATCTGCAGTCCTTCAAAGTATCTGCTGTATCCGGCATACTGATTGGAAAAGAAATATTCCAGCATACTCATATTCAAAGTTTTTCCAAAACGGCGTGGTCTATAAAAATATCCGTTTTCTCTGATAGAACCAAAATCCTGATTTCCAATGGAAATAACTGGTTTCATACTGTGGAAAGCTTCCTTTCATGTCTTCTACTTTAACATTTCTGCTTCCTGTTTACAAGTCATCTGAAAATTTGTTTTACTAATTATTTATCATATGTTATCTTATTCTTACAACACTAAGGGGGAAAGAATGATAATGGAAAAGAAATCGAATCATTTTTCAGGACAACTTGGTTTTGTCCTTGCTGCGGCTGGAAGTGCTGTAGGAGTGGGAAACTTGTGGAGATTTCCATACCTCGCAGCCAAAGACGGAGGCGGCTTATTTTTAATTATTTACCTGATCCTGGTACTTACCTTTGGATTTACCCTGCTCACTTCTGATATTGCCATCGGCCGACGCACACAGAAAAGTGCCATCGGTGCCTATACCCAGATGCGGCCTAAGTGGAAATTCCTGGGAATCCTCACCTTCCTGGTACCAGTCCTGATCATGACCTATTACGCTGTCATCGGCGGATGGATTACCAAATATGCAGTGGTCTATGTAACCGGACAGGCACAGGCAGCTGCCGCAGATGACTACTTCACATCCTTTATTTCTTCTTCCACTTCACCGGTGATCTTCGCCCTGCTTTTCATGGGTGTCACTGCTTTCATCGTGTACAATGGGGTGGAAAAGGGAATTGAAAAAGTATCCAAATGGATGATGCCTATCCTGCTGGTTCTGGTAGTGGTGATTGCAGTTTACTCTCTCACCCTTTCCTATACAGATGCCTCCGGACAGGTGCATACCGGATGGCAGGGATTTCTCTACTACCTGAAACCGGATTTTAAGGGACTGACTGTGCAGCGTTTCCTGCAGATCCTGCTGGATGCCATGAGCCAGCTGTTTTTCTCACTCAGCGTATCCATGGGAATTATGATCACTTACGGTTCCTATGTCAAACCTGAGGTAAACTTAAACAAGGCCATCAATCAGATTGAGATTTTTGATACAGGCGTTGCCTTTCTTGCAGGTGCCATGATCATTCCGGCTGTGTATGTATTTTCCGGCACTGAGGGAATGGGCGCAGGACCAAGTCTGATGTTTATTTCCCTGCCAAAAGTATTCTCCGCAATGGGAAAAGCCGGCACCTTCGTAGGGATCCTGTTTTTCGTAACTGCTATTTTTGCAACCTTGTCTTCCTGTATTTCCGTACTGGAATCCATCACTGCAAACTGCATGGAAATCTTCCATACAGGCCGTAAAAAAACAGTTCTGGTTTTGTCTGCCATCTATCTGGCAGTTTCTGCAGTGATCGCTTTGGGCTACAGTATTTTCTACGTGGAAGTAAAGCTTCCAAACGGTTCTGTGGGACAGCTTCTGGATATTATGGATTACATCAGCAACAGCGTTATGATGCCATTTATTGCACTGCTCTCCACCATTCTCATTGGATGGATCGTAACACCGTATTATGTAATTGATGAAATGGAAAGAAGCGGAGACAAATTCCGCAGAAAAAAGCTTTACCGGGTGATGATCCGATTCGTTGCACCGGTTATGATGTTTATTCTGTTTTTGCAGTCTACTGGAATTTTATCTTAAGTTAAAAAAGGGGGCTGTCGGTTAATACCACATTTCGGTATCCCCAGTAGTAATTGAAAGGATCCCAGCAAGAACGAGGCTTGTTAGCCTTCTACCTTGCGAGGGATCCTTTTTTCTATGAAAGATGAAATTTATTTTTGGCCGCAAAAATCCCTTGTCTGGATTTTTACAGCCGCACTTTTGATCAAGCTGTTTTTTCCGTTATTTTTCCCTCAAACTTCTTTAGTTTTTCATTGAGAAAACGATAGTATTTATTTATATTCCTTCCGATTGCATACAGCATGAATTCTTTGTACACTTTATCTGCAGAACGGTAATTAAAACGGCGGAAGTTTTCGTTTTCTTTGATATCACCGAAATGTCCTTCTGTCTGGATCGAACGTGTCTGCCGTTTCAGAATCCCGCGCTCACTTTGGATGTTTGCATGGGATTTTTCACGCAGTTCTTCCCACTGTTCATTGATCTTCATTACCTTATTTTTCTCAACATCCTTTTCGGCATTATATTTATACAGACAGCGGGCTTTATGTTCGCATCCGCTGCAGTCGGCGCAGCCGTAAACCTCAAAGGTCTGGGTATAGCCATCCTGCTCTTTGGTTTCCGTTCTTATGTGACGCAGTTCACGTCCGTCATGGCAGATATAGAACTGCTCATCTTCAAATACCTCAACCTTCATGTTGTAATATTTGCTGATATCTTCCGCATATGCACGTGTTTTACGTTTCTCATGATCCTGCAGTTTTATATAACTTTCTATCCCTTTTTCTTTTAAATAAAGCAGATTTTTCTCACTACAGTATCCGCTGTCAGCAGTCACCTCTTCCAGGACGCTGCCAAAAGCCTCCTGGTGTTTTTCCAGGACTGGGATCAAGGTATTGTAATCCGTCCGGTCATTACTTACATATCCGTGAACGATGAAATAATTTTCCACGGCGATCTGTACGTTGTACGCCGGCTTTAACTGTCCGTTCAGCATATGGTCCTCTTTCATCCGCATAAAAGTAGCTTCCAGGTCTGTCTTGGAATAGCTGTTCCGGTCTTTTCCCATGATCTCAAAGCATTCTTTATATCCCATCAGACGCTGGCCGAGATGCTCCAGTTCCTCATACAGCTGCTGGATCTCAGGTTTTCTTTTTCCTTTTCCATAAACGAACTCTATCCCTTCTCCAGTGGCAATCGTACTAAGGTTCTTCTGCAGTTTCAGGATTTCAAGCGGAGAGCAGTTATCAATCTCAATAACTGTATTATTTGCAAGTTTCTTATGTTTTGACAGCTTCCGTTTCCGGTTCTTTTCTATAACACTGCGGACTTTATCCATTCCCTCGATCACAAACATCTGTGCATTCCCGATATCATACTTTGGCCCATAACCATTCTCCTGCAAAAAT
This sequence comes from Blautia acetigignens, assembly GCF_025566865.1. Taxonomy (NCBI): domain Bacteria; kingdom Bacillati; phylum Bacillota; class Clostridia; order Lachnospirales; family Lachnospiraceae; genus Blautia; species Blautia acetigignens. Next base: position 409,654 of record NZ_JAOQJM010000001.1, read on the forward strand.
GTATTATACCTGACAAAGTTCAGCTCAATAGAATCTAGCAGACCAGCCAGATGGTAATTGATCGTACCGCGCCAGACAAATGTATAACGGTTTGCATTGGCTTCGATCTTAGTCCCATCAATAAAAAGTTCTTTTAGTGTAACAAGGCCTTCTTTTTGAAGCCGGAGCAAAAACTGGTAATTAAGATCATCCAATATTTCAGAAGTTAGCTTTTTCCCTTTAAATCCATAAAAAGCGTCCCGTTTTGGTTTCTGCCCATGGGTCAGCCAGATAAAAGCGAGATCTCTTTCACATAATTCTACAATACGGTCAACAGAACGTACCCCTCGCATGTTTGCGTAAGTAACCACAGCATACATCATAATTGGGTTATACCCGGTTCTTCCCTTATCTGAACAATTGGCCAGCAGACCAGAAAAATCTAAATCCTCCATCACTTTTTTCAGGGTATAGACTGGATCGTCGTCAGGTAAACTCAATTCGAAGAAACTAAAGTTAATTTTCTGTTGCCCAAACTCAAAAAAGTCGTTATAATAATTAGTTGTTAGCATAGTTACATTATAACATGTAACGGAGAGAAAGATGGTTGTCGTTAGCCATCTTTTTTTTCTTTTTATGATAAAAATTTGGGGAGGGTGTGACTTGGTATGAGTCACACCCTCCCTCTCTTAGAACTGTCTATTTCCCGACAGCCCCTTATTATATTATTTCTTACTGCGGTATGCTTCTGCTTCCCAATGTGTAATAAAGTATGTAATATCATCTGTCATGTGAAGCGGTCCGCCAAAGCTTTCTGCATATACTGCAAGCTTGATGGCATCTTTTACAAGAAGCTGTGCTTTTGCAGCTTTTCCCTTATCATCTTCCATAATAAAGGCGCCAACTCCCTGTACCAGAATCAGTCTTGGTTCTTTGTCATTCTCTGCCATAAATGCGTCCAGCGCTGCTTTTGACTGATCAATATTTTCTACAAATAACGGATATGGTCCACAATATACAATGTGATCCGGTGTAAACGGCTTCAGAAGCGGTGCAGCCGCTGCTTTATCTTTTACAAAATGATCAGCTTCTGCTGCAGGTACCACTTCTACTGCATGTCCCAGTAACTGAGAAAGCTTCTCTGCTGCCTGCTCTTTTTCAGGTGTAACCACATCACTGACATCAGCAGTTCTCTTTACCTGTTTCTCTAATTTACTGATCACATCATCAAATAACACTCCGATTTCCTCTACAGTATTTGCCGCAACGAAAATTCCGTGATTCTGAAGCAGAAGAACCTGAACATCTTTTCCGTATTCTTCTTTATAAGCATTCATTTTCTCATAACAGATACGCGCAAGTGTATATCCGGGTTTGCAGATATCGATCCAGAGTACATCTTTTCCAAGAAGCTGTTCGCTGAGTTCCTTTGCCCCTTTTCCGCAGGTCAGTCCATTGACAAGTGTAGGATGAACATGCAGTACATATGTATAGGCAAATAAATTATGAAGCAGTGCTTCCACACTTGGACGTTTGGTTTTGTCAGCATCTGTTACTGCAGCCATAACATCTGCAAGATACAGTGATTCACGTTTGACATCATCTTCAGGATAATCTGTCTTCATGATCTCATTCAAACGTGCTCTGCTCATTTCCACAAATTCCTCTGACTTGATTGTAGCAAGCTGTGTACCAGAGCCTTTTACATACAATGTGGTGTCGTCTTTTACTGAAGTATTACCACCGCCTGCAAGAACATAAGCAGGGTTGCTTCCATAAGTATTTGACATTTTTACTAGGGTTGAAAGATCCATAGTTAAAATTTCTCCCGTATTTATAATAGTTTTGTTGTTCCCCATTCCATTGTACACGATATCCTGCTTTTTTCCAAGTGTTATGGAGTAAACAGTAACGTTATAATAATCCCGCAAATAATCTCATAAACAGTTGTCCCAATCGCAGATATGCGCTGCGTCCGGTACTGTACTGTTCTGTGACTTCACGGCATTCATCCATTATTGCTGCAAGATCATTTCGGATATCCAGAACTGCCTGACAGTCTGCCATAAAGCAGCCGTTTTCAAAATGATGATACAGACTTCTGTAATCCAGATTTATGGTTCCGCAGGTTGCCATACAGTCATCTGCCACACTCATCTTTGCATGACAGAAACCAGGTGTCCATTCATAGATACGCACTCCATGTTTTACCAGTCCATGGTAAAAGGAACGTGTGATATTGTAGATTATCTTTTTATCCGGAATACCAGGTGTGATGATCCTCACATCTACCCCACGCTTGGCAGCCAGACACAGCGCATGGCTCATTTCATCTGTGATGATCAGGTACGGTGTCATAAACCAGCAGTATTTTTCCGCTTTATTCACCATACTGATATACACCTCTTCGCCTACCTGTTCATGGTCCATAGGACTGTCCGCATAAGGCTGGATAAAGCCTGTCTGCTTTGCCTGATAATCTGTCTGAACCAGAAATCCGGTAAAATCACTGTCATTTTTATCCTTATCACTGACAGCATTCCACATCTCCAGGAATGTTACTGTTAGGGAACGGACTGCCTCCCCCTCCAGACGGATACCTGTATCCTTCCACTGTCCATAAGGATGTGTGAAATTAAAATATTCGTTGGCAAGGTTGTAACCGCCGGTAAATCCCACTTTTCCATCGATCACTGTGATCTTGCGGTGATCCCGGTTATTCAGGAACACATTCAGACCCGGAGTAAAAGGGTTGAACACTCTGCAATGGATTCCCACATTTTCCATTTTCTTAATGAAGTCTGTATTGATAAACCCAATGGAACCCATGTCGTCATAAAATACTCTGACTTCTACGCCTGCCTTTACGCGGTCTTCCAGAACTCTCTGGATTTTATGCCAGGCCTGTGCATCCTCAATGGCATGATATTCCATAAAAATGAATTTCTCTGCCTTTGCCAGATCTGCCAGCTGAGCCTCCAGCCCTTTGACTGCCTCATCATAATAAATAACATCTGTATTCTGATAGACCGGATAGGAGGCATTTTTCTGTATATAATCAGAAATATTGCCTGCCTTCGGGATTTTCCTGCCAAGCTTTTCCCTGCACTCACTGTCATTGGGAAGCAACGGCAGAAGTTCCCTGTCGATCTGGTCATAACGCTCCCGCATTTTACGGGTACCGCCATTGAGACCAATCAGTAAGTACAATCCCATTCCCAAGATAGGGAATACAAGGATCAAAATAACCCAGGGCATTTTCATAGATGAAGTCTGGTCTGACGCATACAGCTTAAGAACCAGTACACCTGCAAGAAGCCTTGTCATCAGATTGATAATCTCCGCATATTGATTCAGCTTTGTGATCATAGCAATGATAAAAGCTGCTTCCAGTAAAATACATACTGCGGAAAAGCATAATCGTTTTACACCATTTTTCGTTTTCGCCCTGCCTTCCAGGGTATCCTGTTTCATATTCTTTCTCTCTCCCTCTGTCATTGTACGTTAATATTCACTCTATTCCCAGAACACATATCAGACGGATAAAATCATCCGCTCTTTTACTTGCTTATAACCGCTCCGCAGTTTCAGTCAGGAAAGATTTTCTGCACATTTATTTGTGCCTATATACTCTGCTACTTTATCTGTTACTTTATTGCAGATTACCGTATAGGCTGCTCCCAGTACATTGGCACCTATACGAAGTGCTACTGCTGCCGGCATTCCGAAGATCCCTGCTGCAATAGATAAAGCTCCAAAAGTATTAAATGCAGTCTGCCACGGATATCCTGCTGAATATCCAACTCCGATTCCTCCGATCATTCCAATGTACGGATACATGGATTTAGGAAGTACCAGATACAGCACAATAAACAGCAGACAGCCCACAACATTAAACATTCCTCTGCTCACAGACCTTGGGATACAGTCCTCTGTAAAAGGCAGACATACAGACATACAGGCGATTCCTGCCCACATTGCTCTGGGAAGTCCCAGAAGATTCATAAACAGCATTGCGCTGGATACGATCAGTGTCAGTTTCACATACCATCTGCTTCTTGCTGACTTAAGATCAAATTCCCGGAACAGATCCAGGAAGGTTCTTCGATAAGCTCTGTTTCTCTGATTCTTATAGAAGACGATCATACAGATCACCATTCCCACCAACAGACCGATCACACGGAAGGTATATTCCTTTCCTGTCACATCATAGCCCAGAAGCAGCAGATAGCCCAGAACAAAGGTGGAATGATTGTACATGATCACATTGTGACAGCCCAGTATCATCAGCAATAAGATACACACTACATTCACTGCAAATGCAGCTAACGGAGGTGCCATATTTGCCAGACGGGGGCCTGCCATAAGTATACCGAAGATCCCTGCAATGGAAAGCAGTCCATGTGTTGTCCTGATCCCGAAATCTGCCTGCCGCAGCACAAGCACTGCCAGCAGAACAGTAACACCCACTACACTGTTGTTGTTCCCTGTAAGCTTGCTGTATATGCTTACCACTGCCACACAGAATGCCATGACCAGATACACTTTAAAGTTATAGATCAGAATGTGCCGTCTTTTCTCTTTGGGGTCTGTGGTGTTTCTGATCAGCTGTTTGGAGCCGGTCGAACTCAATTGTAATTCCTGATAAAATGTCATGTCTCGTTACCTCTCTTTCGCGAAAATCTATAAAATAGTAACGAGCACTATACCGCAGTTCCCTCTGTTAGTCAAGACTTAATTATTTCTCCAGTTCTCTCCCAATTATTCTGTTAAGTTTCTTCTGATTATTGTGCCAAGTCTCTCCAGATCCTCATTGTCAGGATGAGATAACGCCCTGTCAAAGTTCTGGATCAGTTCATCCAGGTTCGGCGCATGATCCGGTTTCTCCTTCATCTTTACATATCTGTCCCTGACTGACTGGGGCATTTTCCCCTGACACATAAATTCTCCCATTACTGTATTACTCTCATCCACAGATTCCTTAACTTTCCCGAGAACCTGCTGGAAATAGGCTTCACTGCCTCCGAAGCCTGCTGTTCCAAACAGAAAAATTTTCTTATTTTTCAGGCTTTTTAACAGTTCAAGTGTTGCAGGATCTGCATTCCCTATATCTGTCCAGAATCCAATGTATAATATATCGGATGAGAGAGCCTTCGCGCCTTCTGTTCCAAAATAATCACAGTTTTCCTCAGGCAGTATCTCCCTGATCTTCTCTGCAAGCTTCTTTGTGTTCCCTGTTTTACTGCTGTACAGAATTGAATATCTTTGTGTTTCCATGCTGTTTTACTCCTTTTGTTTATGCACTCTCGGAGTCTTCCTTGTATTTGCTTTTGTGAGAAGATTCCGAGAGTACATTTTTATCTGCATTATTTATATCAGTTATACCTCTTCATCAGACACTCCATCCCGGAACATTTTCAGCAGTTCTTCCAGGCTTTCTCTCAGCTTCTCATTCTTATTATACTGAACCAGTACCACCGTAGCAATGACAGACAGGATCATGCATCTGCGGATCAGTTTTCGGATGCGGATACATCTCTTCACATCTTTTCTTCCCTTTTCATAGAGCTTCTCTGCCATCCTGTCAGCTCTGGCATCTTTGCAAGCAATATAATCATCAATCACCTGCTTATCCTCCTCACAGATATCCAGATTCTCATACTGACTCCTCAGCTCCTCGAGTTCTGCATTATTCTGTCTGATCACGGTATCTTTGCGGTTAATTCTCTCTGCTGCACTCCGGCTCATTCTCTCTGTTCGTTTACTCATGATAAAAACCCCTTTCGTTTATTTTTTATTATCTCCTATTTTATACTTTTCTCAGGCTTTTCTCAATAAAATAATCAAGCAGATATTCGCAATGGCCTTCTTCTTTAAACTCTCTGAAATACAATCCTAAGCCTTAGTATTATATTTACACATTTTATTTTCTCTCCGACGGATACATATGCAGCCAGGGCACCGGCGATGTAATTTTATGGAAATTTTCTCTTGCAATTTCCCTCTTTTCCCCATTCTCCCCAAGAATCAGCAGGCGATCTGCCATTGCCAGGGAATCCGACAAATTCAAAGATAAGATCACAACTGAAATCCCCTTATCCAGAAACTTTTCCAACATACTCCAGATAAACATCCGGTGGGCAAGATCAGCGCCGCGGAAAGGCTGAATACAAAGCAGAATCTCTGGTTTCTGCAAAAGTACTCTTGTATACACCAGCTGATACTTCTGCTTTTCACTCAGCTCCTCCACCGGCATTTCAAAAACATCTCTCCCTAATATGGGACTGTACTCATTTCGAATACTTTTCCTAAGACATTTGTTATGCCAGATTGAAGGAACTTTCTCTGCCAGACAAATACAGAGATTATTCATATAATCCAGTTCTGGAAAAATCATAGTTTTTGTAGTACGTTCCTGGATTACTGCAATCCTGCCATTTCTCGGAATCTCTGTCTTCTTCCCATTCAACAGGATTTCTCCACTTTCCGGTAAAATATCTCCGGTTAAAATTCTCCTCAGTTCTTCCATTCCACCGGCATCCATAATCTGTACTGCCAGACATTCTCCCTTATGCACATCAAAGGAAAACTTGCAAGCTGCATTCTCTCCGTAGCCCTTCCACTGAAAAACAACTGGTGCAGCCTGCTGCCCTTCCCTTTTTTCTGTATGATAACGGACCATGTCATTATATTCCGTCATGTAAGTTACAGGCGGATCATTGAACAGTTCCTCTCTTTCCAGAATCTTCTGGATTCTTCCATTTGTAAACAGCGCACATCTGTCACAGATACTGGAAATCTCCTCCAAATGAGAACAGATATAAAGAAAAGAAAAACCTTTTTTCACATAATGACGGATAATTGCATGAAGCTTTTTCAACTCGTCATCACTGACAAGGGCTCCAACCTCATCCAGCACGATCAGATGATATCCCATAATCACTGCCCGGAGCAATTCTACAATGATCCGTTCAAAAGCAGAAAGCTTCTCCACATCTTTATCAAGAGGAATGTCCATTCCGATATCTTCGAAAAAGGGCTTCATCTGCCGGTTCAGGATCTTTGTGCGAATCATCCACTGACGAAAGCCCGGACGCAGCACAAAAATATTATCTGCAATATTCAGATTTTCTGCCAGAGAACTTTTCTCCTGGATAATGCTGATCCTGTTTGCTGCCTTATAATTTTCTTTCCAGGTATTTACCTTTTCGCCTCCATAATATATATAACCGTCATAGAGGGGAAGATTCCGTTCCAGAAGCTTCAGAAGAGCTGTTTTCCCATGACTGTTAACAGGCAGAAATCCCATAACCTCCCCCTGAAAGATCTGAAGGTTGAAGTCCTTCAGCTTTACAACCTCATCCTCTTTATACGTCACACGCTCCATTCTGAGAACTTCATTTCTCATGCCAGCACACTCCTGTTTTTTACCTGTCTGTCGTCAGTAAGTATAGGGATGGTGATCTCCACATCTGTCCCTTCTCCCGGTACAGAATAAACGTGCATACCATATTCATCCCCAAAAATCAGATGGATTCTGTTATTCACATTCACCAGAGCGATTCCGCCCTGTTTTTCTTCGTTGTCGTGAAAAGCTTTGGTTGACTTGCCCAGCTTCTGGTTCAGCTTTGCCAAAGTCATCTCATCCATTCCCACACCATCGTCGGAAATACGAATGAGCAGGCGATCCTTTGTACACTGAAAACGGATGTAGAGATTTCCGCCACCAACCTTCAGTTCCACGCCATGGATAATGCTGTTTTCCAGAATAGGCTGCAACGTCAGTTTGGGGATTCTACAGTTCATGATCTTTTCATACTCTGCAATATCATAATCAATATGAAGCTGCAGCCGATCCCCGAAACGATATTTCTGAATTCCAAAATAAGTCTCACAGTTGTCCAGCTCTTCCTCCACAGAAACCAGATTCTCCACCTTGGTAATGGTGTAACGGAAAAATCTTGCCAGAGCTTCTGTCATATCTGCAACGCTGTCCAGGCCTGCAATAATAGCTTCTCCACGGATGCTTTCCAGTGTATTGTAGAGAAAGTGGGGATTGATCTGATTCTGCAAAGCCAGGTACTGAGCCTGTCTTTTGTTCAGATCCATATATTGGGGAGAACGCACAATACGGTCTACCATTTTCATCTGCTTCTGGATGCTTGGAGTCAGGTTCAAGAGCTCCATATCTTCTTTTTCGGAAAAAATATAACCATCCAGAAAACGATTCGTCATTTTTTCACAACGCATGTAAGGACGGTGAATCCACAGCCAGAATACAATTGGAAACAAAATTGCAAATATTGTTATAATTATGGCCATCCACCAGGGTGTTTCTCCTTTATATGCCAATAGCAGCTGAATTACCGCCAGAATAATAAAAACTCCGAAGATCACCGTTCCAAGAACAAGAGCACGGTTGGATATGTATTTTAATTTTTCTTTGAATTTCATTTTTGATTTATCCATACAATTTTCTATATGTAGAGGGTTTCACCCCTGCCGCTTTCTCAAAGGTATGTGTGAAATGTTTCGGATCGTTATATCCTACCTTCCGGCAGATCTCTGTTACTGGAAGATTGGATTCCCGAAGGAGCAGCTTGGCCTGTTCCATTCTCACGTTGATCAGATATTTGGCAAAACCTTCTCCTTCTGTCTTCTTGAATAAGGCACTGAAATAAGCAGTGCTAAGTCCCACCATCTCGCTGACTTCCTCTAAGGTCAGCGGATCACTGAAATGGTTCTGAATATATTCCTTTGCCTTGCGAACCGGGCGGATAGTATCATTTTCATAGCGTTCAGCCTGCTCCTGGATATATTTTTGCTGAAAATCCCCAAGACAGGAAAAAATTTCCTCTATTTTTCCACATTTGTCACACTGTTTACGGAATTCCTCCACAGTGGCAGTGCGCTCTGGAATCCGAATACTTGCTGCAAAAATATCAGCTGCTGCATATACCAGTTCGAAAATCTCGCTGCCCCGGATTTCTTTCGCCTTATTTACCGTATCCTGCAAATCCTCTACTGCTTCTGCTGCATTCTGAATGCTGGAAATTTCTACGGCATGGGTAATCTCACGAAGATACTTTTTCAGCAGCTCACTCTCCTGGATTTCTGAAGCTTTTCCCATACAGTCGAGAACCCGTCCATCCCCTTTTACCAGTCTTTCCTGGATCAGTTTTCGGGCTTCCTGCATAGAGTCTGCCAAACGCTCTGCCTCTTTGTATGCTGCTCCAACTGCCATGGAAAAGCTTACATGCTGAAACATGTTTTTCTGGATTTCCATCTGGGTAAGACTGCTCTTCATGCTTCGGCGGATGGATTCTTTCTCACTTTCCGGATAGTTAAGAATACCATAGCAATAGTCATCACGAATCAGAAGAATTAATTCGCGACTGTCATTTTTCAGATTTCGTTCCAGGGCCTCGCGAACTTTTTCCATAAGTACCTCACTGGAAGTGGAGCTGATTTCTCTCTCGCCAGCCATACCTGTTGTTCCATCCATTCTGCCGCCAGAAATGATCTTTCTTCCATAATCCACTTTTACGCAAAACGCCTGGTATACTCCCTGTCTTGCTTTCAGATGATAAATGCTCGTCAGTGTGTCCTGTGAAACCGGCATATCCGGCTGATCCAGCAGCCGGTCGATCAGATTCGCCCGTAAATGGTCATCATCTCTTTTCGCCTTATTTACAAGCTCCTGGTGATTCAGTTCCGACTCCTTGCGCTCCCCGATCTTTTTCTGCAATTTCTGCAGGGTAGCAGTCAGTTCCCCCTTGTTTACCGGCTTCAGAAGATAATGTCCCACGCCGTAACTGATAGCCTGCTGTGCATACTCGAAATGGGCGTAACCGCTGATTATGATCACTTCCAGAGCAGAATCCAGCTCCTTCACCCTTTTTACCAGCTCCAGACCACTGCAGCCTGGCATGCGGATATCTGTGATCAGAATGTCCGGCTGTGTCTGCTGTACCATTTCGCAGGCATCCTCTCCGTTGTGGGCAATTCCTACCACCTTCATTCCCAAAGAATCCCAGTCAATCAGTGCCTGGATCAGCTGGCAGATCCGCACCTCATCATCTGCAATTACTACCTTTAAAATCTCCATGTTCTCCGTCCCCATTACATAATTACTGTGAAAGAATTTTCCTATTTCCATAGAAACTCTTTCCATTTTTCTTATTTATAATGATAATCCATTTCAGCAATTTAAGCAAGAAAACCGCCGGAAAAACCGACGGTTTCTTGCTCCTTATATTACTGTTCCAGTCATCACCACATACATGGTATTCCATGAACAATATTCTTTTTATTTCAGATTATTTATCAGAATCCTTTGTGATCACAGATACACCTGTATCTGTAACTTCTCCACCAAGCTCCTCGCCGTTGATTGCTTTTACAGCTGCTTTTACGCCTTCAGATCCCATAACATCCGGGTTCTGAGCCATTGTGCAAAGAAGATATCCGTCGTCGATCAGATTCAGAATTGCATCAGATTTATCAAAACCAACACCGATGATGTCAGCGTTTCCAGCTGCTTTGATGGCATTTCCGGCACCAGTTGTGGAGCCTTCGTTACATCCAAAGATACCAACAACGCCCTGTGTAATGTAGTTCTCTGCGATACTCTGGGATTTTGCAGCATCACCTTCGCCGTACTGTGTTTCCATGATCTCGAAGTCTGTGCCGTCAAATGCTGCGCGGAAGCCTTCCTCACGGTTTACGCAGGAATCAGTAGCTGCGTTTACATTAATAATACCGATTTTTCCGGATGTAATACCAGCATCCTCAAGAGCCTTCTTCATTTCTTCTCCTGCTGTTGTTCCAGCTGCTTTGTTGTCTGTGGAGAAAGTAGCTTCTGCCTCTACATTTGCAGGGGAGTCAACATATACAATCTTAATTCCCTGGTCTTTTGCTTCCTGAAGTGCGGAAGAAATAGCGTCTGGTCCGTTTGCAGCAACCATGATCGCGTCATAGCCGCCTGCTACTGCGTTATTTACACACTCAATCTGCTGAGCATCATCCTTTGTATTTGGGGACATGAAGTCAACTGTTACCCCAAGCTCTTTAGCTTCTTCCTGAGCGCCTTCATTCAGGGTGATCCAGTGCTGGTCGATAGAGTCCATTGTAATCAGCGCAATTTTCTCATCACCTGTAGCCTTAACATCATCTGATGCATAAACAGTAGCTGCTCCAAGGGAAGCGATCATAGATACTGCACATACCATAGCTAAAAGTTTTCTTTTCATTGTAAAAATCCTCCTAAAAATTATTTTTTATAACTACCCGCCTTCTCCATTTGCGGTTTAGTTTCATAACAGGTTATTTTTTTCTGTGTTTTCCAAACTGGCCGTTTCTTACAACTACATCCAGCAATACGGCTGCAACTACGATCACGCCGATTACAACTCGCTGGATACCAACCTGTGCACCGATCATGTTCAGACCATTTTCCAATGTCTGCCAAACGGCTGCACCTGCGAAGGTTCCAAGAAGGATTCCTGTTCCTCCAAGTGGGGAAACGCCACCGATTACGCCGGCAGCTACGCCGTACATCTCGTACATGTTTCCAGCTTCCATATTTCCCATACCAGCCTGTGCGCAAAGGATAAGGCCAACCACACAGGAGCATACGGAGCTTACCAGATAAGTCTTTACTGTGGTGGAAACTACGTTTACACCAGAAAGCTTTGCTGCGTCCACGTTAGAACCGATTGCGTAAATATGACGGCCTGTACGTGTCTTGGATAAGATAAAGAAAAATATAACAAAAATAACAAGTGCGATCCAGAATGTGTTATAAATGCCAAGTGTTTTACCGTAATAAAAACATTTTTGGAATGCATCAGCCGTTTCTTTTCCAACACCTGTTGCAATGGCATCTGTATTTCTGTTTCCGTTTACCATGTAGGCAATTCCTCGTGCTACGAACATGGTTCCCAGTGTTGCAATAAATGGAGGAAGTTTAAATTTTCCAACCAGATATCCGTTTACCACACCAACTACCAGACAGGCAATCAGTGCAATCACGATTGCAAGGAATGGTGCCATTCCTGTTGTCATTAAAGTAGCTGCGATCATAGCGCTCATTCCAACCATGGATCCAATTGACAGGTCAATGTTTCCAGTGATCAGTACGTAACTTTGCGCAATACCGATCAGCAGGTACTTGGACATGGAACGCAGCAGGTTCAACACATTCTGTCCAGAAAACACCGCCGGGTTAATGATGCCAAATGCGATATAAATAATGACCAGCCCCACGAACGCGGTAAGTGCTGCCCCCATTCCCCTGATCCCCAATAACTTCTTTAAGGGGCGTTGCTGTTTACTATTCATTTTTACTTCCTCCCTCAGTTTCCTTAATACCCTTGTTTTCAAAGGATGTTGCCATTGTCAGGATCTCGTCTTGGGTGGCTTCCCTTGCTGAAACCTCACCGGTGATACGTCCGTCACACATTACGATGATACGGTCTGCAATCCCCATGACCTCCGGCATTTCAGAGGATACAAACATAACTGCAATTCCCTGTTTTTTCAGCTCATTCATCAGATTGTAAATTTCTACCTTTGCACCAACATCAATTCCTCTTGTTGGTTCATCGAAGATAACAACTCGTGAATCTCTTGCAAGCCATTTTCCAACAACTACTTTCTGCTGGTTTCCACCGGAAAGATTGCCGGAATCAATTTCCACGTTCGGTGTTTTGATCCGGAGATCTTTCACTGCTTTTTCGCAAAGAGCATCTTCTTTTCCTGAGTTTATCACACCCATCTTGTTACATACAAGGTCAAGATTTGGCAGTGCCAGATTCTGGCGAATGCTTAATTTCGTACAGAGACCGTCTTTTTTACGATCCTCAGGGGCAAGTACAACACCATTTCGGATAGCATCCATTGGACAATTGACTTCGATTTTTTTACCATCCACATAAAGCTCTCCGCCGTCTTTCGGGTCAACACCGAAGATAGCTCTTGTAGTCTCTGTTCTTCCGGCTCCCATCAGTCCCGCAAATCCTACAATCTCACCTTCATATAAAGAAAAATTAATATCGCGGACCATTTTTCCGGCATTGAGATTTTTCACCTCAAAAATCTTCTTACCTTTCTCACATTCCACTCTCGGGAATTTCTCTTTGATCTCACGGCCTACCATATTTTTGATAATATAGTCCATGTCCATGTCTTTGAAATTACCGTCTGTTATGTATTGTCCATCTCGCATGATGGTAACTCTGTCCACGATATGGGCCAATTCTTCCAGTCTGTGTGAAATGTAAACGATTCCTCTTCCTTCATCCCTCAGCTTACGGATGATACGGAAAAGATCATCGATTTCTTTTGCTGTCAGAGAGGATGTAGGCTCGTCCATGATCAGAATCCTTGCATTGATGGAAAGTGCTTTTGCAATTTCAACCATCTGCTGTTTGGATACTGGCAGATCTCCTACGATCTGATCCGGACTGATGTCAATTCGAAGATCGTCCAGAACCCTCTTGGCTTCTTTCCGCATCTTCGCATTATTTAAGGATAAACCACCTTTTACTTCTCTTCCAAGGAACATGTTCTCCGTTACCGTTAAGTGCTTGCACATGTTCAATTCCTGATGAATAATGGCTACTCCTGCTTCCTGGGCCTGCTTTGGTGTCAGATCGTCATAGGATTTTCCGAAGATTTCCATCGTTCCTTCGTCTCTGGTATATACACCGCTGAGGATTTTCATCAAGGTTGATTTTCCGGCTCCGTTTTCCCCAAGCAGCGCCATAACTTCTCCAGAACGCAGCTCAAATTTCACATGATCCAGGGCCTTTACGCCCGGGAAACTTTTGCTGATATTGTTCATGGAGACAATGACCTCATTCATTCCATTCCCTCCTCATTTATTTGTTTTTGCTTTCCTTTGTTGATATTATCTTAACTCATATGGCAGGTTTAGGATAGAGGGGGAGAGTTTGGGTTTATGGGGGGATTTTTATTGTATTAAGGCTATGTATAAAAAAACAGGATCCTACTTCATGCAGAATCCTGTCAGCTTTAACAGATGCTTTATCTCGCTGAATTTAACCGCCTGACTTTATAAGTACTGGCTGAACTCAACCTTCTCTTTATTCGGTCCCTCAATTGTAAAGAACTTTACCCCGTTTTCCCAGAAAGGAAGAAAATGAACAATATCATTGGTCGTATTTAATCCTGCCTGATTAATCATTTCATATACTTTTTCAATATCTTTTACATCAATCGCCATATGATCGATTGCACCGGATTCCATCTTAGCCGCTTTATTTTCATATGTCTCAACAACAAGTGTATTTAATTTCAAAAAAGCAACCTTTTCATCCGCTTCCTCATTTACTGTACGAAAAGCAATTTCGAATCCAAGAACCTCATAAAAATCAATCGTTGCTTCAATATCATTTGTCGGAATTCCAATATGTTGAATTCCATTAAGCTGTTCTTTTAAATTCATTTTTTACCCTCCAGTCTTTCTTCCACTTGCGTTAACTTCGGCATAGCCGGAATTGCACCTTTTTTCTCCACACAGATACTTGCTGCTGCATTTCCAAACCGTGCATATTCTGCCAGTTCTTCCAGAGTCAGTTCATCTATTCTTTTATCAGATTGGCTGAGTTTGTACAGGAAACTGCCCCAGAAGGAATCACCTGCTCCATTTGTATCTGCCACATACTCTGCTGCAAATCCCTCAACTATACGTCCACCATCCTTATTATAAATATAAGTTCCATTTCTTCCAAGTGTTATTGCTACAATTTTTACTCCCTGACGATATAATTCTTCTGCTGCTTCAATAACATTCTCGTATCCTGACAAAAGCTCTGTTTCTTCGTCTGAAATTTTCATAATGTCAACATATGGAAGCAGGCTTCTCATATGCTCTTTTGCAATCTCTTCATTTTCCCATAATGATGACCTGTAATTGGGATCATATGAAATAATACTTCCCTTGTTCTTTGCTCTTTTTACTGCATAAAAAGTAGTATCTCTTGCAGGCTGATCTGTAAGTGACAAAGACCCAATGTGAAAAATGTTAGTCTGGTCAAGGACATCAACATCAAGTTCTTCTTTCTGGATCTGTGTATCTGCTCCCGGCTTTCTTGCAAACGAAAAAGTTCTCTCACCTGATTCATTTACTTCCACAAACGCAAGTGTTGTAAAATATTTTTTGTCCAGCAGCATTCCTCTGGTATCCACATTTTCCTTCTGAAGTACAGACCTGAGAAATTCCCCATGCATATCCTCTCCTGCTTTTCCAATAAATGCAGTATGGGCTCCTAGTCTGCTGGAAGCAACAGCCACATTTGCCGGTGCACCTCCTGGATTTCTCGCATATAGCATCTGCCCATCCTCATTTAATCTCTGAGAGGTGAAATCAATCAATATTTCTCCAAATACAGTGATATCATAAATGGATCGACAGGCTGCATCATTTGTGTCCATCAAAATATCTGCCTCCAACAGCTTATGAAGGATCTGTTCACACTCTTTATCATTATCCGTATGGACATGCAGCTCCCCTTTCTCAAAATCAGGCATACTCAATACGCCAAGCATAGATTTTGCATTTACTGCATAACGACCACAGCACAATTCTACATCACAGGGGATTGGTTCTACTATACTTACAAGTTTTCTCGCATTCTGCATGGTTTTTAAAACTACTTTTACGATCATCCGCTATACTCCTTATGCAAACAGGCTGATTACAATTGCACAGATCAATCCTGTAAAGCCTATAATAGTTTCCATCATTGTCCATGATTTTAAGGTTGTCTTTTCATCTATCTCAAGCAGAGAACTTACCAGCCAGAATCCGGAATCGTTCACATGACTGAATGCTGTTGCTCCTCCATTGATAGCACAGACCATAGCTGCCAGATAAACAGGAGATAATCCTGCCACTCCAGGCATAGCTGCCATAATACCGGCTGCCATTGTCATAGCCACTACTGCTGCGCCTACAGATGCACGGATTAATGCTGCGATCAGAAATGCCACCAGCACCAGTGGAAGACCGCTTTTCTCCAGTGCCGGTCCAATGATGTCACCCATACCACAGTCCTGCAATACCCAGCGGATAATTCCTCCACCTGTGATAACAAGCAAAATCTGCCCTGTAGGGCGCAGGGAACGATCCATGATCTTCTTTAACTGTTCTCCATCATAATTCTGTTTTTTGCCAAGAAAATACATTGCTGATAATACGGCTATGATCAATGCTACAAATGGTGTTCCAAAAAATTCCAGAACAGGACGAATAGCATCAATTCCCGGAATATACGTAGAAAGTGTATTGCATAGAATTAAAATCAGCGGAACAAGGATAATACACAGCACAGTAGAAAATGCGGGAAGATTCGCTTCATCTTCCTGTTTGACCTCCTGAATATTAAACGGAAGTCCTGTATTAATACGGCTGCCGATAAATTTTGACCACAAAATCCCTGCAAAAATCAAAGAGAGAATACCAACAGGAACACCCACTGCAATCATAACTCCCAAATCCACATTGAGCATATTTGCAACAAGTACAGAGCCTGCTGATGGCGGAATAAACGCAAATCCAGTTGCAAGACCTGCCAATAAAGGGATCACATAATATAATGTAGATTTTTTGGTTTTCCTGGCAAGTCCGAATGCCAGTGGAATCAGGATCACAACACCAGCTTCAAAAAAAACAGTTGTACCAACTACAAGTCCTGTGATTCCAAGTGCAATTCCTGCTTTCTTCTCACCAAACTTATTTACCAGTGTCTGGGCAACACACTGCGCTCCTCCTGACACCTCCAGAATCCCTCCAAATAAAGATCCCAGTCCAATCAACAATACGATTCCCTGCAGAGTTTCACCTGCCCCCTTCTCTACTGTGCTGACCAGAGTCGGAACCGGCATACCGGCTCCGAGCCCTATAACCAAAGCTGAAATCAGCAGGGATAATACTGGGTGAATTTTAAATTTAATAATAAGTAACAGTAACAATACAATGCCTGCCGCTGCTGCGATTAACAGCCTTGATGGCTCTGCTGCAAATGCTGCTTCTGTCATTTCAATTTTCCTCCTGATAATCAGTTATAATCTCTGTCTGATGAAAATCATCCAACATATTTGTGTATTGTTGCTCTTACAGCTCCAGGTCCTGCAAGCATCTCACGGAACATGCCCTCAATCTTCTCTCCCACACCATCTTTATAAAGATCAGTAAAGAACAGGCGCTCATTGGAAAGAATTGGTTTTAACTGATCTGTGAAAGTCTCAGGTTTACCTACTACAATATCCTTAAACTGTTCCTGCAGTTCCTCATTCATTGGGTCCGGTGCAAGTTCAAATTTATCTCCTTCATCATCTACACCAAGCATATATCTGAGCCATCCTGCAATTCCGAGAGGTATCGCAGTCAGTCTGGAAGCATCTCCGAATTTCTGTACATATGCTTTAATAGTTTCACCAAAGCGGATACCAACCATCTGAGATACATCTACTGCCAGACGAAGGTTTGTGTCTCCCAGATATTCATTTGGAAAACGATCGTTAAAAAGCTCATCCACAAATGCCTGCGGAGAGAGAATTCCAGGATCAGCAACTACCGGAAGACCTTCATCATAAGCAACCATACGCGCCATTTTCATCATATCTTCATTTGTATTAAGCATATGTGCAAACAGATCATATCCAAGAACTACTCCCAGAGGACCTGTAGCAGAATGGACCGGATTCAGGCATACTGTTACCTTCATACGTTCAGAAAGGTTAACTGTATTTCTGTCCGCCATATATACGCCGAAACCTTTTTCCAAAGCCGGACGTCCGTTTGGGAAGCTGTCCTCAATTACAAGATACTGTGGTTTCTCAGCATTGACAAATGGCGCAATGTATGTCTTCTTGCCTGTGATCACCGGCTGCATCTTCTCAACACCCAGATTTTCAAGGTCTGCTGCAATCTGCTCACTTGGACGAGGTGTGATCTTATCAATCATTGTCCATGGAAAAGCAACTACTTTTTCATCACTTACATAGTTCACAAATCCCTCATCAACAAATCCTGCTTTCTTCCACTCTTCTGTCATTGTCATTACTGACTCACGGAGCTTTGCGCCATTCTGTGAGCAGTTATCCATGGAAACCAGTGCGATCGGATATCTGCCAGCCTTATATCTTTCATAAAGCATTGCAACCAGAACTGCCATGGCACCACACGCTTTATCCGGTCCATTCTTGATATCTGCCTCTACAAACGGGAACCATGTTCCGTCAGCTTTCTGCAATGCATATCCTTTCTCTGTAATTGTAAAGGAAACCATCTGCAGGGATTTACTGGTAAAAATCTCCTTCAGCCGACTCCACTGGACTTTATCAGAAGACTGTGCTTTCACTGCTTCTGCAAGAGCTCCGATCACTTTATATTCACGCGTACCATCACCATGCAGGATTACACTTAATCCCAGATTATCATATGGATCATAAATCTTATCTACTACATCATAATCAAAGGTTTCCACACAGGTAATGCCACGATCCAAAATTCCTTCTTCCAGAAGGCCATCTGCAATCCCACCGATAAATATGCGGAAAATATTTCCGATACCAAAATGAACCCAGCCTGGTTCTTTCTTTGCCTTCTCCGAAACTGCTGCCACATCATAACCCGGAAGGGTAATCCCTGCATGCTTCCACGCTTCCTGTTCTTTAATTCCATTAATTGATAACTTCATGTTATATCCTCCTTTTTCTTCCTGCAACACTTATTATTTGTTATTACGCTTTTTACTTACACGTATATCTAAACCGTAAGTTGAGTATATATCTTTTCTTTTCAAAAATCCATTGACAGAGATTCTAATTTTTAAATAACTTTTTTGTCTATTTTTACCATAAATATGTTGTTAATCCGGTTCTCATTACAATCTTGCAGAATATATTTTTTCATTACAATTCATTTGTATTGCTTTTTTTTCGTTCTGTGCTACAATAAATTTGAAACTTAACATTATCTTGCAACATAATCAGGAGAACATTATGAGTGAAAAGGGATTAACCAACATTAGCCTCAAAAAAATAAATAAATCAAAGGTTTACCAATATATTTACAGAAAAAAAATGACCTCCAAGCTGCAGATCGTTCAGGAACTGCAGATGGGCTTATCCACTGTCAGTCAGAACCTGAACCTCCTGGAGCAGGAAGGTCTTATAGAAAAAAATGGTTTTTTTGAATCCACCGGTGGCAGAAAAGCAAATGCCATTCAGATCGTATCAGATTTTAAAATTTCCATTGGTATCGGTATTTTAAAAGGTATGTTTCATATTACTGCTGTAGATCTGTACGGAAATGCTTTCTATACGGATACCATTCCGCTTCCATATTCTAACACGCCAGATTACTATAAACAGGTTACTGATACTGTAAAGGAATTCATTTCATCACATCAGTATGACAATGACAAAGTACTTGGCATCTCCATTGCCACACAGGGTATCACATCTCCGGATCATACTACTGTATTATATGGGGATATCATGAATAACGCTGGCATGAAACTGGATGATTTTTCCAGATATCTTCCTTATCCCTGTTATCTGGAGCATGACTCAAAATCAGCTGCATTCCTTGAATTATGGAAGCATCCGGAGCTTGATAGTGCTGTTATCATCCTGCTGAACCGAAATCTGGGCGGCGGTATCATTACTGATCATCAGATTCACCAGGGAATCTCCATGCACAGTGGAACTCTTGAACATATGTGTATTAATCCTGATGGACCACTTTGTTATTGCGGTAGCCGTGGCTGCCTGGAAACCTATTGTTCTGCCAACGCACTGGAGCAGGCTGCAGGTATGCCTGTCAAAGAATTTTTCCCTCTTCTGCGCGAAAAAAAATCTCCCCAGATCATACAGGTCTGGAAAGATTTTTTAAACCATCTGGCATTTGCCATGAAGAATTTAAACCTTATTATTGATGCACCGATCATCCTCAGCGGCTACCTTGCACCTTATTTCACAGCGGAAGATATTGAATACCTGACAGAGCATCTCCATACTGCTGCACCATTCATACTGGATAAAATCCAGATACTGGTCGGTACTAATGGGCAATATACACCGGCAATTGGAGCTGCGCTACATTATGTAGAGAAATTTGTTCAATCAATTTAATGATACCAGTGTCAAAAGGTCAAAAGGGGCTGTCGGGAAATAGACAGTTCTAAGAGAGGGGCTGTAAAAATCCAGACAAGGGATTTTTGCGGCCAAAAATAAATTTCATCTTTCATAGAAAAAAGGATCCCTCGCAAGGTAGAAGGCTAACAAGCCTCGTTCTTGCTGGGATCCTTTCAATTACTACTGGGGATACCGAAATGTGGTATTAACCGACAGCCCCCTTTTGTTGTTTCTGTATTTTATTCCTGCAAAATCTGTTAGAAAGCTTACTGCCAGCGATGCTCTGCCTCTTCCATTTCCTCGATAAACATAAGAAGGAAGCTGATGAGGAGCAGGATGCTGGAAACCCAGATGGCTTTTGGGCCGTAGGCTATGGAAAGTCTGCCGCCAACTCCTGCGCCGATGGCAAACAGAAGAATGATAGCGAAGTAGCACAATGCCTGATGAAGCAGTCTTGGCTTCTTTTCCCTCATGTAGGCGGAAAGGGCTGCGGTGCCGCTTCGAAGGTTTCCGATGCACATGGTGCTGGCATAAGCGTTTCCTTCTACCTTACGGAAGGTCTGTACCTGCAGGGCGCAGGAGAAGGATACCAGAGTGGTCGCAAAAACATTCATGTTCCCAGGTATGAAGCCTACCAGGAACAGCAGGATAATTTCTACCAGAAGGATTCCCTGGCGCCAGTGAAGGCGTTTGGCGTAGCGGAATTTGTCCTGAATGCGTTCCGCTAAAAGTACTCCAAGGAAAAAGGCGGTCAGGGGAATCAGATAGTGTAATCCTGCTTTTACTTCGCCGTTCATAAACCGCTCACTCATCAGTACCACGTTTCCGGTCTGGGCGTTGGAGAAAACGCCGTCGCGAGTGAAGTAGGTATAGGCATCCTGAAATCCTCCCGACACTGCAAGAAATGCACTGTTTATGAAAGTTTCTGAGGTCTGTACCCTCTTATGATGGTCCATAATAAGTTCCTTCTTTCGTTGTTTTGTCTTTTGTTCTCCATACATATCTCCAAATTATAGAATATACAGGGATTTCTGTAAATACCTAATTTGATATATGGAGTATATCTATCTTATATATCAAGACAAAATATCCGATCAGTCGGCTTTGTGCTCGTCCAGATATTCCTTGCGTCCTTCTTCGTAAAGGTTGTTGCCTTCGCTGTCGATGATGACTACAAGAGGCATGTCCTCTACATAAAGCTTGCGCAGGGCTTCTGCGCCAAGATCCTCGTAGGCGATCAGCTCAGCTTTTTTGATGCATTTGGCAAGAAGGGCGCCGGCACCTCCGATGGCACCGAAGTAAACACCGTCATATTTTTTCATGGCTTCTACTACTTCCGGGAGACGGGCTCCTTTGCCGATCATGCCGCGGGCACCTACGGACATCATGGTTGGAGCGTAAGCATCCATACGACCGCTGGTTGTAGGGCCTGCGGAACCGATTACGGCACCTGGCTTTGCTGGAGTTGGTCCTACATAGTAGATGGTTGCGTCTGTCGGGTCAAATGGAATCTGCTCTCCCCTTGCAAGAGCTTCGCACATACGCTTGTGGCCTGCGTCACGGGATGTGTAGATGGTTCCGGTAAGCAGAACCTGATCTCCTGCGTGAAGTGTTTTTGCCAGTTCTTTTGTCAGAGGCAGTGTAATACGTCTTCTTTCCATAATCAGATCACCTCCGTTTTATGACGGGTAACATGACAGTTGATGTTGACTGCACATGGCATTCCCGCAATGTGAGTAGGCATTGTCTCAATGTTCAGACCGATGGCTGTGGTCTTTCCGCCAAAGCCCTGTGGTCCGATGCCAAGCTTATTGACTTTCTTAAGCATTTCATCTTCCAGGTCTGCGTAGAATGGATCCGGGTTGTGGGAATCTAATGGACGCATCAGTGCTTTCTTTGCAAGAAGGGCACATTTGTCAAAGGTTCCTCCGATTCCAACCCCCACTACCATAGGCGGACATGGGTTCGGGCCTGCAGTCTCTACTACTTCCAGGATAAAATCTTTGATTCCCTGAAGTCCTGCAGATGGCTTGAACATACGGATCATACTCATGTTCTCGCTTCCGAAGCCTTTCGGTCCTACTGTGATCTTAACCTTGTCGCCAGGAACAATCTCTGTGTAGATCATAGCCGGTGTATTGTCACCTGTATTTCCACGGCGTACCGGATCTTTTACAACAGATTTGCGAAGGTAGCCGTTTGTATATCCGCGGCGAACGCCTTCATTGATGGCGTCGGTAAGGTCTCCGCCAACAAAGTGTACATCCTGTCCGATTTCAAGGAAGACGCATGCCATTCCTGTATCCTGGCAGATCGGCACATTCTCGTTATCTGCAATGTCAAAATTCTCAATAATGTTGTCAAGGATGCCCTTGGCAATCTCTCCGTCTTCGCATGCGCGGCATGTTTTGATCGCGCATTTTACGTCTTCCGGAAGATGTTCATTTGCTTCGATACAGAGTTTTTCGATGACATCTGTAAGTCTGCTTACTTCTACTTCACGCATTTTGGTAAGCTCCCTTCTTTTGTATTTTTATCGCTGCTCGTGACGGGCGTATTTCGGAAGAAGCAGCGGAGATACCTTATCTGTATGGATATCTGCTTTTTTCAGTTCCTCATCATAAGCATAAATATGATTCAGGTTCATTTCTCCAAGCTCTACGTCCTTGCATTTTACAGCTGCTTTTTTACCGGCATTTCTTCCGAATACGATAACGTCCAGAAGAGAGTTGCCCATCAGTCTGTTTCTTCCATGGATTCCGCCTGCTGCCTCTCCTGCAACCAACAGGTTTGGAATTTCTTCTGAGAATCCGTCTCCGTCAATGTTCAGGCCGCCGTTCTGGTAGTGAAGGGTCGGGTAAATCACGATCGGAACTTTTCTCATGTCAATGCCGTAGTTCATGTACATACGGAACATAGCCGGGATTCTCTTCTCGATGGTTCCCTCGCCTCCAAGGATCTCGATCATCGGAGTGTCAAGCCATACGCCTTTGCGTCCGCCAGGAACCTCTACACCGCGGCCTTCCTCGCACTCACGGATAACACCGGAAGCGTTGACGTCACGGGTTTCAAGAGGATGGATGTAAGCTTCCCCATTTGCATTTACAAGCTGTGCACCAACGGAACGAACCTTCTCTGTCACCAGTGCGCCAAGGATCTGGGACGGATAGATGGCTCCAGTTGGATGATACTGGATGGAATCCTGATAAAGTAAAGATGCACCAGCTCTGTATCCAAGTACAAGTCCGTCAGCAGTTGCACCGTAGTGGTTGGAGGTTGGGAATCCCTGGTAATGCATTCTTCCTGCACCGCCTGTTGCGATGACTACCGTCTTTGCTCTTGCAACGGAGTAGTCGCCTGTTTCCATGTTGAGAAGGACTGCACCTGCAGCCTGTCCCTTTTCGTCTTTGATCAGCTCAACAGCGGAAGTAAATTCCACTACTGGAATGCCAAGGTTGAGAACTTCGTCACGGATGGTACGCATGATCTCAGATCCGGAATAATCCTTTGCAGCATGCATTCTCTTTCTGGAAGTTCCGCCGCCGTGTGTGGTAACCATGGTTCCGTCTTCAGCTTTGTCGAACTCAACGCCAAGGTCGTTCAGCCATTTGATCGCGTCCGGGGCTTCCATTACCAGTCTCTTTACCAGCTCTGGCTTTGCAGCAAAGTGTCCGCCGCCGAAGCAGTCCAGGTAATGCTGTACCGGGGAGTCGTTTTCTTTGTCTGCTGCCTGGATTCCGCCTTCTGCCATCATGGTGTTGGCGTCACCGATACGAAGCTTGGTAACGATCATAACGTTTGCGCCTGCATTGTGTGCTTCGATGGCACAGGAGGATCCTGCTCCGCCGCCGCCGATTACAAGGACATCTACGTCATAATCGATTTTGTTAAGATCAATTTTTTCGTTCATCAGACGGCTTTCAGAATGAAGCATTTCTGCTAACTCCAGGGGAGCTTTCTGGCCTTTGTTTGGTCCTACTTTGATTTCTGCAAATGCGTCTGGGTTATAGTCCGGATGGAATTTCTTAAGAAGCGCGTCTTTCTCATCAGCAGTCAGACGTCTTGGCTCAGTTGCCATACGCTGTGCTCTTGTAGCCTCTACCTTTTTGATGGATTCCATCATATTTTCTGGATATGGTGCATACATGTTTTTACGCCCTCCTTATTTCTCAATTTCTCTGTTGTTGTAAAGTTCCTGCATGTCTGTGATTGGTTTCTGCATGATCTGTTCGATCAGGTCGTCGTATTTGCCTTCGTGGATTTCTTCTACACGTTTTTCAAGGTGTTCGCTCTTTGGTGCGATGTATTTTCCGGTGAGACGTCTTGCGAGAAGACCTACCATCGGGTGGGAAATTCCGGCCGGGCATCTTACGGAGCAGCATCCGCAGCTTACGCAGTCAAAGGATTCTTCTGCGCATTTTTCAAGCTCGCCTCTCTGGGCGTAGGCGATGTACTGCATAACGTTTAAGCTCTGGGTACATGCTTTTGTGCAGGCGTTGCAGCCGATGCAGCTGTAGATTTCCGGGTAGAGTTCCATCATGACCTGCTGGTTTGGCTTGAGGTCTTCGATGTTGTAGAGGCGCTTGTCTGTTGGGAAGAATGGGATGCTTGCTACATACATGCCTTCCTGTACCTGGGTCTGACAGGCGAGACAGGTTTTGAGTTCGTTGTCGCCTTTGATTCTGTAGATGGTTGCGCAGGCGCCGCAGAATCCGTGGCGGCAGCCGCAGCCTCTTTTGAGGGTGTAGCCTGCGTATTCCATGGCCGTCATGATGGTCAGGTCAGCAGGTACGGTGTATTTTTTACCGAAGAAATATACGTTTACCATATTTTCCATGTTGGGAGTTCCTTTCTTCTGCTTGTTTAAACCGTACGCCTTGTGAAATGGGTATCTCGCACGTGCCCGTCGCAACGCTCTGCTGAACTAATCGCTAACTGCGACTAAGGAGTTCAGGAGAGCCTTCACTCCTAAGTCTTCGTAAGCGCTGGATTTCAGCGCCGCTAAAGGCGCTCCTGAAATGGGCAGCTTGGCGAGATACCCATTCCACAAGTCTGTGTACTGGCAATAACTGATTCATTTGTTCGAAAGTTTCTTAAGATTAAAAAATTTAGTACTCGTCAGGTAACTGATCTATCTCGTCCATTCGGAAAACCGGGCCGTCTTTGCATACGTACTTGGAACCGATGTTGCAGCGGCCACATTTTCCGATACCGCACTTCATTCTAAGCTCCAATGTTGTGTAAACCTGGGTTCGGGTGAAGCCAAGTTCCTCCAGGCCCTGGAGGACGAATTTGATCATGATTGGCGGGCCGCAGACGAGGGCTACTTTGTTGGTGTCGAAGCCGATCTCTTTTAAGTAGGTGGGGACGAAGCCTACGTGGCCGTCCCAGCCTTCCTGCTCGCGGTCGATAGTCAGGTAGACGTTTACGTCTTTGGCGTTCATCCAGACTTCCTGGATCTCTTTTAATTTTACAAGGTCATCTGCGGAACGGGAACCGTAGAGGATGTCTACGGTGCCGTAGTCGTCGCGGTTGTCAAGGACGTAGTTGATTACGGAACGGAGTGGGGCAAGACCGATACCTCCGGCGATGAACAAAAGGTTTTTGCCTTTCAGCTTATCTTCAACCGGGAAATGATTGCCGTATGGTCCGCGGACTGTGATCTCATCTCCAACCTGAAGGCTGTGGAGATAGGAAGTCAGCTCACCGCATTTCTTAATACTGAATTCCTGATACTCTTTGTTTGTAGGAGAAGAAGTAATGGAAAACATACCCTCGCTTACGCCTGGTGCGCAGACCATTGCGCACTGTCCCGGCATATGCTCGAAAAGCTTTCCTCCATCCGGTGCAGTTACGCAGAAGGTTTTTACATCCGGTGTCTCCTCATGAATGTCTGTGATCACGCCAACCTGCGGGATCAGAGTATCCAGAGTATAATTTTTATGACAGGTACACTCGCTCATTACTTTTCACCTCCATGCTTTTCAAAAGCCTTGATCACCTTCACGATGTTCAGGGATGACGGGCATTTTTCCACGCAGCGGCCGCATCCTACACAAGAATACATGCCGTTATTGTTGGCCGGGAAATAAACAAGCTTGTGCATGAATCTCTGACGAAATCTCTGCAGCTGGCTGGTACGGTTATTTCCATGAGCCATCATTGTGAAATCGGAATACATACAGGAATCCCAGCAGCGGTAACGCTTGATTCCATGTCCTGTATCATAATCCTTGATGTCATAGCACTGGCAGGTCGGGCACACAAAGGTGCAGGTTCCGCATGCCAGACATGGCTTATAAAGGGTCTCCCATACAGGAGAGTTAAATTTCTCATCTGTAGCATTTCCATCCCATCCTTCCAGGGAAAGATGTGTGTATGGAAGCTGCTCTACAATATTATGGATCGCATCTTTTTCGGCGGAAACTTTTTCTTCATCAGAAGCATCCGCATCCGTAAGAAGCTCCTTCACAGCCTCAGTAAGAGCCTCACCCTTTTCGGTAAGGGCTTTCCAGTAAAGGGAATCCTGAACCATCCATACCGCTATATCAGCCACACCGTCTGCATCTGCTGACGGATCTGCTGCATCTGTTCCAAATACTTTACAGAAGCAGGACTCTTCCGGCTCATGGCATGCCATGGCAACGATGGTTCCATGGTCTCTTCTTGCTGCATAGAAGGTATCTACAGGATCTGCAAGGAATACCTTGTCCAGAACTGCCACGCCTTTTACATCGCAGGCTTTCATGCCAAATACAACAAAAGGACGATTTCTAAGCTCTTCTGGTTCTACTGTCAGTTTCTTTCCATCACGTACAACTGTGTAAAGGGTCTCACTCTGTGGGAAAAAGGCATCTTTACCGGATTTTACGGTCTTCAGTGTATCAAGATCTGCCTCCTCTTCCTCATTCCAGAGACCGAAGTTTGTCTGTCCTGCCTTTTTAACCGGAAGGATCAAATCCTGGCTTTCTGCGATTTTCCGGAATAATGCTTCCAGATTTTCTTTTTCAATCTTATACATACATTATCCCCTTTCTGCCACTACGCCAGGCTCTACATCCTCGAATGTAAAGCTGGTCAGCGGGCCTTTTGACTCAGCATCAGCTCCAGCCTGATACTCGCCGTAGAAGGTATCAATATCCTTGATAAACTTACGGTTAAACAGGTGAAGGGGGATACCCTGCGGGCAGACACGGCTGCACTCGCCGCAGTCTGTACATCTTCCGGCAACGTGGAAAGCACGGATGATGTGGAACATTTTCTCCTCGAAGGAATCCACGTTTGCTTTCTGTGCGCTGTCAAACTTGGTGCTGTCAAATACGCATTTGCGGCAGCTGCAGGCCGGACATGCATTACGGCAGGCGTTGCAGCGGATGCATTTGCTAAGCTCCTTCTGGAAAAACGCGAAGCGCTCTTCCGGGCTCATTTTCTCGATCTTCTCTACCTCTGCGAAACGCTCTGCCTCCTTTGTATCCTTGGATTCGCCGATGATCTCATCGTAGATCATGTGCTCTTTTCCCTTGCATACATGGCAGCGCTCCAACATAGCGTCCTTGTAAGCTACGGTCTTGTCGCCGTAAATTGTGGAAATGTGAAGTGTCTCGCACTCATCTGTCAGCTCTGCACCGGAAATGCTTTTGATTCCCTTGATTCCTAACTGGCGAAGCTTTTCCACATTCAGCTTTCCTTTACATCCAACACCGATAATGTAGGCTTTTTCACGGTCTACACGGTGTTCCTTGATCAGCTGGTTAAAACTATAGGTATCACAAGGCTTCAGACAGACAAGGGTTTTTCCCTCTAATTTGGAAGCCTCGATCATCATTTTACTTAAGTTCTGTCCGCAGAAGCCATTGTAAACAAATTCATCCAGGCTTTCTGCTGTTTCAAAATATGCTGCTTCCGGATTGTAAGGCAGGTCTCCGGCTTTCCAGCCAAGAACACGCTCTACGGTTCCATCAGCCAGCAGTTCTTTTGCACGGGCGATCAGTTCCTGCATCTTAAATCCTCCAATCTGACGTTTTTACCCAGGGAATGGATTTTTTCCACAAACTCATTCATGGTCTGGGAGAATTTTACACCTTCTGCGGCAGATACCCACTCTACACGGGTACGTCCGTTTTCCACGCCGATAAAGTCCAGCATGGAGAACAGAAGGGTCATACGTCTTCTTGCATAATAGTTTCCTGTTGTGTAATGACAGTCTCCCGGATGGCAGCCACACATGATCACTCCGTCAGCACCCTTTTCAAAGGCACGGAGAATGAACATTGGATTTACACGGCAAGAGCATGGCACACGAATAATCTTTACATCAGCCGGATAGGAAAGGCGGCTGCTTCCTGCAAGGTCTGCACCTGCGTAGCTGCACCAGTTACAGCAGAATGCCACGATCTTGGGTCTGAATTCTTCTTTTGCTTCTATCGACATATTGCATCTACCTCCGCTAAAATCTGTCTGTTGGAGAATCCCTGCAGATCCATTGCTCCGGACGGGCAGGTTACGGTACATGCACCGCAGCCCTGGCAAAGAGCATTGTTTACTACTGCAATTCTTCTTGTTTCACGGATTCCGTGGTCATTTACCTGTTTTTCCTCATAGGAAATAGCACCATATGGACACACATTTGCACACTGAGAGCATCCATTGCAAAGAAGCTCATCAGAGTGAGCGGTACATGGATTGGTTGTCAGCTTGTCCTTTGCAAGAAGGCCGATTGCCTTTACTGCTGCTGCCCCAGCCTGCGCTACTGTTTCCGGAATATCCTTTGGTCCCTGGCATACACCGGAAAGGAAAATACCAGCTGTAGGAGACTCTACCGGACGAAGCTTTGCATGTGCTTCTGTGAGGAAGTTGTTGGTATCAATACTTGCGGTAAGCATAGTTGCAATTTTTCTTACATCCTTGTTTGGCTCAATAGCAGCTGCAAGAACTACCATGTCTGCTTCCATAAGAATCTGTTTGTTTTCAAGGAGATCAGAAGCCTGAACCATAAGAGTTCCATCCGGCTGCGGAATAACCTTTCCAACCTGACCTTTTACATAATTTACACCGTAATCCTCAACAGCTCTTCTATAGAACTCATCGAAGTTCTTACCAGGAGTACGAACGTCAATATAGAATACAGTTACGTTTGTATCCGGATATTTATCGCGGATCAGCATTGCATGCTTTGCAGTATACATACAACAGATTTTGGAGCAGTAGCTCTTTCCTCTCTCGTCAGAGCAGCGGCTTCCAACACACTGTACGAATACGATATTCTTAGGAGCTTTTCCATCGGAAAGTCTCTCAAGATGACCCTTTGTAGGTCCTGCTGCATTCATGATACGCTCAAGCTCAAGGGATGTGATAACATCCTTACTCTGGCTGTATGCATACTCATCATATTTATCAAGAGGGATTACATCGAAACCGGTTGCAACTACAATTGCGCCGTATTTCTGTGTAATGATCTCATCCTTCTGCTCGTAATCGATTGCGCCGGCTGCGCAGGCCTTGGAGCAGGCACCGCATTTTCCGGTTTTGAACTTGATACAGTTCTCACGGTCGATTACCGGAACATTTGGGATTGCCTGGGCAAACGGAATGTAAATAGCACTTCTGTTGTTCAGGCCGCGGTTAAATTCGTTTGGATTTTTCTTGGACGGACATTTGGAGGAGCAGACACCGCATCCTGTACATTTGTCCATATCTACGCTTCTTGCTTTTTTACGGATATCTACGGTGAAGTCACCAACGAAGCCGCTTACCTTCTCAACCTCACTGTATGTATAAATGTTGATTTTCTCATGTGCTGCAGCCTCTACCATCTTCGGAGTGAGGATACATGCGGAACAGTCCAGTGTTGGGAAAGTCTTGTCAAGCTGTGACATTCTTCCTCCGATACTTGGAAGCTTCTCAACAATGTCAACCTCGTATCCAGCCTCTGCAATATCAAGTGCAGACTGGATTCCGGCAATACCGCCGCCGATTACAAGGGCACGCTTTGTTACAAGGCTCTCGCCTGGCTGAAGAGGAGCGTCTAAGTTTACTTTTGCGATTGCGGCTCTGGCAAGGATCACTGCCTTTAAGGTAGCTTCTTCCATATCCTTGTGGATCCAAGAACAGTGCTCACGGATGTTGGCGATCTCTACCATATATGGGTTTAAGCCCGCTTTCTGTGCTGCCTTTCGGAAGGTAGCCTCATGCATACGCGGGGAACAGGAACAGACCACGATTCCTGTCAGATTTTTCTCATGGATGGCATTGATGATCTTGGCCTGTCCTGCTTCGGAACACATATACTGATAGTCTTCTGCATGGACAACACCGGGCTCTTTTGCTGCCATTTCCACTACTTTTTTTACATCAACTGTGGCTGCGATGTTGGTACCACAATGACATACGAATACACCTATTCTCTGCACTTTTCTCTCACCTCCTGTATCTTCTGAATGCACTTACCAGGAGCTGCTGAGGTGTTTCCTCGTCGATCAGTTCCGGAATCTCGTCTGCTTCCAGATAGTTCTGGCCGCGTTCACGGACAACCAGCTGTCTTGCAGCATCGATCAGTTTTCCTGGTTTTACATCTCTTGGGCAGCGCTCTACACAGGCAAAGCAGGAAAGACATTTCCATAAGGATTTGGACTGTGCAAGCGCTTCTATGTTGCCGTTCTGTACATAAGTTACAAACTGGTGAGGCTTGATATCCATTTCATTAAATGCAGGACAGGTTGCGGAGCATTTACCGCATTTCATACATTTCAGGGGATTTACTCCTGAAATCTCTTTGATTCTTTCAGCTGCATTCTGCGCATTTCCATATGTATAAGCCATTACTTTGCCACCTCCTCTTTTACTCCAAGAGCTTCTGCAAGAAGTTCTGTAAAATAGTAAACAGGGAGAGCGCCATTTCCGTTCTTTCTAAGATTATACATGCAAAGAGGACAGGCTGTGATCAGCATGTCTGCTTCGAACCCTTTTGCACTGTCCATGATCTTTTCACACATGTTCTGTGCCATATCTTTTTCCTTCAGGGAAATGTAACCGCCGCAGCACTCATTGCGGTATGGATAGACAACTGGTTCTGCTCCAAGGGCGCGGATGAAATCTTCCATAATAGTCGGATTCTCCGGGTTGTCAAATGCCATGATCTTTCCTGGTCTTAAAAGGAGGCAGCCGTAGTAGGCACCGATTTTTTTGCCTTTTAAGGGATTAACCACTTTCTTTTTGATCTCGTCAAATCCTACTTCGTCACGGAGTACTTCCAGATAATGAAGGACATTTGTCTCTCCTTCGTATGGAGCGTCCAGTTTCAGATAATTATTTGCTCTTGTGCGGATGTCTTCTACATTCTTCATGTCGTCATTCACACGTTTGAGCACATGATGACAGGCTGAACAGACTGTGATCAGATCCTGTCCTTTTTCTTTCGCATCATTTAAAGCACGGACGGAAGAAAGCTTGGTAGCTATCTCATCGCTGCCCAGGGGATATACGCCGCCGCAGCACTGCCAGTCCTTGATCTCTTCCATTTCGAAGCCCAGTGCTTTCGCAGAAGCTCTGGCATAGGCGTCCAGATCTTTTGCCTTATTCTTCAGGGTACATCCTGGATAATAACTGTACTTCATGCTTCTTGTTCCTTTCTTGTTACTGTCCACATGGAGCGTTCTTTCAGGCCCGCCAATGTAAACAGCAGCTGTTTCGGTTGTTCAGGCAAAGGGGAACCCGACTTACCGCTTTTCGCGATAGAAGCCGGGGTATCCTTGCTGATGTAGTTAAATATGATAAGAACCTGGTTCTTAGAGCATGTTTGAAAAAGGCTTTCTGCAAGATGTGCGTCACAATTTGTGGGAGATTTTGTCCGGATGAGGGCGCCGTAGCGGGCTACGGCAACTGAATTCGGGCAAAATATACCGCAAAGTGGGGCGTGCAGATCGCGGGAATGATTTTTCAAACACGCTCTAGAGCTCGATCTGCGCGATTACTTCTTTTAATGCGTTGGCACTCTTCTTAAGAAGCTCTACTTCCTCTTTGTTCATGCGCATCTGAACTTTCCCCTGGATTCCGTTTGGCCCTACAAGAGTAAGGGTACTCAGGCACACATCTTCAATTCCGTATTCGCCATGGAGCATGGAGGATACGGTTGCAAGGGAATCAGAAGCAGCCAGGATCAGGCCTACCAGCTGGCACACAGTTGCGGATACTGCGTAGAAGGTTGCGCCTTTCTTTGCAATAACTTTTCCGCCGGATTTCTGTACATATTCCAGCATGGCTTCTTTGTCCAGAGGTTTTACATCCTTGCCGTGTGCTTTCATTTCTTCGTAGTACTCATCTGTGCTGAGACCGGAAATGTAAGCACCTGTCCACGGGATAAAGGAGGTATCGCCGTGCTCACCGAATACGTAAGCGTGAATATTTCCCTGTGCTACCTGGAAGTGCTCGGAGAGTCCGTAACGAAGTCTTGCTGTGTCAAGGATGGTTCCGGATCCCATAATCTGATTCTCCGGAAGACCGGAAATCTTGGTAAATACGTAGGTCATGATGTCTACCGGATTGCTTACGATGATGTACTTGGCATTTGGAGCTTCTTTTACAATCTGAGGAGTGATGCTCTTCAGGATGTTGACATTTGTCTGAGTAAGCTCAATTCGTGTCTGTCCAGGTTTACGGGCAATTCCGGATGTGATGATTACGATGTCGGAATCTTTGGCGTCTGCGTAATCTCCTGCTACCAGGGATACAGGACTTCTGAAGCAGGTTCCCTGCTCAATGTCCATGACTTCGCCTTCGACCTTTTCCTTGTTGATGTCGATCAGAACGATTTCGGAAGCGATTTCATCATGTGCCAGTGTGTAGGCGATTGTGGAGCCGACGCTTCCAGCTCCGATAATGGTAATTTTGCTGCTCATAATAAACTCCTTTCGTGGGGTTTGTGGGATTGTGTCAACTTTTCCAGCGGGTTTGGTTGTTTTTCCGTGGGATTCGTTAGGTTTCCCTGTGTGTTGCCCTTTGTTTCTTGTTTATTTTTTAACAATCACAGTTAGAAAAAAAGCGGGTAAAACTTTATTTTCTGCCTTGTGACATGGCCTGACCCAGAAACACAGTATTATTTTGTCCTGTTTTCCTGGGTTAAGTCATGTCACATTGTGTTTTTTTGCAAACTTTTTCTCAACAAAGGACTTTTCCCTCTTTGTCTCCGCATAAAATATTGGTTTTTCTCCGCTTTATTTAAAATACCACAATGACAATCTTTTAACAACATTTTTTTGAAATTTTTTATCATTTTTTAGGGGCTTCTACACATTGTACAAAATTGCATCGGGATTTTTGGTGGTTTTGTTGGGAGAGTTTTTCAGGGCGGACGCACTTTCGCAGCTGCGATTCCACGCAGGTCGGTGCAACATTCCGCCAAGCTAACTGCTAACTGCGACTAAGACGCTCGGGAGAGCCCTCTCGTCTAAGTCTCCGTAAGCAGTGGATCTCGTCTCCATTAAGGGCGCACCTGAAATGACCTGCTTAGGAATAGCAGCTGTGAAAGTGCTGGTCACTGAAAAAAAGCCCCTCCGATAATTAATGCACAATCGGAGAGGCTTTCGTGGATGCCCAAAATTTAGTACTGCTGAAGGGTAGAATTAAAGGGCGTATAATTTTACAATATTCTTCAGGTTTTCTACGGCGTAGTCCATGCCTTCTATCGTGATGTGTTCGCAGGGGCCGTGGAAGGCGTAGCCGCCGGTGCCCAGGTTGGGGCAGGGGAGGCCCATGAAAGAAAGGCGGGCGCCGTCGGTGCCGCCGCGGATGGCTACGGTTACGGGATTCAGGCCGGATTCCTGAACGGCTTTTTTGGCGTTGTCGATCAGGTGCATGCAGGGCTCAATCTTTTCTTTCATATTGCGGTACTGCTCTTTGATGGTGAGTGTGACGGTTCCTTCGCCGTATTTCTCGTTGAGAAGCTTGGCAATGTGACGCATCATCTCCTGGCGGCAGGCGAACATGGCGCTGTCGTGGTCGCGGATGATGTAATCCAGGCTTGCATCGGATACGTCACCACTCATTTCACAGAGATGGAAAAAGCCTTCATACTCTTCTGTGTTTGCCGGAGTGTCTCCTGCTGGGAGCATGCTGTTGAACTCCATGGCAACCAGGGCGGCATTGATCATGGTATTTTTGCTGCTGCCCGGATGCACGGAGAAGCCTTTGATCTTTACCTTGGCGCCTGCCGCGTTGAAATTCTCGTACTCGATTTCATTTTCTGCGCCGCCGTCTACGGTGTAGGCAAAATCAGCTCCGAAGCCTTCTACATCGAAGAAATCAGCGCCTCGGCCAACTTCCTCGTCCGGGGTAAAGCCGATGCAGATTTTTCCATGTGGGATGTTTTCTTTTATAATCTGCTCTGCCATAGTCATGATCTCTGCTACTCCAGCCTTATCGTCTGCGCCGAGAAGAGTGGTACCGTCAGTGGTGATCAGGGTTCTTCCCTTCAGATCTGCCAGATGTGGGAAATCCTTGAGGGTAAGGGTGTATTCGCTTTCTCCAAGCTTTACATCGGTTCCATCATAGTCCGGGATAATCTGGGGATTCACATTCTCCCCGGAAAAATCAGGTGCAGTATCCATGTGGGCAATGAAGCCGATTGCCGGCTTGTCCTCAAGGCCTGCTGTCGCCGGGATCACTCCGTAGACATAGCATTTGTCATCAATGCGCACATCCTGTACTCCAATACTTTTCAGCTCCTTGGCCAGCTGATTTCCAAGATCAAACTGGCGGCTGGTAGATGGCACTATTTCCTGCTCATCCTCACTTGTGGTATATACCTTTACATAATTCAGCAATCGTTCGTATGCACGCATTTCGATTTCTCCTTTTTCATTTTAAATTATCCGTTCAGAGCCTTCATAGTTATACGCTTCACGACACCCCAAAGGCAAAAACGGACATGCCTCTTACAGTTCTTCCAGCTTCTCAAGCTCGCCGCCAAAGGAAGTATCCATACATTCCTCAAATGCGGCTTCCTTCTTCATTTTCTCTAGTGCCATTCCGGCTTTCTTTACAGTCTGCACCGTTCCGGCTCCGGCTATACATCCGCCTGGACAGGCCATTCCTTCCAGCAGATAGCCGTTGTACTTTCCTGCTT
This sequence comes from Blautia acetigignens, assembly GCF_025566865.1. Taxonomy (NCBI): domain Bacteria; kingdom Bacillati; phylum Bacillota; class Clostridia; order Lachnospirales; family Lachnospiraceae; genus Blautia; species Blautia acetigignens. The sequence continues at coordinate 444,920 of NZ_JAOQJM010000001.1, forward strand.
TGGCGGACATCATCATCTTTTTGCACTCCTGCAGGCCGTTAGCGCTGACTACCTTCACTTCTCGGTCCGGGTCCATACGCTTTATAGCCTTTACCACAGCTGCTGCAACACCGCCGCTGGCAGCGAATCCACGGCCGTCACTGCTTGCCTGGGAAAGAGGCTCTCCTTCCGGAATACTTCCGAAGTCCACATCTTTGGCTTCGAACATTCCCTGTACTTCCTCAAAAGTAAGCACAAAATCCACATAGCTTCGAACGCTCTTACGGCTTGCTTCCAGCTTCTTAGCTGCGCAGGGGCCCACAAACACGATCTTGCAGTCCGGGTTCTCCTGCTTTAGAAGTCTGGCAGTAAGCACCATAGGGGTCAGTGCCATGGAAATGCAGTTTGCATACTGGGGGAACATTTTCTTCGCCATTACAGACCATGCCGGACAGCAGGAGGTTCCCATAAACGGGATCTTCTCCGGTACCTCTTCCATGAAGTCTTTGGCCTCCTCAATGGTACAAAGGTCCGCTCCAACTGCTACCTCCTTGATATCCGTGAATCCAAGAGCCTTAAAGGCACCGCGAATCTGGGTATTTTTCAGTGCCGGCTCAAACTGTCCTGCCACTGCCGGCGCTACGATGGCATAGACCGGAGTCTCACTCTTTAACGCCATAATGGTCTGATAAATCTGTCCCTTGTCCACAATGGCACTGAACGGACAGCTTACCAGGCACATTCCGCAGGAAACGCACTTGTCATGATCAATCTCTGCCCTTCCATATTCATCGGAATGGATAGCATTCATTCCGCAGGCCTTTGCACATGGTCTTTCCTGTTTGATAATGGCATTATATGGACAGGCTTCCATACATTTGCCGCATTTGATACATTTTTCCTGATCGATTACAGACCTGCCATTCTCCATATGAATGGCATTCTTGGGACAGACCTCCTGACATGGGTGCTCCAGGCAGCCCTGACAGCCTTCTGTCACCAGGACTCTTTTCTCCGGGCAGGAATTGCAGGCAAATTTGATAATATTAATAAGCGGCGGCTCATAATATTTCTCCTCAATAAGGCTCGCCTCCACCCCTTTGGAAATCGGGGCATGCTCGGAAATGTTGCGCAGGGGCAGTCCCATTGCCACACGCAGCCTCTCTCCTACAATGGCTCTTTCCAGGAAAATACTGTCACGGTATGTGGCAACTTCTCCTGGCAGGATCTTGTATGGAAGCTCGTCCATTTCCTTCTCAATATCGCCCTCGTAGGCAAGACGGGCGATTTCAGTAAAAATCTGGTGTCTGATCTTGGCCTTTGATGAGTATAATCCTCTCATTCTCACTTCTCCTTTATCTGTAAGTTTTGCACCAGCCAGATTTTACCGCATTCAATCCAACTGCTTTTATCTTGTATTTTTATGCCTCCGCTCATATAGATGTTCAGGGCAAACTACCTTTCCCTGCATCTTCCTATATCATACACAAAAATCACCAATTATTCAAATGTCTTTGCGGCTTCTTCCAGATATTCTGTGATTGGCAGGTGCTGCGGGCAGTGTTCCTCACACTGTCGGCATCCTACACAGTCAGATGCTTTTCCGTGGCCTTCTTTTTCGGTACGGTCTTTGTAGATGGATTTGGCTGACGCCAGCTGGCCTTCTCCAAACATGCTGATCCGGTTCAGAAGCTTGAAATAATCCGGGATTGCAATTTTCATTGGACATCCGTCTGTGCAATAGCGGCAGCCTGTGCACGGCACCTTTTCTTTGGATTTGATGATTGCCGCAGATTTGGCAACAAGGTCTTTTTCCTCATCGGAAAGCGGGGCAAAATCCTTCATATAGGAAAGATTATCCTCCACCTGCTGCTCATCGCTCATACCGCTCAGTACCATAAATACATTTTCCTGGGATGCAGCAAAACGGATGGCCCAGGATGCCACAGACATTTCCGGTCTGGCGCCCTTTAACAGTGCTTCTGCCTCTGCTGGAACATTCGCCAGCATGCCGCCTTTGATGGGCTCCATAACCAGAACCGGCTTGCCATATTTCACACAGACCTCATAGCATTTGCGGGACTGTACCTCGCTATCCTCCCAGTCTGCATAGTTCAGCTGAAGCTGCACATATTCCATTTCCGGATGTCTTGTGAGGATCTTGTCCAGTACCTCTGCTTTGTCATGGAAAGAGAAGCCCACATGCTTAACAAGTCCCTTCGCTTTCTTTTCCAGCATAAAGTCAAAAGCGCCCCACTCTTCTGCCTGCTTCGCAGCACCTTCATCCAGGGAATGGAGCAGATAGTAATCGAAATATTCCACGCCGCAGTTTTCCAGCTGTTTTTCAAAAAATCCAGGCATTTCAGAGGCTTCCTTCAGCATGAAAAGGGAAAGCTTATCTGTGATTGTGTAGGCTTCTCTTGGGTAGCGCTTTGCTACTGCCTCCCGAAAGGCCTGCTCACTGTTTCCGCTGTGATAGCATGCTGCTGTATCAAAATAGGTGAAGCCTTCTGCCAGGAACCGGTCTGCCAGATGACAGACTCTTTCTACATCTACCTTGCTTTTGTCTGCTTCGTCCACTGCCGGAAGTCTCATCAGTCCAAAGCCTAATTTTTTAACGCTCATTTCATTATCCTCCTGTTTTTTCATAACGTTGTGCAAAAAATCCGCACAGTGCTTTTGGGGAAATATCTTTATATTGCACGCTTATATGATAGATGTCAATATAACAGCGTATAGATTTTTCCTTTTCGCGTGTGCGGGAAAGACAATAGTCCCACAGGTTTTTGTCCCCGTCAAAATATAAAAAAGGCCAGAATTCCAGTTCAAAATTCTGACCCCTTATCATTTTAATTTCATTCTCATCCACCAATCTGGCAGTCCAGATCACAGACAGAGTGAACCGCTTTCTTCAGAAGCTCCATGTGCTCCGGTTCCGGAGGAAGGATCTCCGGCAGCTTGTACTCTCTTCCAAGCCAGTCATACTTATCCTGTCCAAGGCGATGGTAAGGAAGAAGGTGAATCTTCTTCACTCCCGGTAAAGTGGACGCAAAAGAAGCGATAGACTTGATTTCCTCCACGCTGTCATTAAAGGTTGGAACGACTGGAACGCGGATTACCAGATTGGTCTGCCCGGATAAGGCAACCTTTCTGGCATTCTCAAGCGCCAGTCCGTTGGGCTTGCCTGTAAACTGTTCATGCTTGACCTGATTGGTATGTTTGATATCCATCAGGTAAGTATCCAGATAGGGCAGAACCATCTCAATATTTTTCCAGGGAACACATGCCATGCTCTCAATGGCGGTATTGATTCCCCGCTCCTTTGCAGCGCGGAGAAGGTCACGGGCAAACTGCGGCTGGCAAAGACATTCCCCTCCGGAAAGAGTCATGCCGCCGCCGGAACGGTAATAATAAGGGCGGTCTTTCTCCACCAGCTCGATCATTTCCCGAACAGTTACATCCCGTCCCATGGTCTTCACACCGTCCGGGGTTTTCATGGTCTGGATCTTGTATTCCTGGGACTCCGGATTGCAGCACCACTGGCACCGCAGCACGCATCCCTTCAGAAATACGATGGTACGGATTCCCGGACCATCATGGATGGAATAACGCTGGACGTCAAAGATACGTCCTGTGGTATCTAAATATTCCATAGATTTCTCCATTATACGGAAGTGCCGACAGCCTTCTGTGAGAAAAGCCGCCAGCAGTTCCGTTTATATTTTCATTTAGAAGCCCTGCTCTGTTCTGCGGATGATATCATCCTGTAAGGACTTGGACAGTGTAGTAAACAGCGCACTGTAGCCGGCGACACGTACAACCAGATGCTTATAGTTCTCCGGATGTGCCTGTGCGTCAAGAAGTGTCTCTCTGCTTACAACGTTAAACTGCATATGCATTCCCTTCTGATCGAAGTAGGAACGGATCAGTGCAACAAATTTCTCAAGTCCCTCACGTCCTGACAGTGCTGACGGATGGAACTTCTGATTGAACAGAGTACCATTGGATACAATGAAGTGATCCAGTTTGGCAACAGAGCTTGCTGCTGCGGTCGGTCCGTTCACATCCTTGCCTGCTGATGGGGAAACACCGTCAGCAACCGGAGTGTGTGCATATCTGCCATCTGGTGTAGCACCAGTCTGTCCGCCCAGCGGTACATTTGCAGATACCGGATAAAGTCCGGCCTGGTACTGTCCGCCTCTTGGGTTCTTAAAGTTCTGTAACGGTCTTGTGTATGTGTAAGCCACGTCCCTTGCAAAGTAATCCACTTCCGGAAGATCATTTCCGAACTTGGGAACCTCAGCGATCATGTCGTGGATTTCCTGATATCTTGCCATCTTCTCAGGTGACATCTGGGCATTCATAACAGATTTCAGAACAGCTGATGCTGTGTCTGCATCTACCTTAGCACCGCTTTCTGTCATCTCTCTTAAGATACCGGTAGTGATATCTCTTACAGACTGCTCGTCCAGGCCCTTGCCATAATTCCATGCAAGAGCTTCCTTCAGCTCTTCCATTGTGAACTTCTTCTCCTGGTAAACCAGCTGGCGGATTGCATACAGGGAGTCTGCCATGTTGGCAATACCAAAGCCCTGAGGACCTGTAAAGTTATATACAGCGCCGCCTTCCTGAACGGTCTTTCCGCGTTTGATACAGTCATCGATCATACTGGAAAGGAATGGAAGCGGGCAGCGCTTTGCATGGGCAACGTCAATGGCGTTATCTGCATTTACAAGCAGGGAAATGCAGTATTCCATCTGCTTCTTATAAGCATCGTAAAACTCATCAAAGGTTTCCATCTTGGTAACATCGCCGGTAGGAATACCAACCATCTCACCCTGATCCATACCATTTGCAAATACAAGCTCCAGCGGACGGCACATATTAAAGAATGCTGCGTCATGCCAGCCTTCAGTCTTGCCGGCCTTCTGGGGCTCAACGCATCCGATGATATTGTACTCACGGGCATCTGCCAGGGAAAGTCCTCTGTTCTGCAGTGCCGGGATGATTACCTCGTCATTGTAATATGCCGGAAGTCCGATACCGGTTCTGGTCAGCTCTGCTGCCTTGATCAGAAGGTCGTGAGGGGAGCCGTTCCATACACGGATGGAAAGTGACGGTGCCGGAAGATGTACATGCATGGATGCCTCAATACACATGAAGGAAAGGTCATTGGTCATATCCTCGCCATCCTTGTTCTGACCGCCTACGATCAGGTTCTGGAAAAGGCTGTAGCCTGCGAATCCTTCTGCGGAAGCTGCATCACGAACCTTATTCAGGTCATTTAATTTCACCCAGATACAGTCGATCAGCTCCTGAGCTGCTGTTCTGGTGATCGCACCGCTCTCAATATCCTTCTTGTAGTAAGGATACATATACTGGTCAAAGCGTCCTGGAGAGATAGAATGTCCGCTGGACTCCATCTGAAGAAGCTGCTGTACGAACCAGAAGGACTGACATGCCTCCCAGAAATTAGTGGCTCCCTTGGCAGGAACCTTGCTGCAGTTGGATGCAATCACAAGAAGCTCTGCCTTACGCTGGGGATCTGTACATTTCTCAGCCATCTCAAGGGCAAGCTTCGCATATCTGTTGGCATAGTCTATTACAGCCTGGCAGCTCATGATCACGGCTTCCAGGAAACGGGAACGCTCTGCATAGTCTCCGTCGCCTACATTGCAGTGATCCAGCTCAGCCTGTGCTTTCGCCATAATGCCTTCGTAGCCGATCTCAAGAACTTCCCAGTATTTTACGGTAACATGTCCTACACCATTATAGAAATAGTTTCCTGGTGTAAAAATATTGTGGTCAATTGCGCGGATTGCTTCCGGTGCCATATAAGCGGTGGCAAGCTCACTGGTGGTCTTGCCTTTCCAGTACTTATGCACCTCGCGAAGATCTGCCTTGGCCTGCTCGGAAATATAGAACGGATCCGCGATTCTGGTCTCTACGGTATCCAGCTCATCTTCCAGCCACTGGAATGAAAATTCCGGGAAAGTCTGGCAGCCTCTTGGAGCAATGGAGTTGCTTCCCACGATCAGCTCTTCATCCCGGATGATGATCGGAATGTTATGTAAAATGTGGGAAAAAGCTTTGGCTCTTCTGGTGATGATCGGCTGGTCCTCGGTCTCTTTGTAAGACTCTGTGATCAGCTTGGCTCTGTAAGATTCGATCTCTGGCATCTTGGCATAGAGATGGTCTACCAGACGGGTAATTCTGGAGGATTTGGGAATCTCACTTAAATTGTATTTTTCCATGGTTCTCCTTTCTCATGGAAGTCCCGGGCTCTGCAAATCCATAAAGGATTCCAGAATCCAGCAACATAAATGTCCGCCATTCCATGACATAGTTTTCTATGCTCATTATACGTCATCCCTTTTGCGGTGTCAACATAATTCAACATTACTTTTGTTGTTTTGGTTGGAGTTTTCCTTTTGTTTTTGTGGTTTTTCGTTGTTTTCCTGTGAATCGGGCAAAAACATGGCATACAGGGTTCTTGGCATTACTGCTGTATTTCCCTTTATACGAAAGAACTGCTGTGCCTGATTTCTCCAGCACAACAGTTCTTTTGTTTCTGTGGCATATGTAAATGATTCAAACTCCAGTCTTAATTTCCGGCCTTAGTGGCATCCGCCGCAGCTTCCGCAATTGCCATTGCAGCCTTTTCCACTCTTCTTGTCCTTGCGAATGCTTCGGATGGCAAGACCTGCGATTACTACTACGATAGCACCTACAACTACTGTTCCCATACTCTGCTCCTTTCAGGTTCCCTGTAGATCAGTTGTCACAGTTTTCCTCAAAACCACTATGGGGTTCGCCTGCAAACTGAGACAATAGGTTCCTTCTGTTGTTAGTATATTCTAACGTGTATTAGATGTCAATATCTTTTTCTGCACTTTACAAGCAAATTACCGTCCACTTTGCCCGGCAACACGCTTTGTGATGCCAAAAAATGCATTTGCTGCGCAAGCTTAATTCCCGTCTTTTTACACATCCAGCTTCATCTGACCGTCCTTGATATATCCCATGTTGCGCATTCCTCGATAGATCACATAGGACAGCAGACCGGGAAGCAGGAAATGAAATACTATGATTTTCAAAATAACCAGCACAGGCTCCTCTGTCGCTGTCATGGTCTGGTAAGTCATGATCTGTCCAACCAGGCCGGAGGTTCCCATGCCGGAGCCAGTGGCATTGTTTGTCATATGGAACGGTCCGATAATAGCGATGGGACCTAAAATTGCAGACGCCAGTGTAGGCGGCAGCCAGATCAGCGGCCGTCTCATAATATTGGGGATCTGCAGCATGGAAGTTCCCACTCCCTGGGCAAAAAGTCCGCCCACACCGTTATCCTTAAAGCTTGTCACTGCAAATCCGATCATCTGGCAGCAGCATCCGATGGTTGCCGCGCCTGCTGCCACACCATTTAATCCCAGGATAATTCCAAGGGCAGCCGAACTGATGGGCAGCGTCAGCACCATTCCCATAACAACGGAAACAATAATTCCCATCAAAACAGGCTGCTGCTCAGTTCCCCAGTTTACCAGATTACCAAGCCAGGTCATAAATCTTGACACTCCAGGCCCCACTAAAATTCCAACTGTACCGCCGGACAAAATGGTAACCGCCGGAGTGATCAACAGATCCAGCTTTGTTTTCCCGGCAACCAGTCTTCCCACAGTAATTCCCACATAAGCTGCAACAAATGCACCAAGGGGCTCTCCAGGACCTGCTAATACCAGTGCCCCAGTGTCAGACAGCAAGGTTCCTGCAATCAGATTGGATGCATAGGCACCGATCATTCCCGCTGCTGCCGCGGACAACAGTACATACGTAGACTCCCGGAATTTGTACGCAACTCCAATACCGATTCCAGCTCCGGTAAGTCGCTGGGCAATCACCGCAAAGGTACTTAAATAAGCGCCATAGGTGCCGCCCATCAGATCGCCGATCTGCTTCAGAATGGTTCCGATGATCAGCGTAGAAAACAGGCCCAGGGCCATCCCGCTCAGACCATCGATAAAAATGTTGTTCAAGATTTTCTTAATTGCTTTCATACTCTCTCCTTATCCCCACACAACGTGCTTAATACAGATCCATCTTCTTCCTGCCAAGCTCCAGAAACACCCTGGTTCCTTTTCCCAGCTCGGACTCTATGCGGATTCCATGATCCAGTTTCTTCATGATCTTTCCGCTAAGATAAAGCCCGATTCCGGTTGAACGCCCCTCTTCCCGGCCATTGTATCCGGTAAAGCCTTTTTCAAAAACACGGGGCAGATCTTCCTGGCGGATTCCGATTCCCGTATCCTCAATCACCAGTGTATGGGACCTTGCTTTACTCATATAGATGGAGATTTTCCCTTTTTTCGTGTATTTCAATGCATTGGAAAGGATCTGGCCAATAACAAAGCCTAGCCACTTTTTATCCGTAAGCACCGTTTCTTCCACGCCCTCATAATCCAGGGACAGCTTTTTCCCAACAAAAATCCGGGCAAACTTGTGGATCTGATCCTTTATGATTTCATCCAGATTCACTTCTTCCAGGCAAAGATCCGAGGACAGATCCTGGGTACGAAGATATCCCAGAACCATCTCCACATACTGCTCGATCTTGAAAAGCTCATTCTGGATTTCCCCGGGATTTAGTTCTTCCTCCTGAAGCAGGAGCCTGGATGCCGCAATAGGGGTTTTGATCTGATGAACCCACATAGTGTAAAAATCCATCAGCTCTGTGCGAAGCGCACTGCTCTGGTTCCTGGCCTTGATTCTTTCCTCATCAAGCAGCCTGCAGATGTCCTGGTAAAGCGCCTCATTCTCATTCTCCGGCGCCTCCATGTGCTCCAGTGCAAGGGCGCCGTTGTCTTTTATATACAAAAGATTCTGCTGCTTTTTCCGGTATTTGCAATATCCCCAGATCAGGAATCCTGTCTCACAGATGATTACAAGAACCGCAATATAGCCCACAGGCTCCAGTGGAACATCATACAGGAAAAGCACTATCACCGCCATCAAAAGCATTGCTGCTGCCATCACCCAGCTCTGCCATCTGGTTTTCAGATATTCTCTCATACCATATACCCCAGGCCTTTTTTGGTTACAATGAAATCCCGGATTCCCAGGCTCTCCAGCTTTCTGCGGATTCTTGTGATGTTCACGGTAAGGGTATTGTCATCCACAAAGCTGTCGCTTTCCCACAGCTTGGTCATAATGGCATCTCTTGATACCACGCGTCCCTGATGTTCAAACAGAATCTGCAGGATTTTCAGTTCGTTCTTCGTCAGGTCTGCCTGCTGCCCATTGGCAGAAATGGTGCCGTTTCCAGGATTCAAAACTACGCCGTTATGTTCCAGAAGACTGCTGTTCTGTCCGAATGCGTAGGTGCGCCGAAGCACAGCCTGCACCTTGGCAGCCAGCACATCCAGGTCAAAGGGCTTGGCAATAAAATCATCTGCGCCACGGCTCATGGCCATAACCATATTCATGTTGTCTGCCGCTGAGGACAGGAACAAAACCGGAACCTGGGAAATCTTCCGGATCTCCTCGCACCAGTGAAAGCCGTTGTAAAAAGGCAGCTTCAGATCCAGAAGCACCAGCTGGGGATCCTTCTGCACAAATTCCTGGATCACATGTGCGAAATCCTCCACCTGAAAAACCTCATAGCCCCAGGACTGCAGATGACGCTTGACAATCTGCACGATGGTCTCGTCATCTTCCACTACTAAAATTTTATACATTTTTTTACCCTAAATATGCCTTCAGAAGCTTCAGCGTATTCTTCGCTCCATCCTTGTGTGATCTCTCATAACCATGAGAAGCATAAACACCAGGTCCGATCAGGCCGTGTTTCATATCGTATCCAGCCTTCAGAGCCGCGTCTACATCAGAACCATAATGCGGATACACATCCACTGCAAATGCAATGTCATTCTCCTGCGCAGCCTTAATAAGACCGGAAACTACCTGGTAGTCGTACGGTCCCATGCTGTCCTTCGCACAGATGGAAACCATCGTCTCATCGCATTCCAATCCTTTACCGACGCAGCCCATATCTACAGAGATCATCTCTGTTACTCCATCCGGGATTGCCGCACATCCGCCGTGTCCCACTTCCTCATAGGAAGTAATCAGAACATAGATGGTACGCTCAGTCTCTACTTTCTTCTCTTTCAGATATTTGGCATAGCCAAGAAGAATGGCTGTGCTGAATTTATCATCCAGGAAACGGCTCTTAATGTATCCGCTCTGGGTTACAACCGTTCTTGGGTCAAAGCAGACGAAATCTCCGGTCATGATTCCAAGCTTTTTCACATCTTCCTTTGTTTTCACCGGCTCGTCCAGGATGGCTTCCATGGTGTCATAGGTACGCTTGGTATCGCTGTACTCTCCGTTTACATGAACCGATGCGTTCTCCAGCTGGAAGGTTGCGTCGTATACCTTGCCGGATTTGGTGTAAACCTTGCAGTTCTCTGCCTCCGCATTGTTGGGGTTCATGCCGCCGATGTTGGTCAGCTTCAGACGTCCATTGTCCATGATCTGGCAAACCATACCGCCCAGGGTGTCCATGTGCGCAGCCAGAACTACTGCATTTTTGTCGTCCTTGCCGCCCAGCTTTACGAGAACTGCGCCTTTCTGTGTAATCTGCGGTTCATAACCAAGCTTTTCGAATTCTTTTTTCACAAACTCTGCTGCCATATGCGTGAAACCGCTTGGGCTTGGCACTGCAAGCAGATCCTGTGCTGTTTTCATAATGTAATCTGTGTATTTTCCCATGATTTTATCTCCTGTTTTTCAAATAATAAAACATTTTTTCTAAATTCTTCAACCTGTTTATGCAATTGTCAGCGGCACCTGACTGCCCCTTTCCTTACATAATTTTCCCATGAATCTCCTGAGGAACTCTCGCCTTCACCATAATTCCGCTGTCTGTATATTCCTCAGAAAGCAGCTGTCCATATTCCCGAATCAGCTGGATCTTGCCGGCTTCCTGATAGCCGAAAAGCTTTTCCACATAAATCTGCTCTTCAGAAAGGATTTTCTCCAGAAGTGCCTTCAGTTCGTCCAGGCCATCTCCTGTTTTCGCAGATACCTTCAAAGTGTGATCTGCCATGCTGTCACGCATGCGGATGGCCGCTCCCACATCTACTTTGTTAAACAGCGTAATGGTTTTCTTGCCCTGTACCTCCAGCTCATGCAGCGTATCATAAACCACTTCCATCTGCTGCTCCGCCTGCGGGTTGGAGCAGTCTACCACATGAATAATGTAGTCCGCATATTTCGCCTCTTCCAGAGTACTCTTAAATGCTTCCACCAGATTGTGGGGAAGCTTGCGGATAAATCCAACCGTATCTGTAAGAAGGATCTGCTGTCCATCATCCAGTGTCAGCGCTCTTGTAGTCGGGTCCAGGGTTGCAAACAGCTTGTCCTCGGAGAGCACCCCAGCCCCTGTAAGGGTATTTAAAAGGGTAGACTTCCCGGCGTTTGTATAGCCAACAATAGCAGCTGTCTTCATTTTGCCCCGGGTTCTTCCGGTGCGAAGAAGCTCCCTGTGCTTCTCTACCTGGGAAAGCTCTTCCTTCAAAGCAGTAATCCTTTTGCGGATCAGACGGCGGTCGCTTTCCAGCTTCTTCTCTCCGGGACCTCTGGTTCCAATTCCACCACCGAGCCTGGACAAAGAAGCGCCAAGACCAACCAACCTGGAAGCACGGTAACGGAGCTGGGCAAGCTCTACCTGGATCTTACCTTCGCTTGTGGTGGCATGCTTGGCAAAAATATCAAGAATCAAAAGGGTTCTGTCCATGACCTTGCATTCCAGCTCATGCTCCAGATTGTTCATCTGTGCAGGGGAAAGCTCATCATCGCAGATGATTCCCGTTGCGTCTGTGGCAAGCATCAGAGCGCGTACCTCCTCGATCTTGCCTTTTCCAATATAGGTTCCGGGATGCACGGTCTCACGGTTCTGGATGATCTTGCCAACGGTCACTGCGCCAGCTGTATCTGCCAGTTCTTCCAGCTCATCCAGGGATTCCTTCACATTGTCGTTCTCATCCAGCTGAACGCCCACCAGAATCACCCGCTCCTGTATCTCTTCAATATATTCCATAAATCCTCCTTTCGGACTTTTGTTTTCTATAAGGTAATGTTGCCTGCAGGCAGCATCTCTGTTTATCTGCTTGAGTATAGCACAAAATCTTTATTTGCAAAAGGACCGATAATCCTGTGTGAATTACCGATCCTTTTTTCTCGCAGTGCGGCGGCTTAAAACATATGAAAAACTCATTCCGTAATCTGCGCATTCTCTTCTGTGCTTATTCACCAGCTCCTGTCCTGGATTTCAGAAAGGCAAGCTCATGAGCCGCTTCCTCATCCTCCGGGTACATGCCTACATAAGACTGGGCTTTCTCCTGAGCAGTGGAAAAATCAAGCTTTTTCTCATAAACAACGATTTCATTAAACAGAAGGCTCTGCATTTCATCATCCGATGCAGCTGCAATACCGCTGTTAATGTTCTCAAGTGCAGAGTCGTAATTCCCTTCTGCTATATCGCATACAGCCAGGCCATTGTAACCGGAAGCTGCTGTTTTTGTGGAATTCTTCTCTGTATTGTCCTGCATCTTATTGATGTACTGCTGATACATGGCTCTTGCATTTACGTAATCCTGCTGCGCGCCGTAAACCATTCCAAGAAGGAGAACCGCCTCTGTGCTTCCCTTGCTGGATGCATTCGTCAGCTCTGTTTTGGCATTCCCGTAGTCCTCCATATAGTAATAGATCCTGCCGCGGGCACACATGTCATCTGTATCCTTGGCCTCTGAGGACAGGGCGGCTTCCAGATATCTGGTTCCGTCCGCTTCCATATCCTTTTCCAGATAGGTCTCATAAATCTGGATGGCGCGGTCATAGCTGGAATCCTCGCCATAGGCCTGCTCAAAATCAGAGGAAGCCTCATCATACCCATCCATGGCAAGCGCCACCTTGCCGCTCAGGAACCAGCAGTCTGCATCCATCTCATACTTCTGGGCCAGCGTCTGGCAGTCTGCCATAGCATCATCCAAAAGCCCTGCCTGCAGCCTTGCAGTAGCACGATACAGGTAAAGATCCTTCGCCATCGTTTTGCTGACCTTATCAGAACTAAGTGCACTGGTAAAAGCACTGATGGCGTCCTCGTAATTGCCAAGACGCATCTGGCAGATTCCAATTCCACGATAGGAAACGGCCAGACTGATCCCGTTATTTACAGACTGGGTAAATTCATCCAGGGCATACTCATAGCTTCCCTGCTCCAGATCCTTCACAGCTTCATTAAAAGTCTTCTGTTGTTCACTATCGCAGCCTGCCAGAAGGGTCATCCCCATGCAGGCTGCAAGCATCACTGCTGTTTTTCTGATTTTCATTCTCAACCAACGATCAGCCCTTCGGCTTCCATTACATCTACAACACTGTCTACATACTGATGGCAGAGTTCATCTGTCTCAGCCTCCACCATAACACGGATCAGCGGCTCTGTTCCGCTCTCACGAACCAGAATACGTCCGGAATCTCCAAGTGCTTTAGCAGCTGCTTCTACAGCCTCCACTACCTTCGGGTTCTCACGGGCAGTTTTCTTATCTGCTACACGCACATTGCGAAGTACCTGCGGATATACCTTCATCTCTTTTGCAAGGTCGCATAAGGTGGACTTCTTGTCTACGCATGCTTCCATTACCATCAGGGAAGTCAGGATACCGTCTCCGGTAGCTGCATAGCGGCTGAAAATAATATGTCCGGACTGCTCTCCGCCGATGCTGTAGTTGTTTGCAAGCATATTCTCGGCTACATACTTGTCACCTACTGCGGTCTGCTCGTAACGCATTCCTTCACGCTCCAGAGCCTTGTAAAGACCCATGTTGGACATAACAGTGGTAACGACTGTATTGCCGTTTAACTTGCCCTGCTCTTTTAAGTATTTGCCGCATACATACATGATCTTATCGCCGTCGATAATATTTCCGCGATGATCCACTGCGATACAGCGGTCAGCATCTCCATCATACGCAAATCCGATATCCAGTCCGTTATCGACTACATATTTCTGCAGAACCTCGATATGGGTGGAACCGCAGTTTGTGTTAATATTGGTTCCGTCCGGCTGGTTGTTGATCACATAGGTCTTCGCCTGAAGTGCCTCGAATACGCTCTTTGCAATGGCAGAAGAGCTTCCGTTTGCACAGTCAAGACCAACCTTTACGTTCTTGAAGTCACGGCTTGGAATGGAGATCAGGTATCCGATATAGCGGTTACGTCCGGAAGCAAAGTCGATGGTGCGTCCGATGTCTTCCTTGCGGGCAAGAGGAAGCTCCTCAATCTTGCCGTCAATATAAGCCTCGATACGCTCCTCAATCTCAGCCTCGATCTTCTGTCCGTTTCCGTTCAGAAGCTTGATTCCGTTATCATAGAATGGGTTATGGCTTGCAGAGATCATAATACCGCAGTCAAAATCTTCTGTACGAACTGCAAAGGATACACTTGGTGTGGTGGTTACATGAAGAAGATAAACATCTGCACCGGAAGCGGTAAGACCTGCAACCAGAGCGTACTCAAACATGTAGCTGCTTCTTCTGGTATCCTTGCCGATTACGATCTTGGCCTTATGGTCACGTCCGTAATACCATCCCACATAACGTCCTACCTTGAATGCATTGTCAACAGTCAGCTGAACATTTGCCTCTCCTCGAAATCCGTCTGTTCCAAAATATTTTCCCATAATTATTTATCCTCCTATGGCATTAATAAAGTCCGTTTGGATAAACTCCAGCTTCTGTAAGCTCTTTAAATGCCTTGATTACAACTTCTTTATCTTCCTGATATGTAACGCCGAACCAGGTGTCCTTTGTCTCAAGTACATCTACCTGTGCAGCGCCCTTCTGGATCAGCTCATCAATCATAACCGGAAGCAGATACTCTGCCTTGATATCTCCCGGCTTCACATTCTCAAGGAACTCTACGAATCCGTTATATAAAGTATCCATAAATGCCGGTGTCAGTCCCCACATATTCATGGAAACCAGCTCGTTCAGATCCAGCTTCTCTACTGGCTGTCCGTCCTCGCGGCTCTCAGCGCCGTCTGCAGTCTTAAAGATATTGTGAGTCTCTGTTACGCCTGTGAGCTTGCCGTCTGTAATATGGCAAAGACCTCTGGTAACGCTTCCATTGTCGCTCAGTGTATTGCCAAGGCGGAATCCAGCCATGCAGATATGAAGGATATCATCCTCTGGCTGATCTTGAACCAGATAATCATGAACCTTTACATAAGCTTCCTTGCCATAGTAATCGTCTGCATTGATAACTGCAAATGGCTCGGTCAGGAACTCTCTCGCACAGATGACTGCGTGTCCGGTTCCCCATGGTTTGGTTCTGTCTGCAGGCTTGGTGAAACCTTCTGGAAGCTTCTCCATCTCCTGATATGCATATGCTACTTCCGCAATCTTGGATACGCGGGCACCGATGGTGCTCTTAAATTCTTCCTCAAGATCCTTGCGGATGATAAATACGATTTTGTTAAATCCTGCTTCCAGTGCATCTCTGATGGAATAATCCATGATGATCTCACCGTTTGGTCCAACTGGTGCAAGCTGTTTAATTCCATTTCCAAAGCGGCTTCCAACTCCGGCAGCCATAATTACAAGGGCTGTTTTTTTCATAGGTGTACCCTCCCGTTTTAGTCCATGTTTTTTTATTTTAATATATGGTATCCGGAAACTTGTATTTACAAGGTTCCCGGTATACGCCTTTTACTGTTCCTGCAGATTGCTCAGCTTTGCAGCCTGGTCTGCTGCGATCAGACTGTCGATGATCTCATCCAGGTCACCGTTCAGAATATTATCCAGTCTGTGAAGGGTCAGCTTAATGCGGTGATCCGTCACACGTCCCTGCGGGAAATTGTAGGTTCTGATCTTCTCAGAACGGTCCCCTGTACCGATCTGGCTTCTTCTTGCCTCAGCCTCTGCATCGTGCTGCTTTGCAAGCTCCATCTCATACAGACGGGAACGAAGGACCTTCAGAGCCTTATCCTTATTTTTCAGCTGGGATTTCTCATCCTGACAGGAAATTACGATTCCGGTAGGAATATGGGTCAGTCGAACCGCAGAGTCTGTGGTGTTGACACACTGACCGCCGTTTCCGGATGCACGGAATACGTCAAACTTACAGTCATTCATATCCAGATGGAAATCAATTTCCTCTGCTTCCGGCATGATTGCAACTGTACAGGTGGAAGTATGGATTCTTCCGCCGGATTCTGTCTCCGGCACACGCTGTACACGGTGCACGCCGCTTTCGTATTTCAGTCTGGAATAAGCTCCGGCACCGTTGATCATAAAGGTAACTTCCTTAAATCCGCCGATTCCGTTCTCATTCAGACTCATCATTTCTGTTTTCCAGCGTCTGGATTCTGCGTATTTCACATACATTCTGTAAATCTCAGCCGCAAAAAGAGCAGCCTCATCTCCGCCTGCGCCTGCACGGATCTCCACGATAACGTTCTTGTTATCGTTAGGGTCCTTCGGCAGAAGCAGGATCTTCAGCTCATGCTCCAGCTCTTCCACACGCTTCTTGGCGTCTGAAAGCTCTTCCTTGAGCATCTCACGCATTTCCTCATCCTTCTCCTCTTCCAGCATGGAAAGACTGTCCTGAATGGTTTCTTTATTTTTCTTATATTCCTTATAGGTATCCACAATTGGCTGCAGGTCGCTCTGTTCTTTCATCAGCTTCTGGAAACGATCCGGGTTCGCTGTTACATCCGGCTCACCAAGCTCGTTCAGAACTTCCTCGAAACGTATGAGCAAATCATCCAACTTGTCAAACATGGTTTTCCTCCTGTTATTTCTTTCTTTTATCTATGGGGTTTCTGTCCGATCACTACCCGGTCCAGTCCTGCCAGATCCTGGATCACCTGCACCTGGCGAAAACCGGCTTTCTCAAGCAGCTTCGACACATCCTCCCCCTGGTCGTATCCGATTTCAAACAGCATCCAGCCATTTTCTTTCACATAGGCACTACCCTCCGATACGATCCTCCGGTAAAAATACAATCCATCCTCATGGCCGTCCAGCGCAATTCTGGGATCGTGTCCCTTCACTTCTTCCATAAGATCCTCGATCACTGCACTTCTGATATAAGGGGGATTCGAAATAAGAATATCATATACTGGCAGTGCTTTACCAGTAGTTTCTGCAAAAAAAGGTGATAAAAACAAGTCACTTTCCACAAATTCCGCCCGATCTGCCACATTCAGCCCTTTTGCGTTCTGTTTCGCCACCTTAAGGGCGAGAGGGGAAATGTCAGCGCCTGTTCCGGATGCCCCCTCTTTCATGGCAAGAAGACTTAATAAAATACAGCCTGATCCGGTGCACATGTCAAGGATCCGCGGTTTCTCCTGATTCTCCAGAATCTCCAGTGCTTTCTCCACCAGCGTCTCTGTGTCCTGTCTTGGAACCAGCACATTCTCATCCACATAAAATTCAAAGCCCATGAAATACGCCTGATGGGTGATGTGCTGCAAAGGAATGTGACCGGCTCTTAAGACGATCAGCTTTCTGTACTCTTCCGCCTTCTCTTCCTCTACCGCTTTCTTCGGGTCAGCAAAATAAAGAGCGCGGCTTACGCCTGTCACATACTCCAAAAGAAGCCAAGCGTCTAACCTGGCTTCCTGGATTTTCTTTTCTTCCAGAACTTTCGTTCCTTCTTTTAATAATGCTTCCAGGGATGTCATTTGGCAGCACCTGCTTCAGATGCATGCTCCTGACTCTCCCCTTCTGGATTCTCATTCTCATATGGAATGTCCAGACCAAATTCTTCTTTTAAGTATGCTCTCCAGTCAAACACGGCTTCTACTGCCTTGATGGCAACCTCTGCCATATCAGCTGTAGGCTCCTTGGTGGTAAATTTCTGCATTGCCATTCCCGGCTTGCTCATCATAAGGGCAAACTTGCTGTCCGTTCTTCCAGCCCACTGGATGATCTCAAAGGAGATTCCGGATACGATGGGCACCATGAGCAGACGTCCGAAAAGGCGCAGCCAGTAGGATGGCACCAGCACGAAGATAAAGTGCAGGAAAATACTTACCAGCATAACCAGGAAAAGGAAGCTGGTACCGCAGCGTCTGTGAAATCTGGAGCTCTCCAGCACATTCTCTACGGTAAGGGGCTTGCCGTTCTCCACGCAGTTGATGCATTTGTGCTCTGCGCCGTGATACATGAAGGTTCTCTGAATATCCTTCATTCTGGAGATCAGAAGCATGTATCCCATAAACAGTGCCAGCTTCACAAAAGCTTCTACAATGGTAACGATAACTTCAGATGCCCCAACCTTGCGGCAAAGGCTTGCCAGCACATAGGGAAGCAGCATAAATGCCGCAATGGAAATGACAATGGAAATGGCAACGGTCACATACAGCAGTGCCTTGAATGCCTTGTCCTCTTTTTTCTTCTTGGCTTCTAATTCTTCAGCGGAGAGGGAGGCATTTTTCTTAGCTTCCTCCTCGTCTTCCTCATCTCCTGCGATCTCTGCGGAGTACATCAGGCACTTGGTACCTGTTACCAGGGAATCCACAAAGCTTACCATTCCGCGGATAATGGGCTTTCTCCAGATCTTGGCCTTGCCGAAAATACATTTGTAGTCTTCTACTTTCAGCTCAATTTCATTGTCAGGACGGCGGACTGCAATGGAGTACTTGTCCTTATGACGCATCATAATTCCTTCCATAACAGCCTGTCCACCGATATTTGATGGTTTCATTTTATCCTCCTGTAAATCGGACATGTCGCCTGCCGGCGACATCACCATAATGAAAGTGTGTTTGAAAAATGCTTTCTGCAAGATGTGCGTCACAATTTGTGGGAGATTTTGTCCGGATGAGGGCGCCGTAGCGGGCTACGGCAACTGAATTCGGGCAAAATATACCGCAAAGTGGGGCGTGCAGATTGCGGGAATGATTTTTCAAACACGCTCTAGCCCATCCGATATCCAAGAATTCGCTCATGAGAAGCATGGCTCATTCTTGGCTGCCGTCTGGGACTTTCATAGTAAATCGGCAGTAACAAAGAAAGGTTGAGATTTCCCAACCTCAACCTTCTCATTCAGTAATATTCAAATTATTTATTCAGGCCGTATTTCTCATTGAACTTATTGATACGTCCGCGAGCCTGAGTAGCTTTCTGCTGTCCTGTATAGAACGGATGACATTTGGAGCAGATTTCTACGTGGATGTCCTGCTTGGTAGAACCTGTTACAAAAGTATTACCGCAGTTGCAGGTTACAGTTGCCTGATAGTAATTCGGATGGATTCCTTCTCTCATGATTTTCACCTCTCTATATTTATTCTATTTTATTTGCGTTGAATCTGACGAATTCACACTTTACACAGCCTACTGATTATAGCATGCTGTTATGAGAAATGCAAGTTATTTATAAAAATTTCTGTTTTTTTACAGTTTGCACAAATTCTGCGTTGTTTCGAGTACGGGCAAACATGTTCAGGATCTGTTCTACCGCATCCTCAGACTTCATTCCGTTAAGGGCTTTTCGCATAATGTACACAGCTTCCTGCTCATCTTTGCTCAGAAGAAGGTCCTCACGTCTGGTTCCGGATTTCTGGATGTCGATTGCCGGGAATACACGCTTTTCCTGAAGCTTGCGGTCAAGAACAAGCTCCATATTGCCGGTTCCCTTGAATTCCTCGTAGATCACATCATCCATCTTGCTTCCGGTGTCAACCAGTGCAGTAGCAAGAATGGTAAGGCTTCCTCCCTCACGCATGTTGCGGGCTGCACCGAAGAAACGCTTCGGCATATGAAGTGCTCCCGGGTCAAGACCTCCGGAAAGAGTTCTTCCGCTTGGAGGAACGACCAGGTTATAGGCTCTTGCCAGTCTGGTGATGGAATCCAGAAGGATCACAACATCCTGCTTATGTTCTACAAGGCGGCGTGCACGCTCCACAACCATCTCAGATACACGCTTATGATGCTCCGGAAGCTCATCAAATGTAGAATAGATAACCTCTACATTCGGTCCCTGTATTGCTTCCTTGATATCAGTAACCTCCTCCGGACGCTCGTCAATGAGAAGAATGATCAGATGCATGTCCTTGTTATTCTTCAAAATGGACTTGGCAATGTCTTTGAGAAGGGTGGTCTTACCTGCCTTAGGCGGGGAAACGATCATGCCTCGCTGTCCCTTTCCGATAGGACTGATCAGATCTACAACACGCATGGCTGTGGTTCCGCCAGGACGTTCCATGATCAGACGCTCATCCGGGAAAATGGGGGTCATGTTCTCGAAATTGTATCTCTTCTGACCTTCGCTTGGATGGAAACCATTGATGGATGTCACATACAAAAGGGCACTGAATTTCTCACCCTGGGTCTTGATCCTGATATTTCCCTGGATAATATCTCCGGTCTTCAGATTAAATCTCCGGATCTGGGACGGGGAAACATAAATGTCATTCTCACCTGGAAGATAGTTCTCGCTTCTGATGAAGCCGAAGCCATCCGGCATAACTTCCAGAATACCGTTGGCACGCTCACCGCTGTCCAGCTGGACGGTCTCTGCAGGAACGTGATAAGTATTGCTTACATGCTCAGCATGTCCTTCGGCATTCTCGCGAATCTGCTCTGGTTCCTCACTTTTGGTCTCTGCAGGAGGAACAACTTCTACAGGGCGAATGACCGGCTCCTGCCTTGCAGGGCTGTCCTGTCTGGCGTTGCTGTAGCCATTCTGACGTCCTGTATTCTCACCTCTTGCTGCATAGCTGCCGCGAAATTCCGGATTTCTTCTTACAATGGTCCGGGTTCTTGCGGGCTCTTCCTTTTTCACAGGGGCTGCTTCCGGCTCTCTTCTTACAGGTGTACCTGCAGGAGCGTCCTGTACCATATCGGAAGCTTCTTTTTTCACCTCTTCCGGCTTCGCTGCTTCTTTCTCAGCAGCTTCTTTTTTGTCTTCTTCCAGCATACGCTCAATTAATTCAGGCTTTCTCATAGTAGAAATGCCCTTCAGTCCTCTGGCTTTCGCAAGCGCTTTCAGCTCCACCAGGGGTAACGATTCGTATTTTTCTCTCATCAACCATCTACCTCTTCGACTCATTATCATTCTAAATTACATTTCATTTTCTACGGGATACAAATGTCTGATAGGACAGAAATTTTATGTTGAACAAAAAAATGAATATTTAATCTAATATTGCTTATCATAGCACATTATCGGCACTCTGTCCATATCAATTGCAAATGAATGCCTTTGCCCTATATTATACACACCAGAACTTTTTGATTGCAAGACTTATTTGTCGACACATATCTGACGTCATCGACACCGGCATCCGAAAAGTCGCCCCCACCCGTGAAACGGGTGGCTCGTAGGACGGCTATAAGCCTTTAATGCTAGGCCAGCGTCTCAAGGCGCTGGATTTCGCTTTGCTCCAGCCACATTGCTCTTGACTCGTCGCCGCCCTTAAAAGGGCATTTGTACTACTTCGCCTTAACCCTTAAAAGGGTCCTAATATTCTTTTACGCTAAGTTTATCCTGCATAATACACGATGCGTAGACATTTTGAACAGGCTAAAGCCGTATGTTAAAAAGG
The DNA here is from genome assembly GCF_025566865.1 of Blautia acetigignens. Lineage (NCBI taxonomy): Bacteria > Bacillati > Bacillota > Clostridia > Lachnospirales > Lachnospiraceae > Blautia > Blautia acetigignens. Next base: position 466,509 of record NZ_JAOQJM010000001.1, read on the forward strand.
AAGCTCCTGTAAGGAGCTTCCTTCTACCTCGTTCTGCGAACCTGGAAAGAAACTTTGTATTTGCTCTTCACCACGCCTTTTGGTTCTTTCACATAGGCGCATATATAATATTGGTATTTCCTGCCTTTTGTCACCTTGGTATCCGTCCAGGATGCAGTTCTTCCTTTTTTGATGGTTGCTGCCAGCTTATAGCTGCCGTTTCCCACTTTTCGATAAATATAATACCCATCACATTTTTTCTGTGCTTTCCATTTCAGAAGCAAACCTTTCTTTGCATTGGAAATGGAAGTGATGGTTTGTCTGGCCGGTGCGGATTTGTATTTTCCGCTGGACCTGTAACTGCTTGTCACCCTTTTGCCATTCACATTCCGATAGGCTCGCACCGTGTATTCATACACTGTATTGGCACTGATCTTTTTATCCTGATATGTGATTGTGGAGGACTTCGTAATAGTGGCAATTCTCGTCCATTTTCCAGAAGCTGTTTTCCGGTAAACCAGGTAGCCGGAAGCTCCTGCAATCTTCTTCCAGCTTACCGTGTTGGAAAGATCAGAAGAAACCTTCACGGAAACAGAGGGTCTGGATAACGCTGTTTTCACAGATACAGCAGAACTGTAGGCAGAATATTTAGCAGTCCCAGACACCACGCTGTAAGCCCGGATCCGATAGGTACAGGTAATTCCCGGATTCACCTTTGTATCCGTCCAAGAACTTTCCTTCCAGGATACAGTCTTCACTCTCCTGTAGCTTCCGCCCTCTTCCTTTCGGTATACCTGATAGCCGGAAACACCGGAAACCTTTTCCCAGGTCAGGGCAATTTGATTATATGCCTTTGCTTTCGCCGCAAACGAAGCAGGCTTTCCTACTGCGACAGCACTGTCCAGCGTTCTGGTATGAGCCTTGATTCTTGCGCAGGCACTGGGACTGGTCTTGGAAAAATCACTCCAGCCATTGTCTTCATGATAACAGAAGCTCTGATTTGCTTTCAGGTCTGCAGCAAATTCCACCCAGCTATAGGAATTGTTGGTTTCGCACAGGTATTCCACAGCACCGGAACCAATGTTGGTAACCACTACGGAATACAAAGTTCCGCTGATCAGATTCACTTCCGGAACCTGCACCGTCGAAATCCCCGCATGCTCCTGATAAAAAGTCACTGGCGTACTGTACGCAGGCGTTCCGCTTACCGGGTTGCTCTGATCCTTCAGATTGGTGTAGACCTGAATGCTGTAGGAGCCGCCATCTGTATAAGTAGACAGAACCACTTCTCCCAGAGCTTCCCCTTTGCCTTTTCCTGCCTTTGCCTGAAAAACATTGGAAACAGAGGAAATGCCGCCACTTCCTGACGGGTAAAGCTTCAGTTTGCTCAAAGCGCAGGAACCGTCATAAAAATAATTGTTTCTGTATTTTGGATTTGTGACTGCTTCTGCTGCTACGATATTATAATTGCATTTATTTTCGTAAGAAATATAGAAATATCCCTTATCGCCCCATTGCTCTCCCCAACTGTTCCGCACAATCCAGGCTCCGTCTGAAGTCACATTGCAGCTGGAATTAAAATTCTCCTTTGCAAAGTTATCATCCCAGCCCACCAGGGTTACCGCATGGTTCACGCCTGCATTTCCAGAATAGCTGTACGCATACGTCTTCGGGTTGTAGCAGCTGTCATACATGCCAATGGACATGGAAACAGATCCGTATTCCGAAATCAGGTTTTTGATCTTTGCCACAGAGTAGGAGGAAAATGCGGCATTTTCCAGGTATGCAGTGGTTTTGTATGCCATACCGGAAGATGGAACCGCATCGGAATCCAGGGTGTGGTCCGCATTTGTCTCATAAGGCACCTGGGATTCCAGTGCCATACCGCTCCAGGAGCTAAGGAAAATTGCTGCTAACGTCTGGTTGCCGCCATCCCGGTAGGAATGCAGAACTTTGTTCCTGTCATTCGGGGTATTTCCAAGAGGATCGTTCTGTCTGTTGGCAAAGAAATAGGCAAGATGCTCCTCGGAAAGATCAAACAATCCTGCTCCAGCCCGCAGGAAAGAGATTTCCAGGTTGGCTGCCAGAGTGTATGACCAGCACATGTTGGATGGCTTCTGGTTACGGACAGGAAGGGCCAGGCTTCCTCTCGGGTCATATTTCGCCGGATAGGAAGTGGCTCTTGCTCCGCCTACGCTGGCAGTGTCACTGTCATCCCCTTCCGGTGGATCTACATAGCTGATGGGCGCAAGCTCCCGGATAGGCGCAAGCTGGGCTTCGATTTCTTCTGCCGTAAGCGTCCCCTCTTCTTCCCCATCTGTCCCGGTTTCTTCCTCTGCAGTCTCACTGTCTAAAAAGCCGGTGTCTGTATCCAGGCTTCCAAAGCCGTCCAGTACCTCCGTTTTTCCATCAGAAAATGCTGCCTGATCGGAAGACTGCTGTGCTGCATCACTTTCAGGTTTCTCATCTGCTTCATTTCCCAAATCCTCGGCGGATGAAGAACTATCTTCACCTGTTTCGGTTGTTTCAACAGAGGAATTCGTTATCTCATTTTCTTCCCAGGAGTTCCCTTCCTGTGCGTTCTCACTTGCCCATGCTGCCTCTCCATCTGAAAACCCTTCCGCTGCAACGGGAATTCCCGACATTGCCATGGACACCGTCAGGATCAGACATAATACACTTTTTTTCATTCCATTTTTCTTTCTCATTTTTTCAGGTATTTTTTCAAAAATTCAATCAGCTTCTCCATCTCTTCCTGTGTTCCCACAGTAATTCTTAAGTGATTGTCAATTCTTGGCTTCGGGAAATATCTTGCATAAATGTGCTCCTGGCGAAGAGCCCCGAACAGTTCACTTGCCGGGCAGCTTTCGTGGGAAGCGAAAATAAAGTTCGTTTTGGAATCCGGGAAGGAAAATCCCAGCGCTGCCAGTTCTTTCTTGGTCCACTCTCTGGTGGCAATGATCTTAGCGCAAGTCTCCTGGAAATATGCCTGATCTTCAATGGCAGCCACGCCTGTGGCTAAAGTGGTGCGATCCATGGTGTAAGAGTTAAAGGAATATTTCACATCATTGAGATATTTGATCAGCTGCGCATTTCCGCACGCGAAACCGATTCGCATTCCAGCCATGGAGCGGGACTTGGAGAAGGTCTGTACTACCAGCAGATTCTCATATTTGTCGATGAGCTCCAGCGCTGATCTGGCGCCGAAGTCTACATATGCCTCATCCACGATCACGATCACATCCTGGTTGTGCTGCAGGATTTCTTCTATATCAGAGAGGGGAAGCTCCACCCCTGTAGGCGCATTTGGATTTGGGAAAATAATTCCGCCGTTTTCCCCGAAATAATCCTCTTTGCGGATGCAAAAATTCTCATCCAGAGCCTTGCACTCATACGGAATGCGAAACAGGTCTGCCCACACATCATAGAAGGAATAAGTGATATCCGGGAAAAGAACAGGCTTCTCTGAATTGAAAAAGGTAAGAAAGCTCATGGCCAGCACATCATCTGAGCCAACGCCTACAAATACCTGCTCATCCTTCAGTCCGTAATTCTGTGCAATTGCATGTACCAGATCACCTGCTGTCGGATCCGGGTAAAGACGGAGAGTGTCTGTGTGAATCTCCTTAAGGGCCTTTGTTACCCCTGGAGCTGGTGGATATGGATTCTCGTTGGTGTTCAGCTTGATCATATCCGGTTCATTTGGCTGCTCTCCCGGGGTGTACGGTACTACTTTGCGAATATTTGCTTCCCATGTATTCATTTCAATCCAACCTCGCTTTTTCTATTAATGATGTCAGATGCAAAAGATTTTCTGCCTCCAACCATATACCAGAAATTACCCGCCAGCCCACTGCCGCCTGGATTCTGGAAGTTACATCCATTTTACTAACTTCCTTGTATTTTGTCAAATTAACGTATTGAATTCTGTTGATAAATTTTGCAAAACATTTCTTCTATAAGAAACTCCTCCTTAATCCTATTTTCCAAAACCAAAAGCCCTTCGTGAAAAGAAACAATTCCATTTTCGTTTCTTTTCACGAAGGGCTTTCCTGCCTGCTCCTCTTTTATTATTTTCTCTTAGCCTGCCAAATGCAGCACTCCGATCAGGAACACCCAGCCAAGTCCGTAATATGTCACAACAGCCACAAGGTCGTTGACAGTGGTGATCAATGGACCAGAAGCAACTGCAGGGTCCACGCCCACTTTCTTGAAGAACAGCGGAATACAGGTTCCCACTGCACTTGAGATCAGCATAGCCAGAAGAAGGGCTACTCCGATGCAGCCGGAAACTGCATATGCAAATACCAATGTTTTTCCCTTGAAGAAGTAAATATAAAGTCCGATCAACGCAAAGGACAAAATACCAAGAAGTGCACCATTGCAAAGACCGATTCGCATTTCTTTAAATACAAGCTCCAGCTTCTGCTTTCCTGTAAGAGACTCATCCATCAGTACACGAATGGTAACCGCCAGAGACTGGGTACCTACGTTACCTGCCATATCCAGAATCAGTGACTGGAATGCCATAATGATCGGAAGCTGTGTTACTACGTTTTCAAACACACCAACCACAGAGGATACTACCATTCCAAGACCAAGAAGAACGATCAGCCACGGCATACGCTTCTTCATACTCTCTTTCAGCGGCTCCTTTAAATCCTCCTCTGCAGTAAGACCTGCCAGCATGGCGTAATCTTCTCCCATCTCATCATCAACCAGGTCAATGATATTAGATGAAGTAATAACACCAAGAAGACGATTGTCATTATCCAGGACAGGAATGGAGTCTTCTGAATACGCCTTCAGTTCTTCAATACAATCATCAATATCTTCTTCTGCATATACATACGGATAAGAAGTAGCTACCAAATCTTCCAGTGACTTGTCCTGACGGGCAATGATCAAGTCCTTCAGGTCAATGGCTCCATAAAACTTCTGAGATTCTGTCACCACAAAAATAGTGGAAATATTATCATTCTTGGCAGCCTGCTCTACCAGACTGTTCATAGCCTGTTTTACAGTCAGATTCTCACGGATAATAATACAATTGGTAGTCATGCGGCTTCCGATTTCATCCTCATCAAAGGATGCGATCATCTCAATATCATGACGGACATCGTCATCCATCAGCTCCACCAGGATTTTTTTCTTCGCTTTTTCAATTTTCTGGAGAACCTCCACAAGGGCATCGGTCTCCATCCGTGAAAGAATGGCTGCTCCTTTTTTCACATCCATCTCTTTCACATATTCTGCAGCATTGTCCGAATCTGTGTATTCAAAAATATCGGACAACATATTAATATCCAGGATACGATATAATTTGTAACGCTCCTGTACAGTCAGCCTTGGCATTGCATCTGCAAGGTCATTGGCATGAAAGTCCTCCAGCTTGCTGCTCATAGCAGCCGGAGAGGTATTACTTCTGATTACAGCCAGAATGTCCTGGGTGTAATCCTGCACTCTTTTTTCCATCCTGCTTTCTCCAATCTCTCATAAATCAGATTCTCAATATTATGGATCTGTCTTATGTTTTTTTATACGGATATAAAAAATCCGCGGGAGAGCATTATTACAGTATAAACAGCTTACACTGCCTGCTCATTAAGGGAATATTGGATCCCTCACAGGGCATATGAAGTCATCCAGGCAAAATATTTTTCGCCCGGAAAGCACACAAATACACGCACGAAAAAAGAGCAGACTAATTCATGTCACCAAAGAATGTCACTGTACTGCCTTCAACGTGCCGCAATTACGCTTGGAATTCATAGGATCAAAAAAAGAAATGGAATTCGATAATTTATAGAAATTAAAGAAGAACAGAATGTGCGCGGTGCTCATCTGCCATTTCGTTTTTCCATCCTATGCAACTACTTCGCCCATGAGAATCGCAACTATCCATTCTGTTCACCTGCCTTTGTTTTCATATTTTTTATGAAAGAAATTTATTTTCTTTCCAAAAGTCATTCTAACTGCTTTTGGACAAAAAATCAATTCCTAATTTGCTATTTATTTAAATTTTCACCTTCTTTCTTTGCGAAAGTTTTTGCCTGGACAAGGGTGCTACAGCAGCTGACGAAGCGGACGAATAATAATCCTCAGCGCTCCATAGAATAATTTCTTCTGCCAGGTCAGTATCTTTTTCTCATACTTTGCCCCTTCTGTTTCCTGTCCATTTGCCAAGATTTCTTTGCTCTTTTCCATATAATCGTTTTCAGTTGTGCGAATCTGCTGATTCAGTCTCTTGCTGTCAATTACCAGCATCAGCTCCGTGTCCAAATAAGTGCTTCGCATATCCAGATTGTATGACCCTACCACAGACAGACGATTATCAATCAGCACTGTCTTTGTATGAACCGGATAATCGTTCATCAGCTCATAAACATCTGCTCCGGTTTTCAGGATTTTTTTCTTTTGATTGAGATAATCTGTACAGCCCCATGGATTTGAACCTTTTTCCACTGCATTAAGTATGATCTGCAGCTTGGCATGATCTGCTATCTTGTGCAAAGCAGTATACATATAGCCGTTACAGATTACATATGGAGTTTGTATAATCACATGGTCTGCATTTTCAGACAGATACTGAATTGCCTGAAGAACCTGAGGAGTTTTTCGCCCCGCCTGGGTTCCGTTATGAATCAGGGTAATTTTATTGGCCTCTTCCGTATCCTTCTCCCATGTGCTATAGGTTTCTATATCATTATATTTTTCCAGTAGAGAAGTATACAGCTCTTCCATGTTCTGGTATTGATCTGTATATTTCGAGGACTGTTTTCTTGTTCTTATGCTTACACAGCCCTCATTCCAGATTTTGTGAAAATAGTCCTCAAGCTGCAGCAAGGACTCGCCCTTTCCTTCAGAAGTATCATACACCAGAATATCCCGGTCCACATTAATGTCCTCAGTCTGATCTCCCAGGAAAATATCGTTGCTGTTGCGTCCGCCAAGCAGGTACATTTTCTCATCAATGATCACATATTTATCATGCATGCGATAGTTCAGCTTAAACAGATTGGCTGGCGTCACTGGATTATAAACTCCCACTTCTACATTTTCATGCGCCGCCAAAGCCTGGAAATCACTGCTTCCAGCCAGAAAAAGCTGTTGGTAAATTCCATCGATCAGGAGCTGGATTTTCACTCCTTTTGCCGCAGCATGATTCAGCGCAGCCAGAAGCTTAGTGCCGTTTTCATCTGCGCGCAGATCAAAGGTGGACAGCACAATGCTTTCTTTTGCTGTACCAATCATTCGAAGCCGCCACAAAAGTGCTTCTTCGTTATCATCGATACAGCGGATTCTTTCTGCCCCTGCTGTCTCAGAAGTAAATTCTGTCTGCTGCAGATTTTTTGCATATTTTCCATCTGGTTTTTTGCAAAAAAGAGGTGCAAGTATATTTACCAGCGCAACCACCAGCAAAAAACAGAGAAAAATCTTGCCTATTTTTTTCATTGTTTTCTTTAATTTCACCATACTCTCCTACTTTCTATTACGGTTATGCAAAATTGGGGGAAAGAAACCTTTTTGTCTATGTTCAGCCCTTTTTTAATTTTTATCATAGCATGAATTTATTTTCAGAACAAGAAAGAGGAAAGATTTTGCGCTATTTACGCAAAAAAAGCCGCCAGCTTCTAAAGCCGACGACTTTTTCTGTGAATAATATTGAAAAAACCATGGTATGGTAGGAAAATGCACTGCATTCTCCAGGAGGTTAAAAGTGTATCACTTACTCAGCTACAGGAAAATTGAAATAGTTGGTGGTATAATCCATCATCAGTTTTTCCAGATCTGTCAGTTCCTCTTCATGAGTACTGATTCCATCTCCCAACTGAATATATCCCATATTTTCATCTGCTGCCGGCCAGTATGCAAGTCCGTCTCCATTTGGATCTCCGGTTTTGATAAAGTTTGACCAATACTGATTCATCTTTTCTGCTAACTCATAGTCCCAGTCAGTCCACTGTCTTACCTCCGGAACGCCCTCACGCAGAGAATTGAACGCATACCACATTTCACTTGTATGCCATGCCCACTGGTTAGCCCAGCCTCTGTCTGTTCCTAAATCTGAAATGCTCTCAGGTGTAGAATGGCTGAATAAGTATGTATAGTTTGCTGCTTTTCCATCTGTTCTTTCTGACATCATTTTTCCGTACAGTCTGTTAACCATAAGGCTTCTGCTGACATTTGTGCCAAGACCATAGGTTCCTAACTGACGGCTGACCATAGCTGCTGTACTGTCATCAACTTTTACCAGATTTTCAAAGTCGTATTTATCATACAGATCGCCAAGAGCTTCTTTGTATTGTGCATAGAAATCCTCTGCTGTGGATACCTTCGGATAACTTCCCTCTCCCATATTTGTTCCGGACAATACAGAAATCTCATCAAACACTCCATCATTAATGGAATCCTGAATGCTTTCATAGGTGACATACAAACCATCCTGGTTCATGCTTCCCGGATAATTAGAACTGGTATTGTCAATCAGCTTTTCAGCATCTATACTTCTCAGATCCTCAAGTGTCGCAGCCTCATCAAGTCCCAGATCTCCCAGATATGCAGTTCCTTTTTCTTCTGCACTTTCCAGAGTCTGGAATTCCATATTGTACTTTAAGCCACTTTCCAGGATTAATTTATCAACTTCTACATCCATTTTAGGAGAAGCAGTCATTGCCATTGCCTTTGTAGTACCGCCAGACTGTCCACCAACTGTGATATTTTCAGGATCTCCTCCAAAGTTAGCTATATTCTCTTTGATCCATTCCATAGCTTTGATCTGATCCATCAGACCATAGTTTCCGCTTTGTCCCTGTTCCTCGGTAAGCTGTGGCAATGACAGATAGCCAAAGACACCAAGACGCTGTTCTACTGTTACCACAACGATTCCGTTCTTTGCAAAAGCTTCCGCATTTCCTTCCGGCTCAAAGGTATAGCAGCTGTTCAGTCCGCCGCCATGGAACCACACATATACCGGTTTCTTTTCTGTGGAAGAAAGTGAATCTCCTGTTGTCATTACATTCAGATACAGACAGTCTTCACTCATTTCCGGAACTCCATCGTAATAAATATCTGTTTTATAGGGCTCCACCTCAGCTCCGCCTAATACCTGCATAGGAATATCCTTGTAGGTATCACATACAAGAACATCATCCCATTTTTCAGGATCTACCGGTGGTTTCCAGCGCAAATCATCAACTGGCGGTGCTGCATATGGAATTCCACGAAATTCTACAACATCCTCATAGTTTTCATCTGTACTGTTGATTCCCTGCACTTTTCCGTACGCAGTTTCAACAACATTCTTTTCATTTTCCTCTGCATATACATGAACACTTCCCATAAGTGTGGAGCAGGCAAGCAATGCAGCCAATACAGTTAATCTCTTCTTCATATAAACAGAGCCTCCTTTTTTTGATAATGTTATTTTAAGGCTCCCGGAAGATAAAAACTATAAATTATTTTCTTTTTCAGTATCACTTTTTTGACTTTTCTTTTTTCTTTCCTGGGAACGATATTCTGAAGGCGTCATGCCGCAGGATTTCCGAAAAATCTGAGTAAAATAGGAAGCATCATTGTATCCTGTAAATGTTGCTATATCTGTAATGTCAAAGTCCGTATTTCCCAGAAATTCTTTTGCCTTTTTCAGGCGCACCTCTGTGAGATATTTGGAAAATGTTAATCCGGTTTTATTTTTAAAGGTTCTGCTGAGGTGTCCCACGCTTACAAAGTATTTATGCTCTGCAAGCTCATTTAATGTAATATCATCTGCATAATGATTTTCGAGATACACTAAAATATTTTCTATCAGAAGTTCATTTTCATTTTCCTCGTTTTTTTCACAGACTTCTTTCAAAATCATAAGCAAATATTTTTTCAGCTCATCTGCTGTATGAAATTGATACAGGTCAATCTTAAAATCAAACAGGAAATATCCCCCTTCTCCCTTGGGTATCTGACATCCATTATAATACTTTTTCCTGAGAACGGAAAAAAGCTGTATGATTGCATTATAAAGACTGTAAATGTTTGCGCGCTCGCTTATGCATCTGGCAAATAAGTTATCTATGATTTTTTCTGCCTCATAAATACGGCCAAATTCTACGACTCTGCTGAATATTTCCAGGGTTTCTTTTTCCAGCAAATTTTTAATTTCCAGTTCTTCTTTCCAGAAAAACAGATTTTCATTTATTAAAATACGGTTATTGATTGCGTAAATACACTCTCTGTACGCCCTTTCGATTTCCCTTCTTTCTTTGTGGATGCCACTGATCCCAAACCACGAATTATGATCCATACTGTTTTTCAGCTGCAAAAGATCAGCCTCTCCAATGCATGCTTTGAAATCCATTTTCTGTTTGCAAAAAAAGAGTAATATACATTCACCTTTATTTTTAAAGTACCAGCTTCCTACATCGGCAGTAGTTCTTTTCTTTTGCAAATATTTTTCTATTTGTTGATATCCCGAATGCGAAACTTCTCCCTTCGCCATAAAAAACCAGGAGTGATCCTTCCAAAGCTCCGCCGGAATCAACTCATCAAGCAGCTTTTTATTTTGTATCAATTGTGCAAAATCCAGATTCTCAACAATTCCTTTTAGTTTATTGATATTTTCCAGATTATCTGACTTTGCTTTTTCAACAAGAATATCCTTTATAGACTTAAGCAATTCTGATTCGTTGATTGGTTTTGTCAGATAGTCCTTTACCTGATAGCGCAGCGCATTTCTTGCGTACTGAAAATCTTCATATCCGGTTTCTATCACTACTGAGCATTTCGGCACATGCTCCTGCACATATTTTGCCAGCTCCAGGCCATCTACATTGGGCATCCGGATGTCCGTAATGATAATATCCGCTTCGTTTTCTTGAAGATATTCTATTACTTCTTCCCCATCTTCAAAATCTCCATTCACCGAAATCGGCAATCCGGATTTTTCAAGCATCATGACGAGTGCTTTTCTCGCATAATATTCGTCATCTGCAACTAAAATTTTAAAATTCATCTTTATACCTCTTTTTCCAATACCGGAAAACGAACCGTTACACAAGTGTATTCTCCCTGATTACTTTCTACCAGAATTCCAAATTCTTCTCCATAATAGTTTTTAATCCTCTGGTGTACATTTATCAGGCCGATTCCGGAGGAACTATGATTCACGCCCTGCTGCAGGTCTTTTTCTAATTCCTGGTGTAACATCTGCAGTGTTTCATCGCTCATTCCATTTCCGTTGTCACAAATACTGATTTCTGCTATATTGGCCGAAGTGATTTTTCCGGTCACTTCTATCCGCCCTCTTCGTTTGCAGGGAATGACACCATGTTCCATTGCGTTTTCCATTAATGGCTGTAATATAAACTTTAGCATTTCACAGGTCAGCATTTCCTCTTCTACATTATAAATCACGTCAAATTTTCCCGGAAAACGCATGGACTGTATTTTTACATAGCACTGAAGATTCTCAAGCTCCTTTTTCAGCTGTACAATATTTCCCCCTTTTACGTTATAATGAAAAATATGGGACAGGCATTCTGAAATTTCCGATATTTCATCAACTCCATTTAGTTTTGCCAACGCACTGACAATATTTAATGTATTATATAAAAAATGGGGATTGATTTGATATTGCAGCATTTGCAGTTCTGTTTTTTTCTGGCTTATTTCGTTTTTGTATGCCAGAATAATATTCTCTTCAATACGTGATACAAGATCATTATAGCCACTTACCATTGTGGAAATTTCTTGTGGAACATCCTCTTTTAATTGGATATGCCGTGGTTTTTGTTTTTTATGTAAGGTTACCTGATTTAACGCATTGGAAAATTCAGTAATCGGCTTGGTAATGCGACTGATCAGCTGCATTCCTCCAAACAGTAAGAAAACAAAAACCATCAAAATCCCAAAACAAAAAAGCAAAATATTCTTTATACTATTGAGAAGAAAGCTTTTTCGCTGCATACATTGAACCATATACCAGTCCAAATCATCGATTTTAACAACATATGCATTCCAGACAGAGCCATCCGCTTCCAATGTTCCCTGATGGTTTGGATTTTCATAAATTTTCTTTACATCCTCAAGAAGAAAATTGTTCTTTTTTTCAGAAGAATAAACGATCCCGTTTCTGTTAAAAAGACAGCATTCAATTTCATCATTTGAAAACACGGAAAAGCTCTTTTCTATTTCTTCAAAATCCAAATCGATATAAATTGTAGCAAGCTTCTGATCCGATTCCACAGAGTACATAGCGTATGCGATTGTCAGCAATTTATAAGGAAGCATGTTTATTTCGCCTTCATATACATCTGTAACATATTCCTCATTTTTATAGCCAACCCTTGAATAGGCAATATGCTTTTTTGCCTGTTTAATCTGTGTCAACGAGTCTTCCACAAAGTTACCATAAACATTTCCATTTTCAGTTAAAATAGTAGTGCGCAAAATAAATGGATTAATTCCACTGATATCTTCCAGCGTACTATTTACATATTCCTTATAGGAAAGCTGCTTTTTTAAGGATTGTTTTTCATAATCGTTTCGAAGATCTGTCATAATTGTTTTATCTATTAAGGGGAGATATTTCAAATAATCCAGATTTTTTGTTATGGTCTCGATTTCCATCTCCCACTGACTGTTCATTTTATGCAAATAAAACCAATTATTTTTTTCAGCCTCCTTCACATCAATGAAAAAGGAGGCACAAATTACTATCAGGGAAAACAGAAAACAGCATGCTAATCCAATAAAAAGCTGCCACCATACAGGTAGTCTTGAAATTCGCTTCACACTCAAGCTCCTTTCTGCAGAATTAAAAGATCGTTCCATTCTTTCAAAAATGCTCTTTCTGTATATGTTTGAGGGGAACTGGTCAAATTCTGAAACAAAGCATCCCTGGCATTAGATTTTTCGCTTTCATAAGCAAATTCTTCCAGGAAAAATTCACCGCTACTGATACTATCCGTAAATACCTTCGCATAATTGTCTGCTACATCTACAGATTTTATACAGGAATAAGCCCCGGCTTGATTTGCATAATATTCACTGACATTTTTTGAAAATACATAGTCCAGAAATTTTTCAGCTGCTTCCGGATGCTTACAGAAAGCAGAAACCCCCAATGTCGCATCTATTTTTGCTACAACCCTTGCCTGATTTTCCTTGTATGTAGGAAACGGCATAAATAACAAATCCATATACGGATTTATTTTTTTTATTATAGGATACGCCCAGTTTCCCTGAAGAAACATATAGGCTTCTCCCTTTGCAAATTTTTTTACAGCTTCATCATATCCTGTGTTTATGGTCTGTTTCTGACCATATTGTCTTATTTCTAAAAATTTCCTAGTAGAATCAAGTGCAATAGGATCTTCATATAAAACGGTAGTGCCGTTCAGCACATTCTGAAATAAATTATCCTGGCTTCCTCTGGAGGACATGTCAATTGCATCCCATCCCTGATGAATCGTCCAGCTGTCTTTATCTGCAAAAACAATTGGAAGCTTTCCGGCTTTTTTTATTTGCTGCATCGTATGAATAAGCTCTGCATATGTAGAAGGAATCTGGTATCCGTCCTTTTCCAGCATCCTTTTGTTATAAAATATCCCTCTGTAATTCACAGACAACGGAAGTACATAAGTACCATTAAGAATTTTTAATTTTTCCAAAAAATGTTCATTTACACAATGGGTTGCAGAAAAATCATCCAGCTTCTGCAAGTATCCGCCTTTTACATATTTAACCAGATCATCTTTCTGTGCTCCGATAAATTCAACAATATCTGGAAATTCTCCCTGGATTGCACGGATTTGCAGTTCCTCCTCCGGATTTGGTACTGCCATAAGTTCTACACATATATCATCCTGTGATTCATTAAAATCCGCGATAATTTTCTCAAAAATATGCCGTGTTTCTCTTTTGGAGGTAAGAAATACCAGTTTTTCCTTTTCTTCTTTTTTTAAGCTGCGTATTTGCTGCTTTTTATTTTCTTCTCTGACATATAACATGCAAAAAACTGTAATGGCACAAACAGCAATTAATAAAAATATCTTCAGATTTCTTTTCATATTATAGAGACTCTCTTTTCATAAAATTTTTTATAAAAATACTATAGCCTTTCTTACAAAATATACTACAACCAATCAAATTGTTTTTCAATCAGATTTCCAAAACAATCAAAAAAGTAACAGTGACTGGTTCAAAAACTTATAGCGCCAACAGCCCTGTTTTTCTATAATGGAACTACTTGATACGAAGGAGGAGATTTAAGAAATGAAGAAAAAGATTATAAGTATCCTTTTAAGCAGTGCTATGATTTTCTCTATGGGAATTTCAACTGTTTCCGCTGCTGCAGCTGATGACACAGCAGCCACAGAGAGCATTGTTGTGAGCAAAACAGAGGGCATTACAGATACCGCATATGGAAAGGTTCGTGGTTTTATTGATGACGGAACTTATACCTTCCGTGGAATTCCTTATGCAAAGGCTGACAGATTTGAAATGCCAGAAGCTCCTGATACCTGGGACGGCATCCGCAATTGCCTCGTCTATGGTTCAACCGCTCCTATTACAAAAATGACAGATCCGGATGGCGGAGATTTCCTGATTCCTCACCGTTACTGGGCTCAGAGCGAAGATTGCCAGAATCTGAATATCTGGACACAGGATCTGGATGCCAATGCAAAGAAACCGGTCATGGTATGGTTCCATGGTGGTGGCTACACAAATGGCTCCTCTATTGAAGGTGTTGCATATGACGGAAAAAATCTCAGCGAATATGGCGATGTAGTTGTAGTAACTGTAAACCACCGCTTAAATGTACTTGGTTACCTGGATGTTTCCGAGTATGGTGAGGATTATCAGTATTCCGGCAACTGCGGTGTAGCAGATTTAGTTGCATCCTTAAAGTGGGTAAAAGAAAACATCGCTAATTTCGGCGGCGATCCTGACAACGTAACTATTTTCGGACAGTCCGGCGGCGGCGGTAAGATTATCAGCATGTTAGCTACTCCTGAGGCAGAGGGATTATTCAATCAGGCGATTGTACAGAGTGGAAGTGAGCGTTATATTGAACAGGATACTGCTAAAAAAATAACTGCTAAAACACTTGAGATTTTGGGAATTTCAGATAACCAGATTGAGCAGTTAAAAGAGGTTCCTTATGATACTCTTGATGCAGCTGCAACGGAAGCAATGAAACAGGTAGGCGATGAGCTGGGAACCTCTTTAAGCTGGCGTCCGGTTCTTGATGAAGATTATATTCAGAGTAATTTCCAGGAATGGACAAACGACATTCCGGTTATGGTAGGTTCTGTATTTGGAGAAATGAACTGCTGGACTGCTCTGGATCCTAACGAAACCAACAAAAACTCCTGGACTGATGAAGAAGTAGACGCAAAATTAACCGAAAAATATGGTGACAAAGCGGAAGCTGTAAAAGAAGCATTCCTGAAGGCTTATCCGGAAAAGAGTGCTTGTGATGCTTATTATGTAGCAAATCGTACCAATTTCTCCAAAACCCTTACAAAGCGAGTTGAAGCTGGTGCAACTAAGAACTATGATTACGTTGTATCCTATGAATCTCCGATTGACGGTGGTGTAAACTTATGGCACTGTGGCGAGATCCCATTTGTATTCCACAATGTTGACTTAGTAGCCGGTTCCTATGGCGGAAGTCAGGACGCTTATGATCTGCAGGATGTAATGTCAAGTGCATGGGTAAACTTTGCAAAAACCGGAGATCCGAATGGCGAGAATGTACCGGAATGGAGCACTTATACAGATGACAACAAATCTACTATGGTATTTGATACCACAAGTGGAGAAAGAATTGACTATGATGCTGAATTACAGGAGCTGATCAGCCAGTAAGCTTATATAGGTTCTCTGAAAAATAATAAAGACGCTGTAAATCCTCTTGGATTGATGGGTATTCACTCCCATCATTCCAAGGGGATTTTTTATTTCTTTATTTCTTTCTGAAATGCTTCAATATCTTTCGCTATCTCTCCGCTGAGCAGCAGCATACAAATCAGATTAGGAATTGCCATCAAAGCATTGGCAATATCAGAAAAGTTCCATACCAGACTCAAGGTCTGTGTACAGCCGACATATACAACCAGAGAAAATACGATTCTGTAAATCATGTTGTATTTATGTGTTCCAAATAAATATTCGAAAGCTTTTTCTCCATGATATTCCCATCCAAGAATGGTAGAAAATGCAAATAATGTAATTCCAATGGTTACCAGCCATCCTCCGACACTTCCAAGAACAGTTTCAAATGCTGCAATAGTGACATCTGATCCTGTCAGCATATTTCCTGCTGCATCAGTAGTGCCAAGTACTCCGGAAGAAGCAATTGCAAGACCTGTGATGGTGCATACCACAATCGTATCCCAAAATGTTCCTGTCATATTTATGTAGCCCTGGCGAACCGGGTTATCCGTAGTCGCTGCAGCAGCCGTAATTGCAGCAGAACCCATGCCGGCTTCATTCGAAAAAACTCCACGCGCAACACCGTATCGCATAGCACTCATCATAGAAGCAACAATACTGCCGCAAAGACCACCGCCTACAGCTTTTGCGGAAAATGCCATTTTAAAGATCATAGAAAGCCCTGAAGGCAAGTTGGAAATGTTTCCAAAAATCACAATAAGTCCACAGATCACATAGAAAATTGCCATAACCGGCACAACTACAGATGATACTTTGGATATGGATTTAATTCCACCAACAATAATTAATAATGTCAATATTGTTATAATAATCCCAGAGACCCTTACCGGAACATGAAATGTAGCATGAAGTGCACTTGCAATAGAATTTCCCTGAGTCATATTTCCGATTCCAAAGGAAGCTACAACTGCAAAAAATGCGAAAAGCCATGCCAGAATTACTCCCAAAGTCTTATTTTTCAGTCCTTTTTTCATTGTGTACATAGGACCGCCGCTCATTTCACCTTTGGCATTCACTTCACGGTATTTAATTGCCAGCATACATTCACTAAACTTGGACGTAATGCCAAAGGCTGCTGAAATCCACATCCACACCAGAGCGCCAGGTCCTCCTGAAACCATAGCAGTGGCAACGCCAACAATATTTCCGGTTCCAATTGTAGCAGCAAGGGCAGTCGTCAGTGCGGAAAAAGGAGAGACATCTCCTTCTCCACGGCTTTTCGTACGCGCTTCCTTGCTGAGCGTGCTCTTTAGCGCATATCCCAGGTTTCTCCAGGGCAGAAATTTCGTCCGGATTGTAAGAAAAATTCCAGTTCCCACAAGCAGGATCAGCATTACCGGACCCCACACAAAATCGTCAACTTTTGTTACAATTTCGTTTAATCTCTCCATCATATACATCCTCCCTTTTGATATTTGCATACACGCACAGCCTTTTACGAGTTTTGCATAAATACAAAAAAGAGCCATGTTCTGAACAACATCGCTCTTCTGTGTGTATACGTATTCAATTAGTGTCAGACAAATATTATCCCTGACATTTTTAATTATTAACAGTATATGCTTTCTTCCCTCTATTGTCAAGATAACTTATCAAGCGAAGCCACATCCAGATATTGACAAATATTGTGAAATGTTTTATAATTTTGACATAATAACAGTAATTATTATCATTTAATAAGGAGGATTTGCTTATGAAATATGTATGCGATGTTTGCGGTTGGGAATACGACGAAGAGCAGGGCTATCCAGAGGGTGGAATTGCACCTGGCACGAAATGGGAGGATGTTCCGGAAGACTTTGAATGTCCTCTGTGTTCTGTAGGAAAGGATCAGTTTTCCCAGGAATAATTTTGTTGAATAATTGAAGAGAGGGAGGGTGCGCCTATGCAGAATCCAGTTCCTGACGAAAGATATTATGTGGCCAATGAGGCTATCTTAGGTGCTTTTTTTAAACTATCACGGGAAAAAGCTCCTGATAAGATCACAGTATCTGACATCATCAAAGCTGCAGGTATCGCCAGAAGCACCTTTTATAATCATTACCAGGATATCCCCTCACTGGTAGCTGCCGTTGAAGAGAAAACAATCTGTGATGTTTTTTCCATGATGGAGAAATTCCATCCAAAAAATGACCTGGATATCTGTCGGTCCTATTTTTTTTCAATCTGTCAGTACACCATAGAGAATCCTTTTCTTGCAAGTCTTTTGAGCACACCTCATGGCAATGACTTGTTTGAAAAAATGCTGACCATGCTCCATCACTATGTCACCGATGCAGCATCCAATTCCAGTCCAAATAAACACACAAAGGAAGAAATTTCCTATGTGATCACCTGTGCGATTGGCAGCACCATTGGTGTCCTTCACAAATGGACCAGGGATAATTTCGATCTGGAGCCGGAAGCTGTCGCTGATATTTTGTCCCAGGTTTTTTTATCCGGCATGCTGCCCCTTTTGTCCTAATACGTGTTTGAACGCAGATAAGCGAAGCGACTGCGTTCATGAGCAAGTAGCGAAGCGGATTGCGAATGTCCGCTTTACAAAGGCTTTCTGCAAGATGTGCATCACACTTTGTGAGCCATGCAGAAAGCCTTTTTTGTTATGCAAGAGGTTCGTCAATCAGAGCATCCTGTCTCTTAATCTTTTTCGTTGTGCTGCGGATAAAGGGATTTTTCCGAATGATCAATCCTGTAATCTGACGATAGGTCGGCTGATTTTGATTGTACTTATCCAAAAATGCCTGAAGCAGTCCTTTAACAGACTCTGCATCTAATGCCTTTGCTTCCACCACTGCCTGCTCCGGATAAATCCGGGCTGTCAGACCATTCTTCTCACCAGTTACGATCACTTCACCTACAAGGGGATTCAGGGCAAGTTTATTCTCAATTTCTTCCGGAGATACATTTTCACCATTTGACAAAATGATCAGATTTTTCACTCTTCCGTTTATGAACAGGTAGCCATCCTCATCCATATATCCCTTGTCTCCTGTGTGAAGCCAGCCATCCGTAAGAGTCTCCTGGGTTTCCTTCGGCATCTGATAGTAGCCCTTCATGACACTGGTTCCGCGCACCAGAATCTCCCCATTTTCAAATCTGACCTCCACGTTTTCAAGAGGCTTTCCAATAGATCCAGGCTTATTATTTTCCGGTGTATTGTTGCTGATAACAGGTGAGCATTCTGACATTCCGTAGCCTTCCAGTATCTGAATACCGTACTGTGCAAAATATTCAATGTAATATGGATCCAGATGCGCCCCACCGGTAAATATGGTATGCAGCTTTCCTCCAAATACCTTCTCTGCCAAAATCTGTTTTGGAATTGCCGGGTCAGAAGCAGCCAGCCTTTTATAAATTGTCTCTATCATCATGGGTACCATGAGCATAATGTCTGGTTTAAAAATGCTCATATTTCTGACCATATGGAGCAGAGAATCATTGATACAAAGAGTTGCTCCCTGGGAAAAGCCCTTCAGCCAGTCCATAACAAGGCAGAATGCATGATGGATGGGAAGTACGCTAAGCATCACGGTTCCCGGTTCTGCTGAAATTTTTACAGCCTCAACATTAGATGCCAGATTCTTCTGAGTCAGCATAACTCCCTTACTTTTTCCGGTTGTTCCTGAAGTAAAAATAATGGTTGCAATATCCTCTTCATCCGGACAGGCAGCATCTTTAGATGCATTATTTCCTGTATTCCGAAGCTCATTGATACTGTATACCTTTTCCGGTACATCCTCCACCTCTTCCTGAAGCATCCATACCTTCTGAAGCCCCGGACAATTTGCCAGAAATACTTCAAGATATGGTCTGAGCTTCGGACTTAGGAAAAGGGCTGCACAATCGGAGCGATTGATCAGATCTACCAGATCCTCGCAGGGAAGTGCTGCATCAAGCGGCACTGCTGTTGTACATCCTGTAATAATCCCAAGATAACTTTCAATCCACTCTACAGAGCTGGTGCCAATTAGTGCAATGTGTTTTCCCTCAAAGCCCTCTGCTAGAAGACCTTTTCTGACAGAAGCTGCATTTTCCATTATTTCACAATAGCTTCTCTCTGAAATTTCTTTCTTATTAAGCCATTTTACGGCTTTGACTTCACCATATTTTTGTACGCTTTCTTCTAATATATTTCTGACCAGCATATCCATTTCCTCCTACTGAAGGTTTTCCAGCAATTGAAGTGCCTCTCCAAGGGTTACGATTTTCATTACCTCGTTTTCTTCAAGTTCAATATCAAATGTATCCTCAAGCTCACCTAAAAAAGACATAAAATCCAGAGAGCTGAATCCAAGATCCTCACGGAACCTCATTTCATTTGTCATTTCTTCCGGTGCCACTTTGCTATACTGGGCTACAATATTTTTAAATTCCATTTCCTGACTCATTATACGTCCTCCTGGTATACTATCAAATCTGTTCCATAATTTCACCGATGCTCATATCCGGTTCTGCGATTCCTTTAAATAAAATACGCATCATATAATAATAGAGAAGTTCCATATCATGTTCTTCCAGATGTGCTGTTTGATAATGATAGGAAAAATTCATTCCACCATCCTCTGTATGAGATACGGTCAAGTACATTTTCTTGGTTGCTGCACCATTTGCAAACCATTTGGCATGCTGGCGAACAGTTCCAAGCATTTCATTTTCCACTTTTACCGGCATGGGCTGATAAGTCAGATAACAGCTTTCATAGCTGGTGTGCTCCGGTGTATTGTATCTTTTTCTCATCTCTTCCATAATAAGTGCCGGATCGTAATTGCTGTGCATATAAATACGATTCTGCATATTCTGGATTTCATAAGCAGCAGAAAGGAAATCTGTTTCAGGCAAGATTACGGTTCTGCATGGAAACATAATCGTTCTGCTTCCGCCAGAGGTCCACTCTTCATGGGTGGAACGTCTGGATATAAAATTCTGGATCGTAATATCCTCCTGTCCGTCATTTACCTTAGACAGATAAGTACGGATGCCGAGCAGCAGAAGATTTGTCATGGAAAGCTGATGATTCATACAGAAATCAATCAGGTTCTGAGTTGCCCCCGGCTCCAGATGATAATCCTTTACTGCCACAAATAAATTTTGCATTTCAATATCAGAGGAGCGAAGTTCCGGATTTCCATGTCTCTTTCTGGCAGCCTCCAGTACAGACGGACCCTGAATATCGGAATACAGCGGCTCTCCCAGGGCATCCAGCTGATCGTCCCAGAATTTCTTGTCTTTTGCAAAGCGCTTTTCATTGCCGGCCTTTGCCAGGTCCTTCTTCAGTACTGTTTGGAAATCAGCCAATTCCTGAGGATATGCTGTTCCATATTTGTAATAGGTATACAGCTGGAACAGATCCCCGATCATTACCACCAGTCCGCAGGAGTCAATCAACCGATGATCCATATGCACAAAAAAACCATTATATCCTTCTGGCAGCTTCAGCATGGTGAACTCGCACACGGGAATATTATCACCATCAAATGTTTCATATGCCCATTGCTGCATCAGTTCATCCGCTTCTGCAAGATTTCCCATTCCGGACAAATCCTTCAGTTCAATATCACGAGGATCCTGTTTTACAATATACTGCTTCACATTTCCCTCTTGATCCGGTTTGGTGAAGCGTACTCTGGTACAGCCTGAGCGCTCTATTTCCATCTGGATACACTTTTTCAATAATCCAAAATCCAGTTCAGCTTGTACAGACGCCACAACACTGACACCGGACACTTGTTGTGTTCCATAATCCACGATCCAGTTGTGATGCATTTTCTGAGCAGCAGTTAAAGGATAGTACTCTCTCATTCTTAATCAAACCTCCATTGCCCCTGTTTTTTGCTCTTGATGAGAAAATAGCATATATTTCAGGAAAATACCAGTACCGCTCGGACTTAACGAACACTTTACAAAAAATTGACCGGGACTTATCAAACCTTTTACAAAAATTTGTTTGATAAGTTCCGGTCAGGAAGGAGTATTGCTGTACTGTTAATCGTATTTTTCAAAAAATTGCATCATTGTATTCTGATACAGCGCAGGGTCTGCATAGGCACTGCACAGATGCCGTGCCCCGGGAACAATAACAAGCTTCTTCGGAGCTTTACATAACATATAATTCTGAAATGAATTATGAGGATAAACGTAGGTGTCCTTTTCTCCGTGGAAAAAAAGGACCGGCCTTGTATTCTTTTTCATTGCCTCTGTAGTATCTGCATCCTTCATATGAAATCCAGCCAGTAAACTACAGAACCAGTCCATTTCCATTAAAAGCAAGGGAATGTGAGGAAGATGAAACCAGTTAGCCGCCATATCCTGCATTTGTCCTTCCATGGAATGAAAGCCGCAGTCAGCAATCAGACCTTTCACCTCCGGAGGAAGCGTATGTCCGGATGCCATCAGTACAGCTGACGCTCCCATAGACTGCCCATACAGATACACAGGGAGCTTTTCCTTGTTTCGTTCAGATACATAGATTGCCCATTGCTGAACATCCCATTGCTCCATTGCCCCAAAGGTAATGTATTTCCCTTCACTGTCACCACAGCAGCGCTGTTCCATAAACAGAAGATTGCATTGATGCTCATGGAGGTATTTTGCCATAAATGACATGGTGCCAAATCGACTGCCACGGTATCCATGGCTTAATATAACAAACCGTTTTGCATTCTCAGCCGGCAGATAAAATCCATGCAGCTTTAATCCATCTGTACTTCTGATATAGCAGTCCTGCATCTTCTGTGCAAAGCACCATTCTTTACTCTCATTATATTCCTCTGCATACCCATTCTGAGGATGGTTTTCCCTGATGTGCGACAATTCAAACCATTTCTTTCTCTCTTTTTTCCGGGCGCCCCGTTTGCAGCAAATCATCATATTGAAAAGGCGCCAGCCTGTCTCCATAGAGCCCAAAGCAATAATAAGAAGAACAGCACATATTTTAGAAATTTTCTTTTTCATTATAGTCCTTTTTCTGTAATGGTCGGTGCAGTCCATGTCTCCAATGCATCCATATCAGGCGTATAAATACGCATATACAGGTGGAAGCCTCCGTCACCTACAGGAAGCCAATTTGTAGTATCCTCAGGTGCATCCTGCTCTGTCTTTGGATACAGCGCAACTTCAACTGTATTGGCACCAAGCCCTGCAAGAGCTACTATTCATATCCTTCTGCTTCCGACCAAAACTTTATGGTTCAATAATATTAAAATATTTATAGTCTGACGTAACCGTAACTGCATCCATCAATCGTGTCAGGCAGGTCTCATCACCCTCCTGCTGAATCAAAGCAGCAACATTCTCTGCGTTTTTCTGAACAACAGACAACAGTCCGGCACGTTTGGTAGTCCATGTTACATCTGCATCCGCATCCTGTGTATCCTTCTGATAAAGAAGTACACCATTTTTCACACGGAGTACATAATTACCTTCCGGCAATATAAGATTTGCTGTAAAGGTCAGATCTGGAATCTTCGTCGTATCTACAAGAATTCCCAGATAATCCAGAATCATATCCGGTGTCATATGTGAGAAAACATCACCGTTACCGCTGCTTCGCGTTGCATCATCGGTATTTGTACCATTTCGCAGTTCCTGTGCAGCACAAAGGTAAGCACTGCGCCATGGACCTGATTCTGCCTGATATCCCAATTGCTCCAATGCATCCGCACACAGATAACGTGCATCCGTATTTTCCGGATCAGCAAAAACCAGCGTATTGGTAATCTGGGCAACCCACTGATATTCTCCCTTTGCAAAATCTTCTTTTGCTTTTTCAAGAACCGCATCTGTATCACCGAAATATTCTACCAGCTTTTGGGCATAATCCGATGGTGTAAGTTCAGCAAGATGGACGGGATTACCGTCATACCAGCCCATATATTTCTCATATACTGCCTTCGAATTATGAGAAACTGTACCGTAATACTGACGGGTATACCAGACTTTCTCCAGTTCCTCCGGAAGCTGGATCATATTGGCAATCTCTGTTTCCGTATAACCTTCATTAATGTAGAGCAGTGTCTGGTCGTTAATAAACTTATATACAGCTGCAGTATTGGTCATATATTCCTGAATGGTATCATTTCCCCAATGTGGCCAGTTATGGGACTGGAATACCACATCTGCCTTATCACCATAGAGAGCCAGAGATTCCATGATGTACTCTGCCCATGCGTTTCCGTCACGCACCTGGGCTCCGCGGAGTGTATACAGATTGTGGAGCGTTCCTGTACAGTTTTCGGCCATCCACAAAGCATTTTTCGATTCAATCCAGAAGTTCATCTCTGCCGGTGCTTCGGTACCCGGAGTAAGCTGAAATTCAATTTCCACTCCGTCAATGGTATGCTTCTCACCAGTTTGTGTGATTTCAAGTGTAGGAGAAATATAACTTGTTTTGCCCTTGGACTGTCCCATACCAATACCAATGGCAAGGGATCCTGTTTCACCACCCTCAAGCATTGTTCCATACTGGTAACTTGCTCTTCGTCCCATAGCAGTACCTGCATAAATATTCTCGCTGACAGCATGCTTCTCAAAGCCTTCCGGTGCAATTACCTGCACATTGCCGGCTTGTACCTCTTCTTCCGAAACAATTCCCTTGACTCCACCGAAATGATCAACATGGGAATGGCTGTAAATCACTGCCTTTACAGGAAAAGTGCCCAGATTCTCTTCCACCAAGGCAAGAGCCGCTTGTGCACACTCTACACTCATCAATGGATCTACTACAATCCATCCTGTATCACCTTTTATGAATGTGACATTGGACATATCATAGCCACGCACCTGATAAATTCCATCGGTTACTTCAAAAAGACCATAAATATGATTCAGCTGTGTGTTTCTCCAAAGACTGGGATTCGCTGTATCCGGAGCGTCCTGATCCAGAAAAGCATATGCCGTCTGACTCCATACAAGCTTTCCGTTCTCATCATAAATATCCAAAGTATCCGGAGAAGCGATCTGCCCCTTTGTAGCATTCTCAAACTCCGCAGTATCCTCGAAATCCAGCAACGCATAAACTTCCTGATTTGCATCAATCGTATACTGGGTGGCTGGTTTACTTTCCGCTGTTAATTCTGATGCTGTAATTGCGGTCGAGCTACCACAAACAGTCATGGTAAATGCCAATGCAACAGTAATCAAAGTAATTACTTTTTTTCTTTTCATGATATTTTGCCCCCTTCCTTATAAAAAGCTCAAGTCTTCTTTACTGTAAATCTTGGAAAATATAAGTAGAAGTTACTTAATATATAAATAATATAATATAATATCGTTTTATTCCAGTCAATAAACATGGAACAAAACGACATCCAAACGGCTTAAAACGACATATTTTTTAGTTATTTTGTACGATTTTTCAGGTATGTATTCCACATTTTATGGATATTGTTACTACTGTCAACTGCCTTAATCGTATCCAGATCAAACAAGATACAGCCACAATGACCCTTAAAAGTAGGAAAACAAATTACTTTCAGGTTTCTGTCTACTTCCGGGCTATAATCCATAAGTTCCAGTACTTCTCCATAAAGTGCCGAACGTTCATAACTTCGCAGCCATTTCGGGTCCATATTGGCAAACAGACTTCCAAAAGATTTTCCAAGCAGCTGATCCAGTGAAAGCTTTTCTAATTTGGCAAGTTCCTGATTTGCGTAACGGAAAATCCAGTCTACCGCATGGCTTTCTTCATTAAATACCATTTCTATGTCCGTAAATGCAATGGGCAGATATTCAAAAGAACTATAATGACGGCAATATTCTTCTTTCGTAGCAGGAATACCTTTTTTTCCCAAAGCATTAATCATTTTTTTCTGCTTTTCCTGAATCTCAGTCACTATTTGTTTTTTCTTGCGAACAGTATATGGCAATTCTTCTCCATTGCTGAGATTTACCATATCTGTCACTTCGTGAATAGCTTTTACTGATACAATACAGCCTCTATGTACTTTTACAAAATCTTCCTTCAATAGTCCTTCCAGATTTTTCAACGCAATACGCGTCTGGTATACTTTTCCTCCGACAATATGAATCTCCGCAATTTTTCCGTTCATTATAATATAAAGAATCACATCCGAATTCAAAGTTATATTTTTTCTATCTGAAATTATATTAATAATTCCCATTTTTGTTATCCTCACATCCAGTTTTGGTATTTGGTTTTTCGAAATTCAAAATCAGGCAAGTCAATATAGCGGTTACTTAGTATTCACTGTACTAGTTTTACAACACTTATTATATCATTTTCCTCTGATAATAGTTGTAATAATTTTGCATTTTTCATATTTCAGGGAGACTTTGCGCTGTACATAATGCTCCCGAGGATGTCAAGTCATTGCCACAAAAAATATGCGGCTTTTTTGCCACCGAAATGGCTTAAAACCGCATATTTCTGTATAGAGGACGTTATATAATTGTCACAAAATCAGCAGGGAGGATGTAACGTCATTGCTACAAGTTCAGTAGTAGTGGACGTTACATTATTGCTACAAATCAAGTCAATGATTTCCACTCTACCTCCACTCTCCCGTCATCATATACATATATTCCCTGCACGTATTCTTCCAGCATCTCTCGTGTCAGCTTTTCATAGCCTAAATACTTCAACATCTGCTCCACTGGAACATTCTTTTTCATCAGGATTTCTTTCTCACCATTTATCAGTTCTTCCAGTTCCTGTACACGTTTCTGCAGTCGTTCTCTTTCTTCTTCCAACTGCTTCCTGGATTCCATGAACTGTTTCTGATTCATCTGTCCTTCGTGATATTTCTCATAGTTCTGACGGTTTTGAATTTTTATCTGCTCCTGACGTTTTTCACAATCTGCATTTTCCGTCTTATAGGCTTCTATGCTGTCCTCATGCTGTTTTCTCATAGATTGCTGCATCTGTTCCTGACTAATATTTTGACGTAAATATGCCTTTATTTCTGCCAGTACGATATACTCCAGCATTTTGTTATCAGCTTTCCCTGCAAAACATCCTGTATCTTCTTTTCCTTTACTGTAAGCACAGCTATAAAGGATATGACCATGAACCGGACTGCTTGAAGTCAGACTTCTGCGACAATTTCCACACTTCACATAGCCACCTAACAGTGTTGTTTCCCTGTCAAATTTACTTTTCTTTGTGTATCTGATCTGCAGGGACTGTGCTTTTTCAAAAACTTCTTTTGATACGATCGGCTCATGGTGATTTTCCATCACTTTCCACTGATTTCTCGGCACTGGTACTTCTTTCCCTGTTCCGGGATCTGGAATCTTTGTCTTTCCATAGACCATACAGCCTATATAAGTCTTATCATCCACAATCTTCCGTATCATATCACTCGTCCACTGCAATCCTCTTGATGCAGCTTTCTTGCTGTCTGATTTCTGCCGTCTGCTCATAGACTGCAAGGGAGTCAATACACCCTCTTCATTGAATAACTTACAAATCTCCATCTTGGAATATCGCTGATTGGTCAGTTCAAATACTCTGCGAATCACTTCCGCTTCGTCCTCTACAATCACCAGTTCTTTCTTATTTTCAGGATTGATTCGATACCCATACGGTGCAGAGCCACAGCAATACTCACCTTTTCCTCGTCTGGTACTGACTGCCGCTTTTACCTTTACGGACTGGTCTTTCACATAAAAATCTGCTATCAGTCCTTTAAACTGTACTTCAATATCCGAACTCTTTCCCTTATAATCTTTAGAATCATATCGGTCTGAGATAGAAATGAATCGTACTCCCAGGAATGGAAAAATCTGTTCCAGATAAGTTCCCATCTCAATATAGTTTCTGGCAAAACGTGAAAAATCTTTTACCACAATACACTGTACTTTGTTCTCTCTGGCAAATTCCAAAACCTGCTTAATTGCCGGACGATCCATACTGGAACCAGAATACCCGTCGTCGTAGAACTCCTGAAATGGCATAGAAGCCAGTTCCGGGATATTGGAAATATAATCTTTTACCAGTTTTCTCTGATTGATAATGCTGTTACTTTCTCCCTCTGAATCATCTTCCATGGAAAGACGATAATATCCAATAATCAGTTTCTGATCACTCATGTTCTACCGCCCCCTTAAACCCGAAGTTGATTTCCAGTCTGCCATCACCATATAGATACATACTTTCAATCAAGCTCTCCGCAAGTTCCGCATTGATTCTGGTTGTCCCATCCAGTTCCAGCAGACTTCGTAAAAATCTGGCTTCTTCTTTCTGCTGTTTTTCCAGCTTTTGTATGGTATGCTCCAGAGTTCTCTTTCTCTCTTCGCAGAATGCTTTCCAGTTATTACGGTCATCTTTCATTTCTATATAGGCTTCTTTGGAAAGTTCACCCTCTTTATATTGCATGAATGCCTGTGCCAGTTTTTCTGAACGTTTTTCCATATCTGCATCCAGTTTCCTGATCTCTGCTTGAATTTCTTTGATTTTGGCAAGAAAGACTGCACTGCTTATAGCAGACATATCCTTTTTCCGTAAGTCGGATAACTGAAACTGTCTGGTCAGCTCCGAACGGACAATTTTCTGCAGTTTTCCTTCGGAAATAGATTTATGACTACATTTCCTTTCATCCCGATACTGGGCAGCATTGCAAAAGTAAAGCACATCATTTCCGTATCTGCGTGTGCACATTTTTCGCTTACAATCTCCACAATAGAATACATTGTAAAATGCTCTTTCATCCTCTTCCCATCCTGCTGTAGTTTTTGCTGCTTTCTGTTGTGCTGCTTTTAACCTGACCTGTGCTTTGTCAAACAATTCTCGACTGATAATCGCTTCATGGGCATTTGGCGTAATAATCCACTGACTTTCATCCAGTATGTCACACCATTTTTCCCCTCTTTGAAATCTTGATTCGTATTTTCTCTGAACCAGATCACCATAATAATTATTTCGGTTCAACACCGCACGTATCGAAGAATTTCCCCACTGATGAAGCTTTTCTCCGTCCTTACAGTACACATGATGATATTGGTTATAGTCTGAAATACGATGTACTCCATCCTCAAACAGCCTGTCAATAATGCTCTGTATCCCATCTCCTGAAGCATACTCTTCAAAAATCCTGCGGACAATCTTTGCAGCTTCTGGTTCCACAATCAACTTATAAATTTCATTTATCTTTTCCACACAATATCCGTATGGAGCTGTAGATCCCACATACTCACCATTTTTCTGTGCAATACGTTTCGCTGCACGTTCTTTTGCGGAAATGTCTTTCGCATAAGCATCATTCACCAGATTCTTGATATTCATGGATAATTCCTGATTCTTGGCATCCGGTGCAAATGAATCATAGTTGTCACATACAGAAATAAACCGTACTTTCATAAAAGGAAGAATCTTTTCCAGATAGTTACCAGTTTCGATGTAATTTCTTCCAAATCGTGAGAAATCCTTTACCAGAATACAATTTATTTTACCTGCCCTGACATCATTCATCATCCGTTCAAATCCCGGTCTGTCAAAATTTGTTCCAGTTTTTCCCAGATCAGAATAAATGTCATATACAGCAATTTCATACTCTCTGTCTGGATTTTCATTGTGCTTCTGAATGAACTCTTTTATCAGCGTAACCTGTGTTTCAATAGATTCTGACTTTTTTTCATCACTGTCTACGGATAATCTGGCATAAATTGCAGCCATACATACCGGAATCCCAAGAACTTTCTTCTCTGTGTTTTTCTTATATCTTTTTGCTGTCCTTGCCATTTATCTCGCCTCTTTCCTGCACTCTGTCCGGTGTTCCGCATAAAACCGTCTTATGACTTTCATTTTCTCAATCATATCCTGATAACGGATGTGAATTTTAATTTGCTTATTTTCATAAATATAAATTTTATCTACGGTCAGTGCCAGCAATGTGCGATCCAGTTCTTTGATTTCCAGTGATTTCTTCCAGTCCTCCAACTGAACAGTTGCAGACACTCCACCCTCAAACATTTGCTTCACCAGCTTTTTCTGATTTTCAATCATCTGCTCCAGTTCTTCACATTTTCTTCCGTAACTTTCCCGAAAATCATCGAACTCCTCTTTACTGATCAGTCCCTCTTTCAAGTCATCACCCAAAGATGCTTTCAGGCTGTGATAACGGTTATATTCTTCCTGCAACTTACTAATCTGCGTATCATAACCAATTACCTGATCGTAACTGACTTGCATCTCACAAAGTTCTTCCATAATCATCTGATAGTCTACGAAAAGTGCCGTATATGCCTGAATCTCTTTCAATACAATCCTTTTCAGCACCTCTTCCGGAATACTATGTCTAGTGCAATCTCCACCTTTATTTTTTGTCTGGCAAATATAAAAGGCTTTTTTCTTCCCCTTATATTGATTTACCCTGCGTATCATCGGTGTATGGCAATCTCCACAAAATACAAAACCCGAAAAAAGGTTTGCACTGTCCGATGTTTTCGATGCTCTGCCATCATACTGAAGTAACTTTTGCACCACATCAAAATCATTCTGCCGGATAATCGCCGAATGCGTATTTTCTACTTTCACCCACTCTGATTCTGGCTTATCCAGACGTTGCTTTACTTTATAGCTGATTCGTTCCTGCTTGCCCTGTACCATGTTTCCAATGTAAACCTCGTTAGTCAGAATCCTTTTAATCTGCACTGCCGACCATTTTGGTGTATCTGAACTATGGAATCCGGAATTGTAATTTTCACCATTTGCCTTTTTATATTCTTTTGGCGACTGCACATGACGTACATTCAGTTTTTCTGCGATTGCTCCAAGACTGAACCCATCAATTTTCCATGAAAATATTTTTCTTACAATATCCGCTGCATAAGAATCAATCACCAGACAGTTCTTATTCTCCGGATCTTTGCAGTAACCATACGGTGCAAATGCTCCAATAAATTCACCTTTCTCACGTTTGATTTTCTGATGGCTTCGCACTTTACCGGAAATGTCTCGGCAATAGCTTTCATTTACAAAATTTTTGATTGGAACTACAAATGACTTCTCTGAAAAATCTGCTGTTTTACTGTCAAACTGGTCTGTAACTGAAATAAAACGCACATTTAAAGCCGGGTAGGTCTTTTCGATCCATCGCCCGGCTTCTATATATTCTCTTCCGAATCTGGATAAGTCTTTTACAATCACACAGTTTACTTTTCCAGCTTCTATATCAGTTGTCATTCGTTTAAACTCAGGTCGGTCAAAATTTCCTCCTGAGTATCCGTCATCCACATATATATCAAAGATCTGAATATCCGGCTGGCTTTTTACAAAGCTCCGAAGTAACTCTCTCTGATTTGCAATGCTGTTGCTCTCTGACTTCGCATCGCCCTCTTCCACGTCATCTTTCGATAAGCGAAGATACAATGCAGCATCGTATATATCTGGCATATTCATTTGCATTTGTTCCATTTTACATCGCTCCCAACTTACTTATTCCATTGAATTTGAAGTCAGAAACCATGTATCACGTTCATTTTCCCTGACCTCACATTAACATAACATCTGTAGCTTCGCAAGATATTTTTTCAAGACTTGCATCTAATACATCAACTCCGTTCTTTTTCTTAGATAATCACTAATAGCATCTGTAGCATCCATTTCTCCTGTCATCTCCACAATCACCACATACCCTTCATTCATGTGAGCATACGGCTGATCGCCAGATTTATCCAGAAAAGTTTCCACTTTTTCAGAAATAGCTTTATCCATATCAGGAATTAAATCTTCAATGTCCTTTAACTGCTCCAGATTAACACTGGAATCTATCACTGACTGATTCACCATGATGCTCACCTCTTTTCCAACATATTCTTTGTATAAGTCGTCCTATACCTACAATTTTCTCAATCACATCACCTTACCTTTCACATTTTGTTCTCAAATTTTATCTATTACTATGGCATTGCATATTCTGTTCGGCGTGTTGGCTTCCATTTGTATAACCCGTTGTCAACGTCACAGTCAACCTCTATCAGAGTATTTCTGAATACTGCCAGCTTCTTCGCAAGCCTACCAGTCGTTTCCGGAGTATCTTCGACGCTCGCCCATAAAATCATTTACAGGGTTATGGCATCTGTGAGATCAGATTATACAGCTCATGTAATTTTCAAGGTGCAAAAGAGTTTTTTTGAATATCCTTTCACTTATTACAGCCTGGAAACACCAAAATGTTGTTCACTTCAAAAAAATCCTCTCACTAATAAAGCCTGACAGAAGGATTTTACCAACCTCATTTTGCAATAATTTGCAAAAAGTATTTATCCTCATCTGTACATTCGCTTTCATGCGAACCTTTATCGTACTGTCATTTTAATTCGCATTCATGCGAATGTCAAGTGTTTTGTTCGCTTCAATGCGAATCTTTCTGTTTACATTCACTGTTTTTGGTAGTAAAATGGATTTATCAAAAAGAAAGTGGGAAATCTGATATGACAATCGGTGATAAAATAAAAAAAATCCGGACATTCCGGAATATGACACAGGCAGAACTTGGTGCTGCCCTCGGTTGGGGCGATAAAGGTGCAAATCGTCTTGCCCAATATGAAACGAATTACCGGGTTCCCCGCAAAGATCTGGTAACTGAAATGGCTAAGATTCTGGACGTAAACCCACTGACACTACATGAGCCAACCACGATGGACGCCTCTGAACTGATGGAAATTCTGTTCTGGATTGATGAATTTAATCCCGGCATGATTAATCTCTTTCAACTAGAGACATATCCAGGTGAAAAATCAAATTCCAGTGACGATGCCGCTATCCGCTACCATGATTCTGATAGCTGGCCTGCACATTCGCCTGTTGGTATGTGGTTTAATTATAGAGTTCTCAACGATTTTCTGAAAGAATGGACTCTTAGAAAAGAAGAACTGAAATCTGGTGCGATTACCAGAGATGAATATTTTGAATGGAAAATTAACTGGCCACAGACTTGTGATGATTGTGGAAAACGGAAATCCTCAAAACAGTGGCGGAAATCAAACGAATAGAATTTAGTGAAACTTAGCAAAACTTAAATTCACTGTATTTTTTCTCCTTGCTCAAAAAAGGCACTGCAAACCAATAATTCTATGGTTTTCAGTGCCTTTTGTTCTATACACTAAGTTTCCAATTTGCTGCTTCCGTCTGCAGATCAACCAGCTTACGATATAGACCATTTTTCTTCATAAGCGTATCATGGTTTCCTTTTTCTGCCACAACACCTTTATCCAGAACAACGATCTGATCCGCTGCTTCAATCGTTCTCATCCTATGAGCGATTACCAGAACTGTCTTCCCACTGACTAGTTCAGATATCGCTTCCTGTATCTGTGTTTCACTGTCCACATCTAAAGAAGCAGTTGCTTCATCCAGTAAAATAACAGGTGCATCTTTTAAAAGTGCACGGGCAATGGAAAGACGTTGGCACTCCCCGCCAGAAAGCGTAGAACCATTTTCTCCGATTACCGTCTGATAACCCTGCGGCAATTTTTCGATAAAATCATGACATTTTGCAGCCTTTGCTGCAGCAATAACATCCTCATCACTTGCACCTTTTCGTCCGACACGGATATTTTCCATAATTGTATTATTGAAAAGAACAACATCCTGAAAAACAATCGAAAAATCTTTCATCAATGCGACCGGATCAATTTTTGCGATATCTGCACCACCAAGTGTAATTTTCCCACCATCCACGTCATAGAATTTAGCTGCCAGTTTTGCTATGGTGCTCTTACCACCGCCGGATGGTCCTACTAATGCAGTCACCTGTCCCTGTTTTGCAGTAAAAGATACATCTTTTAAAACTGTTTTTCCTGTTTCATAAGAAAACTTCACATGGTCAAAAATCACATCATATCCTTTGGTGTGATACTCTGTCTGCCCATTTTCTAACGGATATTCCTGGATTTCTTTCAAGCGTTTTACCTGTAAATTCACACCAAAAAGTTCTGCCATATTCGCCATAGCTCCAGAAAGTGGATCATACAGACGGGAGGCTGCGATCAAATATAGAATATAAGTAAACAGATCAATTTTTTCCTTTAAAATCAGCGAACTTCCCACAACAATAACCGTTGCCAGTCCAAGCCGTAAGACCATCTGACCGGTTGTAAGAAGACTCGCACTGACCATTTCACTGGAAATCTGCGCTTTTTCTGCTGCATCCAATTTCGCATCCAGTTTCTCCAGATAAGTTTTCTCCTGATTACATGCCTTAATATCCTGTACCGTTTCCAGACATTCCTGTATTCCTTCTGACAGATCAATTCTTGTTGTCATATATTTCTTTGCAAGCAGTTCCTGCCACTTGCGTGAAAGAAGAACAATTGCAAATGCCACCGGTGCAACCCACAAAAGAGCAATTCCCATTTTCCAGTTCATAACAAGAAGTACCAGACACACAATACTTGTAGAAATAAGTGCTCCAAAAAATTGCGGAACTGTATGGGAAAACGCATGCTCAAAACTGGCACAGTCGCCCATAATTGTACTTGTCAGATCAGCAAGGTCACGTTCATGGAAAAATCCAAGCGGTAACGTCCTGAGCTTTTCTGCAAGTGTAATGCGTCTACGTTCACTTTCCTCATAGGTACCAATATAGGCTTTTGTATACTGCAGATAATGAAGGACAAAAATAATCACTAAAATGATAATTCCAACAACTGTATATCCTGCAAATCCTGCCACTTTTTCTTCCATTCCAAGAGCCATAGGAAGCATCGTATTTAATACTATTGCAAGTAGGGCAACCGGGAGCATCAGACTGATATTTGCCAGTACAGAATAAACAATTGCTTTAAAAAGATCCTTTGCACCCTGGACACTCAGAGCGTATTTTTTCTGTAATCTGTTAATCATGATTTTCCTCCTTTCTCACAGTCGTTCCAACCTTCCAGATAATCTGTGTCTGATATTCTTTCCACATGGATGCGTAGGCACCATTCTGTTTCAGCAATTCATCATGATTGCCTCGTTCTATTATTTTTCCATCACCAAAGACCAGAATCATATCTGCATCCTGAATCGTGGACAGACGATGTGCAATCATAAGTACTGTTTTTCCGCTGGTCAGTCCTTCAAAGGCAAGCTGGATCTGATGCTCATTTTCCGCATCTGCAAAAGCTGTCGCTTCATCAAGTATAATAATTGGTGCATCTTTCAGAATTGCACGTGCTAATGCAATCCGCTGATTTTCACCACCCGACAGATAGGTTCCTCCACTTCCAACTATAGTATCCAAACCATTTGGAAGTCTCTCTATGATATCCTGACATTGTGCTGCTTCTGCCGCTCTCATCACTTCTTCACGTGTGGCATCTGGCCTGGAAGCTCTGATATTTTTAAGTAAGGTATCATTGAAAAGACGGGTGTTCTGGAACACAAATGCAATCTGATCCATGAGGTCATTTTTAGCAATCTCACGAACATCCACACCACCCACTAAAACGTCTCCTTCCTGCACATCATAAAAACGTGGAATCAGACTGGCCGCTGTAGATTTGCCACTACCGGAAGCTCCGACTAATGCAATTTTCTTACCATCAGGGACTTCGAAGCTTACATGATACAATGCTTTTTTCTTAGCACCTGGATAAGTAAAAGAAACATCCTCGAATACAACAGAAGCATCCTTTGGCTGTTTTTGTGTATTTGATTCTTTAAGCGGTTTTTCCTGCAAAATTGCTTCTATTCTGCTTACTGCACTTTTTGCCGCCATTAACTGTTCGCTTGCAAACATGATTCGATTCATCATTGTTGTACAAACTGGCGTAAACAGACTGTAAAACAGGAAATCTAAAAACAGTTTCTGACGATCCGCCTGTCCACTTGCTGCCGAAAAAAGCATCAGTGCAGTCGGGATCAGCAAAATAAAAGTTCCATTTAAAGTAATGTTAAATCCCGTCAATGGGATACGACAGCAGATTGCATATCCACTGGCATATTTTTTGTATTCTTCAATCGCTGCATGAAAGTTTTTGAATGAGTAAATGGTTTGCTGGAATACCTTTACAACCGGGATTCCACGAACGAATTCTACCGCTTCTTTATTCATATTTTCCAGTGCGGTCATGTATCCCGACATAAAATCGGCATTATCTCCACCCATCATTTTCTTTAAGAAAAATACACTGATTGCCAGTGGAATCAAACAACAGATTCCAAGTCTCCAGTCAAAGACAAACAACAAACTGATGACTGCAACCGGCATAACAACTGCACCGGTCAGATCCGGCAACTGATGTGCCAGAAACCCTTCGGTCAGTCCAGCATTGTCATCAATAATTTTCCGAAGTCTGCCACTGGCATTCTGACTGAAATATCCAAGCGGTAACGTGACAATATGGTGCATTGCCTCTTTTTTCATATTGGTAGCTGTACGAAATGCTGCCAGATGCGAACAACATAATGCTACAAAATATAATAAAATACTAAGTAACGAAAATGCTACTGCAAGCCACGCATAATGCCCACTGGAAGCTGCCAGTGACAAATCTCCCTTTTTCATCGCATACAAGATATCCCGAATCACAAACCAGATACAGACAAATGGAATAATAGAAAGCACCGTGGATATTCCTGCCAGAATGCAGCTGGCAATAGTCAACCAATGACGTTTCCCTGCAAATCCCCACATCCGGGATAACTCGGCATTTTTCTTTTTGCTCATGACCTTATATCCTCCTCAAAAAGCCGGTGGCATCAGAATCTCTCCGATTTCCACCGACTCAAATTTATTTTCACTATTCAGACAGATTCTCTTTACAGAATAACTGTATACAGTTCTCAACATCGGCTTTCGTATAGTCAACAGAAATTCCTGCTGCCAGCCAATAAGCATATTCACCTGCATCATATTTTTCCAATGCATCCAGGTCACTTCCATATCTGAACTCAATGTGCCATGTAGTTTTCATCGTATCCGGAGCGATACAGAAATAGGTAAACTCGCCGGAATCAGCATCATCACTTTCGTAGATGTACAGACCACGCGTTTCTTCCATACCTACGTAATGATAAGAATGACTGAATACATCATTCCCCTCTTCATCCACACCAGATATTGTTGTTCCGTCAAACGTGAACTGATCTATATTCTGTAAAAATTCACAGTCGTATGCCATATTTCCATCCTTGTAGGTTTCCACTGCCTCTTCACCGGTGACTGTTCCAGTTACCATAGAAGACATTTTTTCAACAGCCGCCTGAGCATTATCCTCTCCTACAATTGCAGCACTGTCATCGAGCCACAGCTGATCGTATTCATCTGCCAGAATAACCGGCCACAGTTCCTGATAAGTACCTTTCAGATCGCATAAAAGCTGATCTGCTGCATCCTGATTCTCATCAGTTTCACTTTCCTTCTGTACGCTTGTAGTCTGTTCTTCTGTAGCACTGTTTTCTGTTTGCTTTGTTTCAGATGTGCTACTGCTTGTATTTCCACATCCCGTCAATAAAGAAATAGACAAAGTTGCTGCTAAAAACAAACCTGTTAATAATTTTCTCTGTTTCATTATAATCCTCCTAAATAAAAAATATGCATTAGTCAGTCTTATCTAACCAATACATATTTTATCTGGTACTAATATGAAACTCAATGACCTGGCAGACTAGTTTCTATCCAATCAGACATTCTTTTTATACTCCGTTGGTGTCATTCCATATTCACCTCGAAATGCCGAAGTAAATTTATTGGGATTTGTATATCCGATTTCTGTTGCGATTTCACCTACAGATAAATTCCCCTCCCGTAATAATTTTTCAGCAATTTGTAAACGATAAGTCCGGAGATACGCATAAACAGGTGCACCATACATTCCCTTAAAACAACGTTTCATTGCCGTAGGTGATATTTCAAAACGCTCTGCCAACTCCTCAATTGTATAATGTTCTTTGATATGTCCTACAATAAAATCATGAATCTGTCTGGTACAGTTCCTTTGCGATTTTGAGAAATAAACATAGTCGTTCTTAATCCTGTCAAAATCCATTTCTGTTAGTATCAATAAAAGCTCCAGAAGCTTTATTCTGATATAACTAGGCTTTATATGTTCCTGAACAGTATATAATTCCGAAAATATATGTTGGACAGTTTCATTTGCACGAACCATATAAAAATCCTGTTTTCCTGCAAACTCTGAAATTCGGGTAAGATTAATAGAAAGAAGTTTCAAGATTCTTCTCATCTCATCTGTAATTTCTTCCAACTCAATCGTTATCGTTATCCCATGATAATGGGAAGTAGGAAATGTTGATGTATGTGATTTTTTATGCAAGGTACAAATGGATAAATTTCCCGCTGCCATATAGCAATAACTACTCTCTCCAAACGCACACTCACACCGCCCCTCCCGACAATAATTAATTTCAATAAATCCAGGACGTGGACTCTGCATCTTATTACAATATTCCATATGCATATCATTATAGACCAGCTCCATTCCTGGAAATGTCTGATATACGGCGATATCTCCTGTACCACTTTCATTCTCAAGATGAAATCTTGAACATATAGCATCTTCTTTTTTTCTCCGGACAGAAGATCCATATAAATCAACACTTCTGAAATCCGATTCCACTTCCGAAGACGCAAAAAGTATATCTCCAGCAACCTTATATGGATTGTCCTCTGTTGTTACTGTTCTCATATTACACTGTCCACTTTCTTCCGCTGCTTTTCTTACTTTTGTCTCCTCTTTCATAAAACATCATAGCTTATCTCCTTCAGTAATTAGTTTCATCTAACTTTCTCATATAAAAAAATGTTACCTTATAAAGCTCTAGTCCCTACAATAGGTAACATTGTTTGAGTTTCTATACTCTTTCAGTGTAACACCGTTAGGACTGACTGACAAGAAAATATAGAAATTCATTATAGCAAATAAATTCGATTTATTGTTCAATAGCCAACATTCTTATTATTCAAATATATTCTAATCAGAACAGCCCCTACATTTATGACAAAAATCACAAACAGCAGATTAAATGGCAAATATTCCCGTATCAAGTTTCCTAATACCGCAATAAAGGAAAAGCTGGCTATCAAAACCATTTTATAAATATCATCCCATATCTTTCGATACCGTTCAATTCCGCCCCATACAAGAAATACACCCCCGACAATTCCCGCCATAATCACAGCACTTGAAAATATTCGTTCAAAAACTACCTCTCCCGTAGAATATCCCATATAATCCAGCTGTTCAAACCATATCGCATACTTTCTGCACCAATTAACTGGCAACATGATCAGTTGCATTAAATCCCTTTGAAATGCTCCATTCTGAATAAGTGAAAAGAATATGACACAAAGATATCCCCAAGTCCAGAAAAACTGTATTTCTTTCATATCCTCCATTTCCGATTTTGCTTTTCTCCTGGCTTTTTGTATCTCCATATCTGCCCGTTTCTTTTCCCTTTCAGCCTGATACTCTGCCTGTCTTGCCTGTTTTTCTGCTTCTTCCTGTTTTTGCTGTGCCTGTTCAACCGCTTTCACCGACGATTGGTTCACCTGTGTCTGTAATTTAGAGTTCCGGTCCCGAACGTCTTTTATTTCTTCTTCGAGATGCTCTTGCTCGCTCCTGCTCATCAATCCGTTTCTGTTCCTCAAGTCGTCGTTGCTCTGCTGTAAAGACTGATTGAGTTTCCGCATTTCGGACAGTTCTGCTGTCATCCGCTGAATTTCGGCGTTCGACATTTGCATTTCTTCTTGCATTTCGTGATTCTCGAAGAACAACTTCTGTTTTTCTATTTTCAACTTGTGCGTCCTTTCCTGAAATTCCTGAATAAACTCGTTCATCTTCTGATTTCTCACCTGCAACTCGTCCCTCTCTGCCGTCACTTTCTCCAGCGTTTCTGCCTGCTCCTTCGCAAGCTGCTTCCACTTGTCGGTAGTATCCAGCGAATACATCGTCTGATCCATTTGTTCGTTCTGCTTCGGCTTGTATCCTTTCGTAATTTCCATTAAATTCATTCTCTAACCCCTCCTTGCTGATGTCCAGATGAAAGGTTTTGGACAGATTGCTGTCACGCACTTTCTTTCCATCCTGATTCTGAAACGTGATGTGCTTCCTCTTTTCTGTCCAGTTCACACTCCATCCAAGCTGTTTCATTTTTTCTATAAACTTTTCTTTACTGATACAATTCTCCAGTGCTTTTAACACCGCCATTGCACAGTCAGCCACAAAGCTGTCCTTTACTTGTTGCCGGAACAGATTATATTTATCCTTGCTCCATGCAATGATTTCGCCCTTTTCAATCTGACTGCCATCAAAATGTTTTCCTTTTTCTGCAACCGTCAGCCCACGTTCCCGGCACATCTGGTTGGTAAACTGCTTCATCTGCTCCAGATCTTTTTTCGTAGTATGCAGTTTCTTTCCATCCTCATAACTGACAGAATTCGTCACCAGATGGCAATGAATATGGTCTTTATCCTTGTGAACTGCCACTAAGGTCTGGAATCCCTGGAACCATTTTTCTGCAAACTCTTTTCCAAATTCAAATGCCTGCTCTGGTGTAATCTGCTCATCCTTATGCCATGAAATAATATTGTGGGCGTACATCCTTCCAGAGTCTTTATTCCATAATTTCTTTTCTTCCAGAAATGTCTGATACACAAGATCATAATTGATTGCATCATGGCAATACGGGCCAGTCATATAGGTAAGCTGCTCACTGGTCTTGTCCTGACGCAATACATATTCGATACAATTTCTCATTGCTCCATGTGTATTTGTCCGCTTATTAATCGTCTTATTAATAGCCATATCTTTTCACTCTCCTTCCGGTACTTAAGAATATTTTTATTGAGGAAATACAGCGTACTGTCATTTGGAACTTCTCCATCTATATGCAGCTTTCTTGCAATCTGATTGATATTTGTAGTAGCTCCACGAAGCTGACTGAGAATATCTGCAAACATCTGGTTCAATCTTTTTAGTTCTTCCACTTCCTCTGTAGAAGCTATCTTCAAATCTGCGACTGCTTTTATTACAACTTCCTGCTGTGTTCTTCCGGATTCCTTTACTTTGCTTTGAAGTAGCTCATATTCTGCTTTATTCATCCGTATGGTTACTGTATGATTTCGTTTTCTCATAGGCTTTTGTCTCCTTCCTTGCTTCATTTTCATTCTTTATCAACAGACACAGCGTTTCGGCTAAAATTTACAGGGATTCCATAAGGGGCAACGCCCCTTTGGTGGGTGCAGGGTGAAACCCTAGTCAATCAGTAAGTGTTCCGTAGGAATGTCCGGTGGACATTTCGCAGGAATACTTACGCCATTAACGTGCCGGGGTTCCAAGGGGCAGAGCCCTCTGGCAAGTTTAGGAGCAGCCCAAAGGCTGGCTCCGGTGCAGAGTGGCTTGCCACTTTGCGAAACTTGCCTGTCATCTCCCCACCACTGAACCAGCACCAAGTAAGCAACATTCTCCTCTGCGTTATTAAGCCAAAATTGAGATGACAGTGGTTTTGTGTTGCAGGAACTGACTGTAAAAGAAAGAGAAAATCTCCACATTCCATAGATTTTTCCTTTCTGAAACAGGCTAGTCATGCACCACTCCGATGCGAAGTATCGGACAATCATGTGCCGTATCCGGCACTCTATATTTCTTCTTTGCCTTGCTTATACAACGTTTTCCATCTGCAAATGCCTCTCTGCCATATTTCGCTGTTATTTCTGCTTTTCTTTTTCTGAATCACTTTCCATTTCTGCTGAAAAGCATAAAAATAGCAGTCATGAACATTTCACTGATTTTTACCAATAGAAATGCCATCACTGCCATTACCTTTTTCTGCTATTCTGTTTCCGTAAAGCTTTCCTTACTGTCAGTCTATTTTTCTATTACTGCTATTTTATTTTGTCGCAAATTTCAAACAGGTCATGCAATAAATTCTCCAGTTTCATAAGTCTGCGATGCTGATACCAGATCAATCCGGGAAGTCCCACTGCAAGGAAGAACGAAGCACATAAAATCTTTATTGCCTGTCCTCTGCTGCTTATCCCTCCATATCCAAATCCACATACCAGATTCACGAATAAAACATAGAAATATCCACAAAATAAAACAAATTCAAAAATCCACACCAGCACCTTTTTCACTTTCTCTTTCACTCTGTACTTCTCCCTCCTGCATTTTTAAATTCAGTGTAGCGAATTTCTCGCTATATTTCAATAGTGAATATCTCGCTAAGTTATTATTATGCTAGAGGTGAAACGCATGTATCAGAGAATACGGGATCTGCGTGAAGATCGTGACCTTACGCAGAAGAATATGGGTGAAATTCTGAATTGCAGTCAGCGTATTTACAGTAATTATGAATGTGGTGATGTCGATATCCCTACTCACATTCTGATTAAACTGGCTGAATTTCATAACACCAGCGTTGACTATCTGCTAAACCTGACAGATGATAAACGTCCTTACCCAAGAAAAAAGAATAGCTCCACTTAAGGCAGTCCGATTTATTTTATGCAAACCGGACTGCTTTTCCTTTTTACAGACAGCTAAAAACTATCCGCAAAATCCAGTGCTGCATCCA
This sequence comes from Blautia acetigignens, assembly GCF_025566865.1. Classification (NCBI taxonomy): domain Bacteria; kingdom Bacillati; phylum Bacillota; class Clostridia; order Lachnospirales; family Lachnospiraceae; genus Blautia; species Blautia acetigignens. The sequence goes on from NZ_JAOQJM010000001.1 coordinate 508,921, forward strand.
TATCAGCTTCTTTCTCCCAGTCCAGATTATCTTCTGCGATCTCTCCATCCTTTTTTTCCATTGTTAGTATTCTGTCCGACAGCTTACTTTCTCCTACCGATTCTTTTACAAACGGTACAAGCATTTCCATCAGATTCTTCGCTATAGCCATCGGGGCAGATTCTTTCACTCCATCCCGGACAGCTGTTTCCACTCTTTCCAGAAAAGCATCTTCCTTTTCTCTGGTTTCCAGATACGGATCTGCTTCATTCCTGTACTCTCTGGAAAAATAATCGTTTAAAGCAACTACAACTGCTCTGGTGTACGATTTATATTTTTCCCTGTCCATCGTCTGCAAATATTCCCATGCCTGCCTGTCCTGTTCATCACAAAGATTCAAACGGATATTTGTATTGATGATTTTCCGTTCTTTTCTCATACAAGCATCCCTCCGTTTCTCTGGATTTTCCTTACGGTCATTGCTTCATAGCCTTTCGCCGTGGCACAGATGTCCCGTACAATTGTCACCCGGCTCTTGTCATATTCTCCAAAATTCTGGATCATACAACCGCCACCGCCGACCACATACAGACGCATCAGTTCTGGATTATATTCCCGTTCTCTCAGCTTATGGAAAATTTCTTTCGTATAATCTCCGGCAGCTTTACGAATGACTGTCAGATATTTCTCACCAATATCTGCTGTCCCGGTACGGATCACCTGCTCAATCACCAGATCGTCCACCACTGTTCCCAGTTCTTTCAGCAGGGATTCCCTTACAGCAAGCACACACTGATGCGTTCCATATTTCTCTGTAAAGCATTTCTTCTCTAATGGACGGGAATTATTGATATACATTATATTCATAGTTCCATTTCCAATATCTGCCAGCATATTGATTCCTTTGAAATCCTGTAAGCGGTAGAAGGCTGCTGCAAATCCCTGTGGGTAAATATCAGCTCCTGCAAACTCTACATGGTAGTCTTTGTTACGGAATGTAAAATCCACACTTTCATTCTGGAGAAGATATTTCTGAAAGTCTTCTTTCTGTGTAGCTACCCAGGTAAGGGGAAGTCCGGCTGCGATATGTACCGTTGCCCTGTTCATACCTTTCCCATCAAGTTCTCTTGCGATAGCCGCCAGTGTCAGCACATAATAGTCCTCATCCTGCGTTTTCTCTGCACAGAACTCCTTGTGTTCCTCTCCGATCTGGTAATACATGCCATTGTAAACAAGAAGATTATTCTGAAAGATTGGCTCCTTGTCATATCTGACTACACCGGATGGAAAGCATCTGGTGGCAGTTTTCATGTTTCCATAACCATGATCAATCCCGATCACCATAACTGTTTCATTATTGTTGTTTTTCATCATTCTCATAATCATACCTCACACTTTCTTAATTTTTATTTTTTTACTTTTTCCCAAATTCGGGAAAAACCTATATTTGTATCAGCTAAAACGTTGATACCTAAAAAAGGGCAATCAGTGTAAAAAAAGCAAAATTTTATGTACTCTGGCAGCTATCTTTGTTATTTTTCCTGCTCCGGTAACATTTCTTTTTGCTTATTTTGCCCTAAATGCCCTTAATTCCCTGATTCATATTTAATTGTAACTGTTTATAATCTATATCTGTTTCTTCAAAAGGTATTCTTTCTTCTGGATCTACAGGACAAAAATCTTCTTCCTTAACTGCAATATCCTGATAATAGAACTCACCATTGTACTGCTTCAGAAGGAAACCTTTATCTGTCATATTCCTGAAAAAGTTGGATTTACCATGCCCCTGTCTGCCATTCTCTTTGCAGTATTCCTCATACATATGGAACACTTCACTTCGTTTCAGACGTTTCCCTTTGGCACGCACCAATGACTCATCAATAAAAGCACAGATACTATCTGACGTCCGTTGCACTTCTCTTACACATTCTTTGCTGTGTTCGCTCTCCGTGAACTTTCCCTGTTCGTACAGATTTTTCAATGCAATCATCGCCATATGAATTGCATAATCGGATTCTGCCTGTACCTTTTCCTTTAAGTGCAGATCTTTTTCAGCACTTTTTACTACTCGGTTCATATCAAGAATCAGTAGTCTACGATAAAAAGCATCTGATTTATCCTCAAGATTCTGCGGCATTTCATTGGTAGAAAAAAGTAGCTTCGCATAAGAGTGAAAATGGATTGCATCCTGCCCCTTTTTCTCATAGATCAGTGTATCTTCACCGACTGCTTTCTTTAATACATCTGTGTTCTCCATTGCTTTACATGGAATATCCGCACAGGCATTTAGTAGCTTTCCGTACATTCCAGTCGCATAGAATCGTTTGTTCAAATCCTGTAAAGAAATGCTGGACATATTGGTGATTCCAACCACATACTGGATCAGTGATACTGCCACAGACTTTCCGGTTCCACCATTTCCTTTCAGTGTAAGGAATTTCTGAAACTGCGTATCCTGTGTCATGCAGTATCCAAAATACTCCCAGAATGTCTGCTGTTCTTCTTTATTTGGAAGAGACGATGCAAGATACTTTTTGATATTTTCTCCACCTTGTAACACCTGCTCACAATCCTCTGGATAATAGGGAAATGGAATCTGATTGATTGTCAGATAATCCGGATTGTGTTCCAGCATTTCACCCGTAACCGGATCATAATATCCATTTTTGAAGTTGATCCACCTCACAGGTTGTTTATTTAGTTCATATGCCTCTCGGTGAACTTTTGGCTGTGCGATCAGCAGATTATAGATTCTTTTGATCACTCCACTCTGTACCTGGTCACGATAGATCAGCTTCTGGATACGGTATTTCATTCTTACCCCATCATGGTCTTCCAGGAAAACACCATGCTCATAATAATACGGTGTGATTCCCACCACAAAAAACTGAACATTCTCCACCAGGTAATCTACAATCTCCATATCCCGGACACCTTTCACATTTCCTTTTGCATCAAATAAGTGAAAACGGCTCAGTTCCGGTTCTTCTTTCGGATCTCGCTCAAACCGAAGAATATACTTTTCCAGTAATTTCTCAACTTCTTTCTGATTATCCAGTTTGCCAAGGTACTCCTTCTCTTTGAACAACTGCCAGCCCACTTTTCCATCAAGACCAGCGTCTTTGAAAAATGTCTGTAACTTATCATTCATCCACTTCACCGTACAGGCAGTCACATAATGATAGGCACTCTGACAGCTTCCAGTAAACTGAATAGATCTCATTTCCTCTATAAAAGAATCTGCACTGAAATAATATCCATCATCTTCCTGCACCAGACAAAGTGCCTGATAACCTGACATCACAATATTCAATGCGATATCCTGATTGTCCACCAGAAAAATATAGGTCTGTGCTGTCCCTTCCGGATTGGTTTCCATATAATGCTTCAAAAACTTCTTGTTCAAACTTATCACTTCCTTTCAGACAAAGAAAAAGACGCAAGCCATATTTTATGACTCACGCCTTACTTCACTCACAATATTCTATTTTTATCAGTTACCTGCCAGATTGGTTACTGGCAATTCTTATGCATAAATCAATTCTTTCAAGATAATCTCCTCTGCAATCGCTCTGTGCTGATTAGCTGCTCTTACCCATGCCATCTGATCTTTCTCCTTATCTGGCAGTGGTTCTTTTTCTTCCAACTGCTCCAAGATTACTTCTTCCCGTTCTCTTGCTGCCTTGTCCACTTCCAGAAGATGCTCGCCAATCGTATCCTGTAAAAGCATCACCTGATACGTTGAGTTTCGATGGTTCTTCAGATAATCTCTGCGAAGAAATCCATATTTGCCAAGTTGCTCCATCTGCTCACCGGATTTATAGGTGAGATTCGGAATCAGGTATCCATTTACATTTGTATAAGTCAGTTTCATATCCCTATGACCTCTCTTTCGTTTAAACTTTTATCTGTAACAGAACCAACTGTTCATGTTACGTCATTGCTACAAATCTTTCTTTCCATATCATTTTGAATCCAACCCGGGCAGATTTTCTTCAAAATCATGGTAAAAGTGCTTCGTTTCTGTGTTGGGAAAATGAACGGAAACACTTGATTTTACTGACTTTCTTCAATGTAACCTTATTATAACGTCCTCCCCCCACCCAACCATATCATCCGGATATCTTTCAATTCCCGGCAATGGTCTGGCGCCACGACGGAGATAGGCTTTTAGTTTTTCTCCATAGAGGTAGGGATCATTGCCGCGGATAATTCCCCATTCCATCAATAAAGCTGCAGCTCCGGTTACGAATGGGGTGGAAAAGGAAGTACCGGAAAAGCGTGCGTAGCCTCCGCCTGCTCTGGGGGCAAGAATGTCAACACCTGGAGCAGTCAGATCCGGTTTTGGGTAGGGAAGGTTACAGCTGCCACGGCCGGAGAAGTCCGCATAAGCATTTAATCGGGCATCATAGGCACCTACACTAATTACACGGCGGGCAGTGGCCGGAATGGTCAGGGTACCCTGGGCACGGGGCAAATAAAATGCAGTACCAGGATTTAATGTTTTTCCACCTGGCAGCCAAAGAAAATATTCCCCATTTTTAATATTTCCTGCCACAAGAATGATTTTCCAGACACCGCTGTCTATATAGCTGCTTTGTTGTATTCTCAGTGGATCTGTCTCAGCTTTCACAAGAAAATCCACATAGATTTCCTGAGTCACATGATAAGGCGCAGGTTTTCCATAATAGATGAGAAGCTCCGTATTTCCAAGGCTCCAACGCTGGGCACCTAATGCTTCCTTCAATGGTCCAACCCGTTCCCCGGAAGGATTTTCCAAATAAATTTCCATCTCATCTTCGTAATCTTTCCACAGCTGTATGTTCAGATTTGGCTCAAATGGACCTACTCCAAGCTCAATTTCCTGGATTTCCCCGGCAGAAAGTTTTCCACCGCAGTGCAGTGCATCGCTTCCGTTATTCCCCATTCCTACACAAATTGCAAGCTTTCCCATGCTCGATACGCTATCCAGATAAGTTTCCAGCAGGGAATCTCCTCTGTGTGTTCATTATAACTAGGGGAAAATTACTGTAAAAAAATTTGCAGTCTTTACACTGCCTGTTTTTCTACCGGATAAGGCGACTGATACTTAAATACAATATCAATGCTCTTATCTCCATTCACAACAATTTTTTCAATCAATTCTGTCACAATTTCTCTTGTCACTTCGGATAATGTTCCATACTTGATAAATTTCTCTATCCAGTTTTCATAAGATTCTTCTGCCTCTCCAAAGCTGTCTTTCTCTTGTTCTGCCAACTGAATCTTCGCCCTGATATCTTTATCCTGCTTTTCATATTCTGCCTTATAGGAGAGATATTCTTCTTTATCCAGAACACCATCTACATAATTTTCGTAAGTTTTCTTTTTATACTTTTGGACAGCCGCAAGTTCTTTTTGTAACCGTTCAATCTGCTGGTCTGCTTCTGCACATCGTCTCTGCACCTCCTTCTTCCTATCTGCTACTTTTAATATTTCATCCTTATCACTTTCTTTCAGTGCCAGTTCCGCTTGTCTTTGGATTTCATTTTTTACAATAGAATCCAATACTTCTTTTTTAATGAAATGAGAATAACAAACTGTGTTTCCTTTTTTGTGATAGGTACCGCACTCATAACCGTCCCGACAAGTAACCCTCTGGAAATTATATCCGCAATCTCCACAAACAATAATTCCTGCGTATGGATTTACCTTTCTCACTTCGCTATTAAATCCCGGTGTCCGTGTTCTTTTCTTCATAAGTTCCTGTACCTGCTCAAAAGTATCTTTGCTAATAATTGCTTCGTGCATTCCTTCCACAATATACTGCTGTTCCTCTGGAATATATTGATACTTTTCCACTTTATAGGATATCTTTTCTGATTTATGCTGTACCATAGCCCCTGTATAAACTCTGTTTCGCAAAATTACATTGATCGTAGGATATGCCCAGCCCTTTGCACCCGCTTTTTCTAATGCATTGGCATATTTCAATCCCTGCACCTTTCTCTTATACTCTGACGGTGTCAGAATTCCTTCCTGATTCAGTTTCTTTGCAATACCATCCCTGGAATATCCTTCCAAACTCATATAAAAGATTCTCCGTACCACTTTAGCTGCTTCTTCATCTACAAGAAAATGATGCTTATCTGCCGGATCTTTTACATATCCATATGGGGCAAACCCAGACATAAACTGTCCCCGTTTCTTCTGGGCGGTCAATGCACCTCTGATTTTCTTAGATATATCACGACTATACATATCATTAAACAACGTCTTAAACTGTGCCAATTCTTCATTACTGTGATGAACAGAATCCACGCCATCCAAAATTGCAATATAACGCACACCCAAAGATGGAAAAACACGCTCAATATAGTTACTGGTTTCAATATGTTCACGCCCAAGCCGGGAAATATCTTTCGTAATAACGCCTTGAATTTTCCCTTTGTAGATATCCTCCATCATCCGCTGAAATTCCGGTCTATTCGCAAAATAAAGCCCCGAATAACCGTCATCAATATAAATATCTGCGATTTCCAGATCCTCTGATTTAGTCACATACTCACGAATCAGTTTCATCTGATTTTCAATACTCTCACTAACTTTATTCTCTCCATCATCCTTCGACAGACGACAATATACACCCATCTGATACATCATATCACCCCATCTTTCTCAAGTATTCTATCTGGTGAACTCTCTACTGAAGCAAACTTAAAATATATATCTATTTTCTGCTCTGGATATACATAAATTTTATCAACTAACTCCACAAGCGCTTCTCTGGTAAGCTGCTTTACCGTTATTCTTCTGCGATTAAAGTGCTCCAACCATATCTTTGTTTCATTGACCGCCGCCCGCTGCCTTTGCTCTTCATGGTTCAGTTCTGATAATTCTTTTTGATATTTCTGATTCTCTGTTTCATACATCTGTTTTAATTCCAGATATTCCTCTTTGGAAAGTACTTCATCCATAAACTGTTCATATGCTCGTTTCCGGTATTCCAGATTTCTTTCTATTTTTGCCTGCAATTTTGCAATTTTACCATCCAGTTCCGGCTGTTTCTGTCTGATCTGAGTTTCCAGATTCTTCATATCCATCTTCATCTGTTTCAATTGCTGGTTGATTGCAAATACAACCAGTTCATCCAGCTTTTCAAATGTAATATGATTCAGCTCACAGTAATTCTGCCCCTGCTTCTGATGAAAACCACACATATATCCGTCATAGTCTTTATGAGATGCCAGATAACGTTTTCGCATGGCTGTTTTACATTTCCCACAAAAGAGCAGTCCCACATATTTATGTGGTTCATTGTTTTTATCAAAATAGGAAACTCTGCGCCCCTTTCTTATTTGCTGAACCCTATCAAACTCTTCTTTAGAAATGATTGCCTCATGTGCATCCGGCACCAGCTCCATTTCTTCCAGGGGAATTGCCTTTTTGTATTTCAGCTTATAAGACGGTCTTTCATGTTTCCGAATCACAACCGCCCCAGTGTAGACCGGATTCTTTAAAATTCCACTTACAGTAGACGATGTCCACAGACCTTTTCCCGAATCCCATACATAATTGGTTTTTAAAACTTCCTTTTTATATTTTGCGGGACAAGGGATTTCATCTTCATTCAAAGTCCTGCAAATAACCGTACAGCCAAATCCATTTTGATACATTCTGTAAATTCTTCGAACAACCTCGGCTGCATAAGGATCAATTTCCAGATGATTATGAATTGTTTTACTTTTCACATATCCAAAGGGGGGCTGTTTCGGAGTATATTCGCCCATACTTCTTTTGGTCTGAATCGTTGTCTTAATCTTTCTGGATGTATCTCTCAAATACATATCATTCAGCAAAGTTTTTATTTCTAACATTTCATCATAAGTTCCAACGGCTGAATCATAATTATCCAGAATCGAAACAATCCGAATCTGTTTCTCCGGGAAATATTTGCCTAGATAATAGTTGGTATCAATATGTTCTCTTCCAAGTCGAGATACGTCCTTAAAAATCACCATATTGATAACACCAAGCTCAATATCTGCCAGCATCCTCCGAAATTCAGTTCTTTCAAAATTACTTCCAGAAGCCCCATCGTCTACATAAACTTTTTTCTCTGCAATATCTTTATTCTCTGCAATATAATCTCTTGCCATCTGAATCTGAGAGTGAATACTATTGCTGTATTCACCCTCTTTATTTTGCTCTTCAATGGAAATTCGGCAATAAATTCCTGCCTGATACATTCTATCCCTCTTTTCATCGGTCTTGCGTAGTCATTGTCTTTAATTGTCTTTATTTTACAACAAGAACTTAAGAAAATCAACCTGCAATTTTTCGTTCAGTAAGATTCTGAATGCACTGGATCAATGTCTTTTCCCCATTAAAATGCACTCGAATCTGATATCCTGCATGTTCATAGCTTACATTCTCTTTTTGGATTTCTTTTTTTGTATCCAGAACTTCTACAGAATCAAATAACGTATTCATGCTATATGCCTCCTTCAGCATACAGTTCTCTCTACATCCTATGCCGGCAGGATTGTACAAAAGTTCTGTATGAATTGAATTCGGCTTTCGAAAGCCTGATTACATTCTAAAATTATTCTGCACCAATCACATTGAATTGAAATTGACCGCAGATTGAGTTTTTAAGATTCATTTTCTTCCTATACAGTATCAATTCCTATTGTCCGGAACATTTGTTCGTGTTATAATAAAAAGACTTTAAGAATATAAAACACGAAAACCAAAGGAGGGATTTCTGTTGGAACGATGTGATTTTTCTTCTATTAGCACATGCCTAAAAAATCAAATCAGTGAAAGCAATCAGATGAACCAACCTGATTTTTTATACGAATTATTTGAAGATTTTATGAATGATCCGATAAATGAAGATTTTTCTATGGATAATGGTCTAATTTGCCGCTGGATAACCGGACAAGCAAAAATCAGTCCCAAAATAACCTCATATTATGCAAAACCCAGCAATCAGAAAAAACTGGCAACAACCATTCAGCGGAACTTACTTCCCTTAATGGCAGACTGCAACATGGTTATACAGGACATTTACACGTTATTCATACAGGACGATACGATTTCGGATACAAAAAAGCAGGAACTTGTATCTCTATATAAACCTTCTGATTCAAGGCTGTTGTTTTTAGCAAAAGTACTTTCTTTTGGTATGGAACGGCAATTTATTAAACGTGATACAAGAAATCAAAAACTGATTGCAGGAGGTGTTCTATCTCCGATTGTTCTGGATTACATTATGGACAGCGAAGTCCCAAAACCATGCCGTCATTTTCTAGGAAGAGAAGAAGAACTGGATGAACTCCATACTTTGTTTGAAGAGAACCGACATATATTTCTTTATGGAATTGCCGGAATTGGAAAAAGCGAGCTTGCTAAAGCCTATGCAAAGCAATACAGAAAACAGTACACCAATATTCTCTATATGGAATACACCGGTAATCTATATCAAGATATTGTAGACATGGATTTTATTGATGATCCACCAGAAATCAGTGAGCAGGAACGTTTTCAAAGACATAACCGTTTCTTACGCTCTTTGAAATCTGATACACTGCTGATCATAGACAATTTTAATGTCACATCCACACAGGACAGTTGCCTGTCAGTCGTATTAAAATACCGTTGCCGGGTTTTATTTACAACCAGAAGCCAACTGTCTGAATACTGTAGTTTTCAATTAAAAGAACTGAAAGATATACCCACTCTTTTTCAACTGACATCTGTATTTTATTCAGAAGCAGAGGAAAACCGGGCAATCGTAGAAAAAATCATAGAAACTGTACACTACCATACTTTTGCTGTCGAACTGGCAGCCAAACTTCTGGAAAATGGAATTTTAACTCCAGAGCAATTATTGATAAAACTTCAAGAGGAAAAGGCTTCTCTTCATAATGAAGATAAGATTAAAGTAATGAAAGATGGTCAGAGCAAAAAAGCCACCTATTACAACCATATCCATACCCTGTTTTCGTTATACTCCTTATCACGGAAACAGCAGGATATTATGTGCAATATGTGTTTTATGCCTTCATCTGGTATTTCTGCCCGTATATTTTCCAAATGGCTGGAGCTGCCTACTTTAAATGACGTGAATGATCTGATCGAGACAGGTTTTGTACAGTCAAGTCTCCGGCATACTATTTCTCTGCATCCAATGATTCAGGAAATTGCAGTTTCCGAGACCGCACCTTCTGTTACAAGCTGCCACACGTTATTGGATTCTCTGCAAAAAATATGTTTGATGCATGGCATTGAAGTTAGCTATTATAAAAAATTATTTCAAACAGTAGAAAACATCATGCTTTTCATTGAAAAGGACGATATTCCCCAATACCTGTTATTTTTAGAAGATGTTTTTCCATATATGGAGAAGTACCACTATCAAAAGGGTATGAAAAAAATCATCCAGGAACTACAGCATTTTATAAAAGCAAATACTTACGGGACTGCATCTGACCGTGCCTTACTATTGGATTATCAGGCAACTCTGGAACCCAAAACAGAAAAAGCGATAAAATTAGAAAAAGAAGCACTTGCTCAAATAAAAGAAACCACAAAAGAAAATGCCCACCTGGTTTCCAACCTCCATTCCAATCTTGGAGGGCTTTACCGAATCAACGGACAACTTGATCTCGCTAAAAGGCACATGAAAATGGGTATCTCTCTTTTACAACAATACCAGCTTCTTTATACTAATGACAGTATTCCTCAGATTAATAATTATGCTGTCCTCTTAATTGAAATACAAGAACCTGACCTTGCCCTGTCTGCTCTTCAGAAATTAGCACAGATTATCAAAGAATATAATTCAAACCACTGTTTGGATTATGCCCAGGTACAGGAATCCCTTGGAAGTATCTGCCTGATCACTGCAAATATTTCGCAAGCGAAAACCCATTTTAAAAAAGCCTTGAAAATTTATGAGGATATATGGGCAGACGAACCCGAATTGATTGAAGAAAAATATCAAGCAATTCAAGAATTGTATCCACAAGCTGGAATTGCTCTGGCAAAAAGTATTCTTCTCACCAAGCACTAACGGTTCCTACAAACACTTGTAAAATATATTGCCTCAATAATGTAAACGCCTAGTTTTGAGATACACTCCAAGACTAGGCGCTTGTCCATTTCCATTTTTTCTTAGACATGGAGCGTTTACATAAGGATCACTTTTCTTTTTTTGACACTTTTCGCTCCTCCTATCTCAAATTTTTTATAGTCTAGGTATATTGCCTTCATCAATGCCTGAGAACTTGTAAATATGCTCCTCTGCTTGTTCAATCTGCGATACATTACAATCATCTCGTCATCAACCTACTGTTTGATACAATATGTCAAATGCATAGTGGCTCAGTTCTATTAGAAATTTATATCTCTAACTCCGCACCAATTCTAAAATTCCTTTTGAAAGGCGATATACTTTATCAACACTTTCCAGTTCTTTATACTTATGCGTAATAAAAACGATAGTCTTATTTTTTAATTCACTATGTAATAACTCACGTAAAGCTTCATTTGATTCAACATCAAATCCTTCTGTAGCCTCATCCATAAGTAAAATGTCTGCATTTTTCAGCAGAGCCCTAGCTACAGCTATCTTTTGTCTTTCTCCTCCAGAAAGTTTTGCACCATCTTGTCCAATTTTTTGTCCAAATCCATGATCCAATTTTTCAATAAAACCTAAAGCACCACTTTTTCTACATGCTTCAACAACTGCATCTCTTGACGCCTTTCCATCGATATTAACATTCTCCTCTATAGTCCCTTGGAATAGATATGGTCTTTGGCTTATAACCGCAATTCTATTTCTCATACAGCGCCATGGAATGATTTATCGTCTTTATACTCACTTGGATCGCATTTAGAAGCCAAAAAAGATTTATGAACAATCCTTTGATTCCTGTTATTTCTCATATGATAAGGTATACCGTTATCAATCAATGCGAGCTTAATCATTTGCACTATTCCTATTCTTACCTGTTATATATCCAAGCCAAATATCGCATATTTATTATTCTCATGATAAACCTTGTAATTCTATGGTCAATAAAAATTCAAGTGTCGCTGAACCCTAATATGCTTCTCCAATCACACTGCCATCATAAGCATTGATCACATAAGAAAGCTCCTGTAGAGAATTTCCACCAATACTTTCCCTGACAGTAAAAATCCATGCTGGAACCAACCATGCGTGTTTCGGCTCCTGATAGGCTGTGGTATAAGTATACTGCAATTTTGCGTTTACCACATCATACTCCAGTGCGGTAGTGTCGTTGGCAGACTGGCCTTTTCCGGAATACCAATAAAAAATCTGATCTGTCAGCTTTGCCTGTATTTTTTCAAAAGGCAGAAGCTTTGTATTTTCCGTCACCGTACAGACTTCTTCCGATATCCCATCCCATTTAAAATATTTAATTCCTTCCTCTGTTATCAGAATAGAGATTGTTTCTACCTGGAACGGAGGCACATAACTATCCACTGTTTCTTCCGCAACCACGCCATCAGGAACTGAAGTAATACCCTCTACACTTTTCGAAAAACAATACAGATATCCCGGTAATCCTCTATCCAGATCTCCCTGCCACAAAGCATCACTACCAAGTCCCAGACCATTGCGCTCTGAACATGCGCCATTCGGGAACCACACGGTACGATCAGAATCTACAAGGCCCATTCCATCGATACCTAAATCCTCTAAAACTTGTTCTGCCTGTTCCTTTCCATCTTCCTCTGTAAAGGTGATCTTGTCCATGCACTTTCGATACGCATCTGCCAGTTCATGAAATTTCTCTGTATAGCCGTTGGTATCCATGCCAAAGCTACTGTAATACTCACTCTGCATTTCCTCAGTTTCTATTGTTTCTTCTTCTATAAAATTAGAACCCTCCATCCAGAGAAAACTACTGTCATTGTCAATTTCCTGATTATACCGCTCTGCTTCTATATATGCCTTCCTGTCCTCGCCCACATCTGCAGTAAAATAATCCTCTGTATCTGTGTTTTCCAATTCAGTACTCATCCAACTCCGTGCCGCTTCCACACCGTGATCCTCTGTTTTTTTTTGAAATTTTATCTCCATCTTTTCCGGTGCAGACGCTTCATCCGGTGCAAGCTCCATCCCCTCTCGGGTTGCGTTTTGAATCCCTGCAATCGATGTAGAATATGCTGATTGCAAGTAACTTCCTTCCTTGCTGGAAATCCTGTCTAACACTTCCTGATACGCATCCTTTGTCACCATCTGTGGCATATATAGTTCCTCACCGTCCGTAAAATAATCAATCAATCCATTCAGTTCTTCCTGCGTTAACTCGTGATTTTGCATCTCTATGACTGGAAGATTGCCAATGCTTTGTTCGCCCAACTTAATATCTGCCTGGATAACCACACGGTCGTTGCTTTTCTTTTCTTCAAATTTCCAATGCGTTGGAACATTTGTCTCTCTCTTTTCTCCTTTTTTAAGAGGTTCACAGACAGCCGCCTCGCTAATCCCATCCACTTTGCTGACTACCGAACTCTCCTCTGGTGTTTCCTGACAGCTGGAAAGAATAATACACAACGCACCTACCATAATTGCTAGAACACTTTTTTTCATTTTTCCTCCATATATCTTATAGAATTGTCGCTTTTTCACGAAACTTCAATTATAAACTCTTTAACTTATAAATACCTTCCTGACACTATTAACGTTTTCGTATATTTTTTAGAAACAGACTACCTTATTTATTTTAATGTATAAGGCAGTCTGTTCTATGTACTAGTAACTATAACTTGTTAGTACATTACGCTATTGTCATTACTAATAACCACTCTTGAAGCATCCGCATTATGCTGAGATAACCAAGTCGCAGCACAATATGAACATGGGCAACCACATCCACAAACGCACCCAAAAGACTCAATCGTGTTCCTGTTTTTCTTCATATTTTTGTTGAGTTTCTTCATACGGTTCTCCTCCTTTCTGTTAAAATAATATCAATATTTCCGCTTCATATCTTGCAGTTCTCTTCGCAACAATCGACTTTGTGCATCCCATTTTCGCTTCTCTAATACAGATAAAATCATCTTTATATATGCTAGTCGATGTACTCTGAAATTTTTTTGTGTTATGCGCGACAATGTCTCATCTTTTAAACCAACTGGATTTACATAATTGAAATTCACTGTCCCTGCTTCAAACAGCTCTTCTTCCGAATAAAATCGATATATATTTTCAAGATCTGATGAAGAACTAATAACACAATTAAACAAAACTTTTGAATAGTACTCTTCATTGTAAGCTTTCAGTCTACTCAAATTTTCTAAAATAATGTCAAATGAACCTTTTCCTGTTTTAAATCTTCGATTTATATCGTGACTTTTCTTATCACCATCAAGGCTAATCATAAGATTAAACTCATATTTTACCAAAAATTCTATGACATCTTCTGTCATTAAAGTCCCATTAGTCGTCATAGTAAAAAGAATTTTTTTATCCCCTTTACGTTGTAAAATATAGGAAACACATTTCTTAATCAATTCAAATTCCAGAAGAGGCTCACCCCCATAAAATGATAATGCAAGTTGATCCGCTTTTTCGCTTCTTTTCAAATAAAAGTCTATTGCTTTTTTGGCTGTCTCGAAATCCATCCTATTTGACGTATGGGAACGATTATAGTAGTTTCCAGAATATGCACAATATTTGCATCTCAAATTACACTGCTGAGTTACCTGCAAAATCAGATTGCCCATATAATGTTCTGCCAACAAATGTAAGTTTTCTGTCTCAGGATGCTCAATTTCTTCTATCGCAGTCTCACGCAATAATCCGCTTTTCACAAACCGTCTTAACACTCCATCAGGAACCAATTTTGTCTTTTCCACAGTTTTTAATATCTGATATTCTTCATCATTCACCATAACTACAGAATCCAAAGAACGATCATAAAAATATTTCTGCATTGGTGTTTGAATGCATTTAATTAATACCTTTCCCATATTCTTTCCCCCGTATTTTTATTTTATCTGCGTCAGGACACCTGCATCCATCTCACAGATCGTATCGCAGAGCCATTCGATCTCCAGCATGTTATGTGCTGCGATAAGAATAGTCTTCCCTCGTTCCTTTAATCCCCGCAAAAGCTCGCAGACCTCTCCTGCCCCCTGCTTGTCCAGACCATTAAAAGGCTCGTCCAATATCAAAAGCTCCGGATCTTCCATGATTGCCTGTGCGATACCAAGACGTTCACGCATTCCAAGAGAATACTGTCCTACCTTCTTTTTAGACAGAGGATCAAGCCCTAGGGCACGCATCGTCGCCCTCACATCGTCATCGGAAATACGGTGTTTCAGAGACGCCAGTCTCTTTAAATTCGCAAAACCGCTGAGATCCAGAAAGAAGCCAGGGTTTTCAATGATAATGCCTACGGAATCTGGAAAGTCCAGCTCCTTCCCGATCTGTTTTCCCCCTACGAGCACTGTGCCGCTCTCAGGTTGTAAAAATCCACAGATGCATTTAAACATTACGGTTTTCCCTGAACCGTTAAACCCCATAATCCCATGAATCTTCCCTTTTTCAAAATCATGGGTAATGTTCTTTAATACTTTTTCTTTTTGAAAGGATTTTGTCAGTCCCTTCAACCTGATTGCATATTCCATTTTGCCCTCCATTTATTCGTTTGTCTGCGTAAAAGAGAAATTATAGCCCTTAATTCGGACGGCTGACAAGCCGATCAGCGCTATGATTAATATTGCAAATATGAACATGCTCATCCCGATCCCTGGCAGGTAATCATAACCAAAGCTGTGCATGGGAAAGGTAGCTTGGTTCAACGGAGACAGCCAGCCGCAGAACACGTTCGCCCTATATTCCTGACTTTCTGTAAAATGAAACAGTTTCCGGAAAACATCTGGGTTCAGCAGGAGCCCATACAGACTGACTGCAAAAGCACCGATCACCCCTGCCATATTTCCCGCAGCCAGATTTAAAAACAACATGAGAACTGCGATAAAAAGAGTATATAAAAGTACAAGTCCAAACACTATTGCTGCGCACATATAAGGAGTTGAGCTTTCCATTGTTTTTATGGAAACAGGAACGGTTATGCTCTCCCCACCGCCATAGCCCAACATTGCCGCTGTTTCGCTCCACACATTTCCCGTAAAGGAAAAGGGAGCTCCCATAATTCCAAGCATCACAGCCAAAAAAATATTATAGATCACAGTCGCCAGGATCACATAGATAATCTGACCCGCAAGCCATATCTTCCGTTTTGTGCGTACAAGCCAATACGGAGTTGCCTGACTGATAAATGGCATGTCCGCAAAGAGCAGGATTAAAAGCAGGGAGGACAGCATAACAGAGGATGCATCCCCATATGTCCAAATAAACGGCTCGAATACCTGAAGGATTGTCTCATATTTTATCGCATGGGAAATAATCTGATCCGACAGCATCAGACATAATATAGCTGCCAAAATAAAGGTCATCCAGATCCTCGGACTTTTTTTCCATCCATAGAAATTCTGGCCTGCAATCCAAAAAGCCTGTTTAATATCACGCATACCGCAACCTTCTTTCTATTGCGCACATAAAGATCAGTGCCGTTAAAAAAATTCCAACCGCTAATATAGCAATGCAGAAGATATCATTGTAGTAAATAGACGCCGCCCAATAGCGGGGACTCAGAAAGAATGCTTTTTGATAGTAACGCTCCTGAAATACGGTCAGGACATAATAAAGAATAAAAGGAACGGCATAGGACATATAGCGATTTTTTGTTATGACAGCCGACGTACCGCCAATTAGCGCCCAAAAAGCGCCATTTAAAAACAATCTCAGAAAGCTTACCGCCGTTCTGCCCACAAGCACTGCCATCTCATAATTTCCGTCAATCAGAGAAGGATACTGACCGAACCTCAGTATACAGATTACAAGAAGGAACACCATGGCTAAAAAAGCTGTCAAACCTCCGGAGACCAACAATCCTGCTGCTTTTCCTACGAGATACTGTTTTCTCCCTGAACGGATATAACTGAACAGAAAAAAACGACTGTGCAGCTCAGCCTCCGTATTCTCTCCACCCGCAAAAGCAACGGCAATGGGAACAAACAGAAGCATATTAACGCTGTTCATACAATAGGTGTATGCTACGAACCAGCCTGGTCCTTCTGCAGATCCGCCTGCATTTATGATCTTCTGCAACATCTCATGCTCAGACATCAGGGTAGCCGAAACGATTAGAAAAATCCCCAAAATAAAGCGAATGCTTCGAATATTGTTTTTTATGTCCGTTGCCAACACATTTCTCATACGCTTTTCTCCTCACTTCAAACAGCTATAGACTTGATTTTTTTATTTTTATAAAATCCTAGTTTTTTGCAATAATATCACTATTTGTATAAAACTACACTCCTTATCAAACAACAGTTAAGGACTTGCAAAAACTGTTGTTCCTACTGAAAGCATTGCAACAGCTGTAAAAATTGATAATATTTTAAATTTTCTATTATTCTAAGTTCTACAAATACATAAGCCGCCAGTTAAGTACGATTAGTTTTATTATAATTCAATAAATTCCATCCAACTTTCCACATTTTATTGTACAATTTTACCATTCATATAATAACATGTCAACATTTAATGAACGTTTATAACAAAAAAATGCAGGGCTATAAAAAACTAAAGAAATTGCTCTATTTTACAAAATTATATCCTATTTTTCAATTCCAACTCAATTTTCCCTCAATGTCTTTTTCCTCCAACTTTCGTATGCTTATCTCACAGCAAAGCAGTACCACACCGGTACAGCCTGCTGAATTAATCAATACGAAAATGGAGGTGTTTTTTATGCGAGAACTCAGAAACACAAAAATCATTGCTGTAGATCACGGCTACGGCAACATGAAAACAGCAAATACCGTCACACCAACCGGAATCAAAGCCTATGAAACAGAACCCATCTTCACCGGGAATATTCTGGAATATAACGGCATTTACTACCGGATTGGCGAAGGACACAAAGAATTTATCCCAGATAAAGCTATGGACGAAGAATATTATCTTCTAACTCTCATGGCGATTGCAAGGGAACTGAATGTCTTTTCCATCCGTGAAGCAGACGTTCATCTGGCTGCCGGGCTTCCTCTGACATGGATCAGAAACCAGAGAGAAGATTTCCGTTCCTATCTGCTCCAGAATCCAGAAGTCCATTACCGATTTAACAGCAAAGAGTATCATCTCCGTTTTGTGGGATGCAGCCTTTACCCGCAGGGATATCCGGCTATCGTAAACCGACTTGGAGATTTCAAGGGGACAAATCTTCTTGCAGATATCGGCAACGGAACCATGAACATTCTGTATATCAATAATAAGAAAGCACAGGAAAGCCGGTGCTGGACAGAAAAGTTTGGCGTAAACCAATGCATGATTGCCGCTAAAAACGCTGTTCTGGACAACTTCGGAGTAAAGATTGAAGAATCTACCGTAGAGCAGATTCTGCGGTTTGGAACCGCTGACATTTCAGCGTCTTATCTGGATTGTATTACTGCTGTTGCCAGACAGTATGTCACAGATATTTTTGCCACGCTCCGCAAATATGAATACAATCCTGGCCTGATGCGCCTGTATGTGGTCGGAGGCGGTGGATGCCTGATCCGTAACTTTGGAGCGTATGACAAATCACGAGTTACCATCCTTGATGATATCTGTGCCACTGCCAAAGGTTATGAATCTCTGGCTTATATGAGCCTGAAAAGGAGGGGATAAGCCATGCAGAACCATATCCGCAACACAAACCTGCGATTTAATCTGGACAAAGACCAGCAGCGGAGAGCCTGGGAATATTTACAGACGATGGACAGACAGAATTTTAAATCTTACAGCCAGGTAATCTCCCTTGCACTGGTCGATTATTTTGACCGCTACTACCGCACTCAGGCTGATCCCTATCTGGAAACAAGGGAACGGGAAGAACTTTTTGTGAAACAGATTGTAGAAGCAGTAGAACACAGCCTGAAACAGTCATTGCCGATTTTTCTGTCCGGGCTGACTGCAGGCATGTTGGAAAGGGAATCCCCCATCAGGATGCCCTTTCCAGCTCCTGAAAAAGAACAGCCGGATCGTGATATAGACTGGGATTTTCTTGGAGAATAAACCATTGTGATTGGAGGTGAACACATGACGGACTTTCTGACAGCAGACACAAGCCTGCCATCTTATATGATGTTTCCCCGTTTTCTTCTGGACATGGAAATAAACGAAACTGCCAAAATGCTTTATATGATCCTGCTCGACCGTGCAAGGCTTTCCCAGAAAAATGAGGGCTGGTCAGATACAAATGGTCATGTGTTCCTCTACTTTACGATTGAAGCACTGGCAGAAGTTCTCCACAAAAGCCAGATGACGGTGAAAACTGCTCTGGCAGTACTGGAAAAACAAGAGCTTATCTTCCGAAAACGGCAGGGACCCGGACACCCTAATCGGATCTATGTAAAAATCCCGAAAGAAACCCTCAGCAATACAGACAGAATTCTTTCCTCAAGACAGACAGAAAACTGTCCTATTGACAGACAGGATTCTTTCCCTGATACAGACAGAAAACTGTCCAGTAATAAGAAAGAGATAAAAAAGAACCATTTAACAATAAGAGGGAGTAAAGAGCCACGCTCACCCTATGGAACATTTCAAAATGTTTTTCTGTCAGAGACGGAGCTGGAAAATATCCGGCAGACAATCCCTGACTGGCAGGACTATATGGAACGCTTATCCGGTTATATGGCTTCTACCGGAAAGCAATACCAAAACCATGCAGCTACCATCATCCGTTGGGCAAGACAGGATCATCCTGTTTCCCGGCAACGAAATTATGAAAGTGAGGAATACGAAACATTATGACAACATTTACAGAAAAACCAACAGCTATCACACCAAACAGAGAGCTTCAGTCTGATGAATATTTTAACGAAACAAATCACCTGATCTACTGTTCCAAATGCAATACGCCAAGACAGTGCAGGCATGAATTACAGGGAAAGGTTCTTATTCCTTCCATCCGCTGTAAGTGCCAGCAGGAGATCTTTGAACAGGAGGAAGCCCAGAGAAAACTTCATGAAAAGCAAATGGAAATAGAGCATCTCAAAACCAGCGGCTTACAGGACAAATCACTTTATGACTACACCTTTGCCAAAGATAACGGCAGCAATCCGGAAATGAAACTTGCACACAATTATGTAAGTAACTGGGAAGAGATGAAAGCAAACGCTTCCGGACTTCTCATCTGGGGCGATGTCGGTACTGGAAAATCTTTCTTTGCAGGCTGCATTGCCAATGCCCTTCTGGAAAAAGGCGTCCCGGTACTGATGACCAACTTTTCCCGGATTCTGAATACCCTTACCGGAATGCATTTTGAAGACAGGAATCAGTTCATCCACAGCTTAAACCGCTACAGCCTTCTGATCATTGATGACCTCGGAATTGAACGGAACTCTGACTTTGCACTGGAACAGGTATTCAATGTGATTGACAGCCGTTACCGCAGTAAAAAGCCCCTGATCATAACAACCAATCTCACTTTATCAGAGCTGAATAACGCCGCTGATATCGCACACAAGCGAATTTATGACCGGATTCTGGAGAGATGTGTTCCCATCCGTATCAATAACCGGAATATCCGTCAGGACAATGCAACAGCTAATTTAAAAAAAACGAAAAAAATTCTGTTAGATAATCACACTTCAAACCAGAGTTGAAACAAAGCAGCATCGCACAATAACTATTTTTCACTGACAGTAGTACTACTTTCTTTTCTTATTTATCACCAGAGACATGCCACTGTCAGTTATCTAAAACTATAGTACTAAACCACAAGATTTTAAAACTAAATCGCCCGGATACGGGCATAAAAAGGAGGTGCCAGATATGGCAAATAAAAGAATTATGACACCAGAAGAAAAAGTGCTTTTACAGGCAAAACACAGACTGGAAGAAATCGAAGCAAGAAACCGTAAAAAGGAACGTAATGCCAGAACACGCAGATTGATTCAAGAAGGAGCGATTCTGGAAAGCATTGCTCCACATATTAAAGAAATGGATTTAGATACCCTAAAGCGGGAGCTGATGCTCCGGCTAAGAGGAATGTAAATACACAAGTTCTACTCCCGAAGGGCGCACTTACTCACCACCCGATAAATCGGGCGGTGGTATCCCCTACGGGGCTCGTGCGCTCTGCCGAGGGCTATCCGCTGTTGCAGGCAACATCGAAAGGAGGTGCCAGATATGGCAATTTATCATATGCAAGCCAAGGTCGTCAGCCGTGGTTCCGGGCGGTCTGCTGTCGCTGCATCTGCTTATATGAGCTGTAGCCGCATATACAATGATTACGATGGCATCCAGCATGACTACACCCGAAAACATGGACTGATCTATCAGGAAGTAATGCTTCCCCCTATGGCTCCGCCTAAATGGAAAAACCGGGAGCAACTCTGGAATGCTGTAGAAGCTGCTGAAAAAACAAAAGACAGCCGACTGGCAAGAGAATTTGTTGTCGCACTCCCTATTGAGTTGGATAAAGACAGCAATATTTCTCTTCTTCAGAATTTTATTCAAAAGAATTTTGTAGATATGGGAATGTGTGCCGATTTCGCCATTCACGATACAGATGGTCACAATCCCCATGCACACATTCTACTTACTGTCCGTCCATTAAACGAAAACGGAACATGGCAGTATAAAACCGAAAAAGAATATCTATGCATCAAAGATGGAGAGGAAAAGGGATTTACTGCTTCTGAATTTAAGGATGCTCAGAAAGAGGGCTGGGAAAAACAGTATCGTTATAAAGCTGGGAAAAAGAAAGTATATCTGACTCCCTCGGCAGCACAGGAGAAAGGTTATGAACGTATCGACAAACATCCAAAAAGCACCCGGTATGGCAGACAAAACCCGATTTCCGAACAATGGAACAGTGAGGAACAGCTCTGCCTCTGGAGAGCAAACTGGGCAGATGCCGTAAATAAAATGCTTGCCCTTAATCAGATAAATGCCGCCATTGATCACCGCAGTTTTGCAGCTCAGGGAATCACTGAACAGCCAACCATCCACGAAGGCTACATTGCCCAGAATATGGAAAAGAAAGGCATGATAGCAGACCGGTGTGAAATCAACCGTCGGGTTCGTGCGGATAACAGAATACTACGGGAATTAAAAACACAGATAAAAAAATTGGTTCAAGCTGTCGAAAAATCTATTCCGGTAATTGCAGAAACATTAGAAGCAATCCGCAATCATATGATTTTTACACAATATCATTTACTTCATAATGAAATGCAAAAAGAAGTGATCCATGACTGGATGCAGCATTTTCGTCCTATCCTAAATAAATATGATACCATTAAGAAAAAGCTCAAAGCGAAAGTTACTGAAAAGAAAGAACTAAATGTGCAAAAAAGTAAAACCAGTATTCTAAATCCTTTCCAGCATATAAAGTTAAACCAGCAGCTTACAACCGTAACAGAAGAAATCGAGGAACTGAAATCTGCCAAAGAACAGCTGCTGTTTCAGGCTGAATGCTCCACAGAGAAAGATATGGCGAGCCTTTCCAGAAAATACGACCAGATGGATAAGAATCTGGATATTCTCGATTCTCAGGATATGGCTCTCAAAGAGCAGCTTGAAAAAGATGCTGTCGCTTTCCAAGAGGAAAAACTCCGGCCTAAACCAGAGCAATATACAGAATTACTGGATGCCAGAATCCAGATACGACCTACTTTCCGAGAGAAACTGATTGAGCAGCTCAAAGGTACTTTTGGTGAATATTATGACTATCACTATCGTGATATCGCAACCCATGAAGTGGATGATCTCAATATGGAAGATCCCTATAGCTTCTCTCATCGTACCTGGGAACTTGAATATCAGAGGAAACAGGAATTGCAAAAAAAACATCCTGTTCAATCCAGGCAAAAATCGCACAACACAGAACTATAATGTTTAAACTACTAATATAAAAAATATCCCGTTTTCTCAAAACAGTTATATTGCTTCATCCCAATAATTCACAAACTGCTAACCACCGAGCAAAAGTGAGGCACAAAGTGCGTAAGCATAATTTGATTTCTTTCCGCTTACGCACTCTCTTTTTATCTTGAGCAAAAAATTCCTACTTTGTAAAGCCAACAAATGGGGTTTGGGGGGCTCCCAAAGTGCGTTTGGATATCCAAACGCTATGCTTGCAAAACCAGTTCCACTAATTTCCCTCGATACTCCCTTCTTCTAAAATCAATGATAATTATAACATTGCCAATTTTGTAAAGTAATAATCAACTTAAAATATAGACGACAAACAATAAAACCATGATACTGTTACAAAAAGCAGTAGCATGGTTTCTTTATATTTCATTATAGATTTTCTCTATCTATCATATTTTCTATTGTTTCTGAGAAACAACACTCTTTCAAATCAATACTTTTGTCCATCTTCACAAGATTTGTATATTTCTCATCTGTATAGTGTTTTGATATTACAGCAAATACTTTATATGTAGGCTGTGCTGTTACATCTCTGATGTCCTTTTTCAGCAATGTGTTCGGTACATTTAATTTCGTATTTTTATCTTTTACGAAGCCAATACAACCACATATATTCCCGGCAGCTTTTTCTGTATATAATTTCGGTCCTCGATCTGTAAATTCTCCTATCATTGTTACGTTTTTCTTAATAAGCATCATACGTTCCAATATATCCAATTTTTGCCCCGTAGAGCCATCTTTTGCAAAAACAAAATCATTTTCTGTTAATCGCTTATCCAGGCATTTCTGGTAAAAATGAATTGCAGAAGCTGTCTCTTTTTTATTCAATCGAACTCCTGTCAAATGTAAAAAATTGTATCTATGGAAAACAACTTCATATCCCTGTACAGATGACAAAATCTTATTACTTTCCTGTAATTGCTTATTCACCTCTTTCGGTAAGCCATATAGGAACAAAACCTTCTGATCCTCAAGATGTTCTTTATATAGTTGTGCCGCTTTTGTCATAATCTGAATTGCACGTCTTTTGTCCATAACTTAATCCTTATCCCATAAAATTTAGAGAAGGGAATGTTCACGCCGCAGCACTAAACATTCCCTTCTCATGGTTGATTTTTCCGTTGTCTGCCAACCTCCAGCACCTTCGTCTGGAAAATATCAGGTTTTTCCGTTGCCTGCCAACCTCCGACACCTTCGTTCGGAAAACGTATCAGATTTTAGGTGTCAACCCACCGCTGATGCACAGCTTTTCTAATTACATTTTACACGAACTATGTGGAAAATGCAATTACAATTTTATCTTATGATGCCCTGCTACATTTTATACACTATTTATCTTACATTTCATTCTTGATAAATTATCTCTTTATCCACAATCTCCCTCGCACATACTTGTATATTGTTCATTCTTCCTATCCATTCCAAGACATTTTCCACCTTTAGCTGTTCTGTAATGCCTTGTGCCTGTTTCATCTGTTCTACAAGTCTTTCAAAGCGTTCCTGTGCCTGTTCTTCTATATCAGCCAAATAACCATTCAGCCTGCCGCTTGTAAGCATATTCAGATATAGCAATCTGCGGTATTCCTTCAAATACCGCAAATGTCTTTGTCCCCATACACCGACAACCCTTTGTTCTTCTTCCTTCGGTAAGGTAAGAGCAGGGATAAGATAATCCCCATGTCTGATATAAGTACCGCCCATCTCTTCAAAAATTGTTTTCTTCATTGTCTGTTCTACCTTTCTTATCGTTCTCTATTCATAGATTTTCTTTACGACCGTTCCAATTTTACAGTAACAATAATTCTTCAATTTTCAGTTCACATTGCCCCTCCCGAAGAAGTATGATAGAATAATTCTATTAAATTGAATCGGAGGTGCCACATGGCTATCAGTTCCAACAATATTCAGGTCTATACTACTTTGTCCAAAGAACTGGTTGCTGAGATTGATAAGGATGCAAAAGCGAACTATCGTACACGTTCCCAGCAGATTAACATGATCCTGACCGAGTATTATAAGACTCAAACAACAACCAAACATGAATCCGAGTAAAACACTGAATTGCCTGAAAACACAGGAAATATCAGTGTTTTCTTATGTTTTCCCTTAATTATAAGGTTCATGTGAGCCATAGTTATTTCCAAAACTTAAATTGATTACCATTGGTCGTCCCATAGCCAGTGCCTGCCGCACCAGATAGTCTACTCCCTGCATAAGCTCTGTAGTTCTTGGAAAAGAATCCTGTCTTGGAATTCCCATTTTCACAACCAGAAGGTCACTTTCATATGCCACGCCCCGGTTCACTGCGCCACGGGAAAAATCGCTGCCTGCAGCTACTCCAAGCACAGCTGTTCCATGACCGCTTCCATCTTCAGACGGAACAAGGCGCCTCCCCTCTTGTACAGAAAGGGACAGCGCCTCATTGATTTCCTCATTCGTATATTCAGTTCCTGTTGCATATCCCTTCGGCGGATTACCGGGAATGCCCTGATCCCACAAACGCAATATCCTGGACTTTCCATCTGCTGTGAGAAATGCCAGATGACGGTAATCCACACCAGAATCCACAATTCCAACCAGCACGCCTCGTCCTGTCAGCTGTAAATTTCCCGGCTCATTGCGCTGTACCTGGGTAATACAGCTTGCCTCTTTTGAAAAAAAGTCTTCAAAATACAGACGGGTAGGCTTTTCTATAAATTCTATCTGTGGCCGCCTGGAATATTCGTCCAGCATACTTTCAGGAAGCGTCACAATAGCGTATCCTCCAAGGAGGGAGACCACGGAGATTTCGCTTCCGCCTAGCAACGCCTCAACAGAATCCTCATCTTTTCCCACCTCACTATACTTCACAATAATTTCCCACTTTCGTGTTTGTTTCTCATACCCTACATTCAGGTTCCGGGATTTCTCTCTTTCCTCTTCTGTAGCATCCAGCGCAAGGTTTAAAAGATTATCCAGCTTCTGATCTGGCATATTCCCTCCATTTTGCATCGTATGCATGCTCATAGTGTATACTCATCTTTAATTTACGCCAATCCGCTTTAAATAATGCCTCAGCCTTCTTATTACATTTTTAAATACCAGTTATTTTTCCTCTGCTTTCACCTTTCCAAGCAAAAAAACCATTATCAGCAGCACCACTGGGAAAATCAGTCCTACGCCCATACCTATGCGGATATTATCTCCGGCATTCTGGGTGACACGGCCGACGATTCCAGGCCCTATGCTGCCTCCAAGATCTCCTGCCATGGCAAGAAGGGCGAACATGGCGGTTCCGCCTGCCGGAAATTTCTTAGAGGATATACTAATAGTACCCGGCCACATTATTCCAACGGAAAATCCACAGACAATACAGCCAATCAATCCGGCTGCCGGATTGGAGGACAGAGATGCAAGAAGATAGCAGAATACGCATAAAATTCCGGAGCCTGCCATAAATTTCATCAGATCCATTTTATCTCCGTATTTTCCAAAAATCACACGGCTGATTCCCATCGTAATGGCAAACATACAGGGACCAGCCAAGTCTCCGATGGTCTTAGACAGTCCAAGTGCCGCCTCTGCATAGGCAGATGCCCACTGGGACATGGACAGCTCTGATGCCCCGGAACACACCATCAGACACACAGCGATCCAGAACACAGGCTTACGAAACAGTTCCCCGATTTTCATTCCTTTCCCTTCGTCCACCAGATGCTTGATAGGACAAGTAGCAAAATTGTAAACATTAATGGTTGGAACGATTGCCCACAAAACTGCCAGCCACTTCCAGCTGTCCATTCCAAAAACTGCGAAAAACAGGGTGGAAACTGCAATGGTTCCCACAGACCCCCAGCAATAGAAGGAATGAAGAAGACTCATAGTTGCCTCTTTATTTTCGAAAGGACACGCTTCCATAATGGGACTGCAAAGCACTTCAATCAGTCCGCTTCCAACAGCATAAACAATAACACTGATGATAATTCCCATAAAAGGATCTGGCAAAAGCTCCGGAAGAAATGCCAGCCCAACCAGTCCTAAAGCGGAACTGATTTCAGAAGTCACAATGCACACACGATATCCGATTTTGTCTACAAACCGGGCACAAAACAAATCTATCAGCAGCTGGGTAAAGAAAAAACAGGTGGAAATCAATGCAATATTTCCAAGGGAAATATGATAATCTGTGTGAAATTTCAGAAACAGCAGCGGTGCAAAATTGGCTGCTATAGCCTGGGTAATAAAACCCAGATAACAGGCTCGTTTGGTTTTTTGGTAATTTGGCATGATTGGTTCTCCTTTTTTCTTCTTTGAAGAAGATTTTTGTCTTATTGGATTATATTATATTTGATTGTATTTTTCATTGGATTATTTTCGATTTTTATTGTATAATATCGTAAAACAAAGGATAAACCAGATATGAAAGAAACCAACGTATATACCAAAATTGTTACAGACGAAAATTTAATGGAGACCCAGTCTCACGGAAGCCAGGACTATCCCTTTCGCTACTATTATGAACATTTAGCCCAGTTTGATTTTAACTGTATAGACTGGCACTGGCATACGGAGCTGGAATTTGTATATGTTCAATCCGAAACCGTAACTGCCTGGATTGGGGAAAAGCAGCTGGAGTTGCCAACAGACAGCGGCATTTTTATTAACTCCAAATTCCTTCACCGTTTTTCCTCTCCTGAGGATGCTGTCATCCCAAACTTTCTCTGCATGCCCTCTTTCCTTGCAGCTACAGACAGCTATATCTACCAAAACTATGTGAAGCCTATCGTTTCATCAAATATTCCTTTTTGGACTTTTCGCAGGGAAATTTCCTGGCAATCCAGAATTCTGGATCTTATGAAGCAAATTATTTCTGCACAGGCTTCCGGTTCTTCCTGCCATCTTCTGACCTCAGCCCTTATGCAGCAGCTCTGGCTGGAAATATATGAACATACAGACCTTTCCACTACATCGGAAGTCACTGGGCAATTCTCTGTAAACCGTGCAAGGCTCCAGCTGATGATGCAGTTCATTCACGAAAATTACAGAAGAAATCTTTCCCTGGATGAGATCGCCGCACAGTCTATGATCAGTAAAAGCTCTGCCCTAAATCTTTTTCGGAGCTATCTTCACATCACGCCAGTTAATTATCTCATAAACTATCGGCTGAAACAGGCTGCCCTTCTGCTTTCCCATACAGAGAAAAAAGTCAGCACCATTTCAGCCGAAACTGGTTTTCACAATGTAGATTATTTTTGCAAAGCCTTCAAAAAGCACTATCAGGTGACCCCTAGGGAATATCGAGAAGAAAAGCGGGAACTTGTCAAAATGTCTTGCATCCTGAGTTTTTGAGCCAAACTTGTAAGTTTCCTGTCCTTAATCCATAACATCAAAACCAGGGCTGCTTGTACTCCTCCAATGGTGTTGTTATGCCATCACTGCCTCTGCGAAGCAGACCGGCAGGTGAAAATCAGGTTTCTCACTTTCAATGGGAGAGTAGCTTCCGAAATGCAGAATTTCCTCTGACTCTGAAATTTTATAGAAATTACAGTAAAAGCTTCTGCCCTTTTTTATTTCTTCAAAATCACAGATTTCTTTGAGATATTCTTCCGGGAAAAGTACCTCCAGATACCATTTATTCTCTTCTACAGCTGCCTTCACACCAGTCATGGCAAACTGCTCTTCGCTAATGGAGCATCTGCTTTTTCTCCCGCGTCCATAATTGGCAAGCATTGCACCGTTTGCATTGATCTCAAAATTTGTATACATACATTCATTTGAAAGTGCCTGGTTTTCCTCTGGGAAAGCAAGAAAAATTTCCATTGCACTATCTGTATAAACCGGATCATTGTGCCTGTAATACCGTCTGAGAGGATTTTTTTCTTCGCAAACCATTTTCACAAACAGTCCTTCCCCTTCCACATATCCCATCCATCCGTAGACAAGTGGGCTCTGTTTGCTGTTCCACATATATTGATTAATAAAGAACTTTTCACAATGTTCAATCTGCTCTTTTCGTTCTATTTTTTTCACATGATATTGTAATCCCATAACCATCCTCTTTTCTATATTTTTATTAAAGCCATTGCACTGTTATAAAACCTGTTTAAATATACTTCAGTATACCATATTTCTACTTCCATTTCCGCTGAAAAAGGAATTGTTTTAGATTATATTTCCAAAATATGCTCTATATCTTTTTTACATTTTTTGCTGCAGATATGTTATAATGGGGACGTTGATTGAATAAAACAGTTTTGAACATACTTATGAGGTAAAATACTTATGAAATACAGAGATGAATTTCGCATTGCTTCCACAGCCATTTTGCTTAGCGTGGCTATGTTTGGAATTTCCGTGGTAGTTCCAAAGGAGAGCCGGGTTCCTACAGCCAAGACTACTTTGGTAGAAGCACCTGAGACAGCTGCCGAAGCAGAAGCTGCTGCCGAACAAACAGAATTTCCTATTTATAACCAGGAAAGCAACTATGATACTTCTTATGACAACAGCCAGGATTACTATGAACCTGATACTTCCGGTGACAGCTCAGATCCTGCAAACAGCGGCGATTCTTCTGGCAGTGATCAGATCACTTATCCTTCTGAGGATACCGGTGATGGCTCCGGAGATACTTCCGGAGGGGATGCTTCCGGAGGGGATACTTCTGGAGGGGATACTTCTGGAGGAGATGCTCCTGCGATTCCGGATTACACAGAGACTCCCGGCGATGGCTATGAGCCAAGTGAAGATAACAACTGGGATTATGTAGCCCCTGGTGCTGACTCCGGAGCAGATGGTTCTGACGGTTCAGACAGTGCCCAGCCGGATATGGAGGTTTATGAATAGCGTCGTTTCAATTGCATAATAAGAAAA
Source organism: Blautia acetigignens (assembly GCF_025566865.1). Taxonomy (NCBI): domain Bacteria; kingdom Bacillati; phylum Bacillota; class Clostridia; order Lachnospirales; family Lachnospiraceae; genus Blautia; species Blautia acetigignens. The sequence goes on from NZ_JAOQJM010000001.1 coordinate 538,772, forward strand.
CAAAATCCCCGTGGATTCATTTCACGAAGCATTCCAATTATGTTCAGCTTCTGAAAATTCCCGGGGATTTTGTAATTTACAATCTAATGCTAAAATATATCATCATTTTATTTGATTCAAAAATGCAAATGGCTCCTTATCTTCCAGAAAATGCATCAGCATATAGGCAGTCATGATTGCCACATTCTCCTCCTGTAAAATACGCTTCACTTCTTCTTTATCCGCAAGAACAACTTCAATCTCCTCTGTAGCCTCCTGAGCCTTGGAGCTGATCTGACCGCTGGCATATCCGTACACAGTCGCACAGGATTCATCTGTCATCCCTACCGTGGTAAAATAAGGCTTCTGATAGGCCTCTGCTACCGGAATCGGTTCCAGCTTTAAGCCTGTTTCCTCGTACATCTCACGGACTGCACCCTCATGATAATTTTCATCTGGTTCTACCAGTCCTGCCGGAAATTCATAAATATAATCTCCCAGCGTGTAGCGATACTGCCGAATCAATACCACCTTGTCGTGGTTTTCTCCGTAAATACTGTAAATAATTACGCCATCTGGTTTGTTTTTGCGGGTTACAAGCTTCAGGCTCTCCACATCTCTGGCACGGGATGCCACGAAGTAATTCACAGGTGTGTTATGTACACTGGTTGCCTTTACATTATAAAGGTTTACATAACGGTTATCTGTCTGCTTGGTAATGCTGTTGATTTTTCCCATAGGAACCTCTTTTCATCAGTCACCGCGAAGGATTACACGAATTCTTTTATAAATAAAGAATACGATCACTGAGGTTAATGTGTATTTAAATAAGTTAAATGGCACAAGAATCATAATTGCAAAGGTAAGAAGGTTCGTAACACCACTGTGTACTGCTGCGCCCATCTCGATAAATGCCTGAACCGGCATTCCAAATGCCTTTCCGTATGCCGGAAGAAGAACAAATGCATTTATAAAGCATGCAAGGATAGTGGTAAGAATTACACCAACTGCCATTCCGGCAACTGCATGTGTTCTTGTTTTCTTATGCTGGTAGCGGTAGATCAGGCCTGCCGGAATTACATAAGAGCAGCCAAAGATGAAGTTCGCCACATCTCCAACACCTGCTGTCATAGTTCCTTTGGTTACCAGATGAACCAGAATCTTCACCAGCTCGATCAGCATGCCCGCTACAGGTCCCATTGCAAAGGAACCGATCAGTGCCGGAATTTCGGAAAAATCCAGCTGGTAAAAGGATGGAGCAAGAAAAGGAAGCGGCACCTCAAAATTCATAAGTACGCCGGCCACAGCACCTAACATTGCTACCTGGGCAATGGTTCTGGTTCGGCTTCGTTCCATTACATTTCCATTTCTGATTACTTGTTCGCTCATACTCGTCACTCCTTAAATTATAATATTTAAAGAAAATTTCTGCAAGTATGCGAATAGAAAATCTTAGGATCTTTTCCAGCACTGCAGCAAGCAGCTATTTCCATCCACACAAAAAGCCCCGGAATTTCTTCCGGGGCAATGAGTACGTACAAATAAATATCAACTTATCTGATCATTCTGCGCGTTCTTCTCTCATCCAGACTTTACTGTCGGTTTTGGAATTTCACCAAATCAGCCGCCTAAGCGGGTCGCGGACTATACCGCCGGTAGGGAATTTCGATATTCAAGTTCTCGATCACCCTGCCCCGAAGAAATTTTCTTTATTCATGTGGATTATACAATAGAAAAACAATAATTTCAAGAAGAAGTAAAAATATTTTTTTATTCTTCCGTTCTTTTCTCCACCACATGCACATCCATCTGGGGATAAGGAATTCCAATTTCGTTAGCATCGAATGCTATTTTTATTTTTTCATTCAGGCGCCATTTGATGTTCCAGTATTTCTCTGTAGGGACCCAGACCCTAAGCCCCAGGACCACTGCGCTGTCTCCCAGTTCATCTACAAACACCTGCATCTCCTTATCTGACTTTGTGCCGGGATCCTCCTGCAAAATGTGATAAAGAAGCTTTTTGGCTTTTTTAATATCGGAATCATAGGAAATCCCTACTTTAATTTCCAACTTACGCAAAGCCTGGGCAGTTACATTAATGATAGTACTGTTGGACAGCCTGCCATTTGGAATGATCACATGCTTATTATCTACTGTTGTAAGGGTTGTATAAAACATCTCAATTTTATACACTGTGCCTTCTGTACCACCTGACTGGTCCTGAATAATGTAATCACCTACCTGAAAAGGTTTAAACAGTAACAGCATTACACCACCTGCCAGATTTTCCAGTCCTCCCTGAAGAGCAAGACCAATCGTAACACCGGCAGTTCCAAGAAGAGCCGCAACTGAAGATTCCTTCACGCCAAAATAAGTAGCAATATTAAAGATCAGAATCAGATATAACAGGAATTTTCCGAAGGAGCAGATAAACTGGGCAACTCCCTTATCTACGCCAGCCTTTTCCATGGATCTTTTTGTTATTTTCAGGAACCACTTGATCAGCTTCGTTCCTGCATAAAAAGCAAGAACTGATAAAACCACCTTCATCCCGAACTCGATTAAATCCGGAATGTGTCCATTAAAGTAAGCCTTGAGCTGACTCATATTGAAATTGACCTTATCTACGGTTTCCTGTACCGTTTCCTGAACTGCATTTTCAATTACCTGTTCTTCCAAATTATCATCTCCCGCTTCTCATCGTCAAACGTTTTCCACAGTCATCGGCCTGCTTCCACTTGTTTATCCACCGCTTACTGTACCATTCTCCACAATATCAGCTGAACTGCCAGAATCAGCGGCACACCCACACGAAATTTCCACTTTCTGGCCTTATGGTGAAAAAACTGCATTCCCAGAATAGCCCCAACAGAGCCTCCAATAGCCGCCACGGCAAGCAGCTGGGCTTCCGGAATTCTCCACTGCTTATGGATTGCCTTCTGCTTGTCCGCTCCGTACATGCCAAAGGCAATCAGATTGATAACAGCCAGATATACGGTTAATACATTCTGTATCATTTTATTTGTTCAGACCTTTCATGGAAAGACTGATGCGGTTCTTTTTCTCATCCACGCCAAGTACACGTACTTCCACAACGTCTCCTACGCTTACTGCTTCCAGAGGATGTTTAATAAACTTCTCACTCATCTGGGAAATATGCACAAGTCCGTCCTGATGCACTCCGATATCCACAAAGGCACCAAAATCAATTACATTACGGACAGTTCCTTTCAGAACCATGCCCTCCTTCAGATCCTTGATATCAAGAACGTCAGTACGAAGGATTGGCTTTGGCATCTCGTCACGAGGGTCACGGGCAGGCTTCTCAAGCTCTTTTACGATATCACGAAGTGTAATCTCACCAATTTCCAGCTCTGCTGCCAGTTTCTTGTAATCCTTAATCTGTCTTCCAAGTCCTGCCAGCTTTCCTCCTGCAATATCTTCTGCTGAATATCCCAGCTTCTCAAGAAGACGGGATGCAGCCTCATAGCTCTCCGGATGTACACTGGTAGCATCAAGTGGATTGGTTCCGCCTGTAATACGCATGAAGCCTGCACACTGCTCAAATGCCTTCGGTCCTAGCTTAGCAACCTTAAGAAGCTCTTTTCGGGTAGTAAAACGACCGTTCTCTTCTCGATAAACAACAATATTCTTAGCTATAGCTTTGGAAACGCCGGAAATATATTCAAGAAGGGATGCAGAAGCTGTATTTAAGTCTACACCAACTTTATTTACAGAATCTTCTACCACTCCGGTCAGTGCCTCGCCCAGCTTCTTCTGGTTCATATCATGCTGATACTGACCTACACCGATAGATTTGGGATCAATCTTAACCAGCTCTGCCAGCGGATCCTGCACACGTCTTGCAATAGAAGCTGCACTTCTTTGTCCCACATCAAAATTAGGGAATTCTTCTGTTGCCAGCTTACTTGCTGAATAAACAGAAGCACCTGCTTCATTTGTAATGACATACTGAACTTTTGCCTCCGGGATTTCCTTAAGCATGTCCACGATTACCTGCTCAGATTCTCTGGAAGCCGTGCCATTTCCCACAGAAATCAGAGAAATGCCATATTTTTTGATCATTCCCTCAACAGTATCCTTAGCAGCACGGATTTTTTTCTCATTGGTAGGTGCTGTTGGGTAAACAACAGTGGTATCCAGTACCTTTCCGGTAGGATCTACAACTGCCAGCTTACATCCGGTTCGAAAGGCCGGATCCCAGCCAAGTACAGTCTGTCCAGCGATTGGAGGCTGCATCAGAAGCTGCTCTAAGTTTTTGCCGAAGACTTTGATCGCGCCGTCCTCTGCCTTCTCTGTCAGGTCACTTCTGATCTCACGTTCAATTGCAGGGGCGATCAGACGCTTGTAGCTGTCCTCTGTTACTTCCTTAAGAATCGGTGTGGTAAACGGGTTGTCGCGGGTGATTACCTGTTTCTCCAGGTAACGGATAATATCTTCTTCTGGAGCTGCAACTTTGATGGTAAGGAATTTCTCTTTCTCACCGCGGTTCAGCGCCAGCACACGATGGCCGGCAAGCTTCTTCATCGGCTCCTCGAAGTCATAGTACATTTCATAAACAGACTGTGCCTCAGGATCCTTTGCCACCGAGCTGATAGTTCCCTTCTTTGCGGTCAGGTCACGGATATGGATTCTGTAATCCGCCTCATCGGAAATATGCTCCGCAATAATATCCTTTGCACCGGCAATAGCCTCTGCCACGGAAGCTACTTCTTTTTCCTCGGATACAAAAGCCTCTGCTTCTTCCTCGATGGACTTATTTGTCATCTGAAGCATAATGATGTTTGCCAGTGGCTCAAGGCCTTTTTCCTTGGCAATGGTGGCACGGGTACGTCTCTTCGGACGGTATGGGCGGTAAAGATCCTCCACAACAACCAGGGTCTGGGCGGCAAGGATCTGCTCCTTCAGCTCTTTTGTCAGCTTGCCCTGGTCCTCAATGCTGGAAAGAACCTGTTTCTTTTTGTCTTCCAGATTGCGCAGGTAAGTCAGTCTTTCATTCAGATTACGAAGCTGCTCGTCATTTAAGGTTCCGGTAGCTTCCTTTCTGTATCGAGAAATAAAAGGGATGGTGTTTCCCTCATCAATCAGTTTCACAGCAGCCTCTACCTGCCATTTTTCCACCCCAAGTTCCTGGGTGATCACCTGTAAAATATCCATTTTTCAATCTCCTCTTGTTGCTTGTCTTACATTTTCCGGAATTTTTGATACTGCAAAATACTTCTGCAGCATCTTTTATGCTTCCGAATTATAATCATCCTCACGGTCATTCCTGTAACCGCTTTGATTCTCCGAATCATATCCGTTTCCCGGATCATCACTGCCTGCATTGTATCCATTATAAAAGCTGCCGCTTCCGCCATAGTACCCGTCTCCCGGCAGTCTGTGATCCAGCTCGCCGTTCAGATCCCGGTAAAAGGTAACCAGCGACATCTCCATATACGGCATGATCCAGAACAGTGCAATATAAAAAGTAAATACAGATAAAAACAAAAGCGGGACAAAGCTGAGATTCAGCTTGATATATCTCCACATATTGCCCTTCATCAGGCGTGCACTCTCTTTCAGCCCCTGAATTCCCCCAAGATCCGGATCATCTGCCATCAGAAAATAGGTCATGGCAAACGGAATGGAAATCAGGAAATTCAGCAAAGTGCTGACTGCCAGAAGTACGAATATAGTAGAAAACCACTGAAGCTGTTCCTCCACTGTTAGTCCCGGATCTGTGGTATAGCTTACATAATAGTAGGGAATGGCTGTGATCACCTGGATCAGTGCCAGCACAAATCCGGCAATGATGACTCTGTCTGGCTGATTTCGGAAAAAATATCCAAGATCACCCAGTGAGAATTCTTTTCCTCTGGAAATATTCAGAAGCATATATCCAAATCCTGCTGTTATGATACCCACGATCAGAGATACAACCAGCAAAAACACCTCACTCAGAACAAGATCAAGCACTGAAGTTCCTGAGAACAGCGTTGTAGACAGGATCGTTCCCAGCATATTCAAGCCGTATACTGCCAGAAGTCCTAAAATAACAGTACCTAAATGTCCCTGCAGTGCCATTTTCGCCTGCTGCTTTATCTCCTTTGTTCTTCTTTTTTTCATAATGATCATTCTCCTTTGCAGTGAAACAGCAAGCCGGGATTTTAGTACATCCCGGCCTGAAAATCAGAGCGTGTTTAAAATTGGGGAAACAGTCCCCAACTATGCAGTTCTCTTGCTTCCCCAGAAAAACAAGGCCACAGTGCCTGGACCTGTATGGCTTCCAATGGTAGTTCCAATGCTGTTGATCTCAACCTTTCCGTTAAGCTTAGGAAAACGCTCCTCTACCAGTCTTGCAACTTCTCTTGCATCTTCAATGCAGGCAGACTGAGAAATATAGCATTTACCGGAGTAATCAAGACCACCCTCTGCATATTCTTCCATTTTGTCCACAATAGCACGAATCACTTTTTTCTTGGTACGAATCTTATATCTTGGAATCAGTCTTCCCTGATCATCCATATTCAAAAGCGGACAAATATTCAGCATTGTGCCAAAAAATCCGCTTGTTTTGGAAATACGGCCTCCTCTGATGTAGAAGGTCAGATCTGTGGAAAAAAACCAATGATGCAGATTCAGTTTATGCGCCTCTGCCCACTGATAAACCTCTTCTATGGTTTTGCCCTCATCCCTCAAATCTGCCAGGCGATCCATAAGAAGTCCGTATCCGGAAGATGCCCCAAGAGAATCCACGATCAAAATTTTCCTGTCAGGATATTTTTCAGACAACTCTTCCCTTGCAATATTTGCAGAATTTACAACTCCGGTAATACCAGAGGACAGGCATACATGAAGAATATCCTTGCCTTCTTTAAGAAAGCCTTCAAAATACTCTGTAAATTCATCTGCGTTTATCTGGGATGTCTTGGTCGTGGCACCATCCTGCATTGCCTTGTAGAACTGGTCAAATGGCATAGACTGCCCCAGATCATCTGCATATTGTTGGCCGTTCAGCTCATAATGAAAGCAGATATAGGAAATATTTCTCTTGGCAAAATGTTCTTTTGTAAGATCTGCTGTAGAACAGCAGCTAATCACATAACTACTCATATTTCCCTCCCTTTTTGCATCAGTCTGCAAGACCAAATGCATCATGAACCGCATTCATGGCGCGGACACCATCTTTCTCGCTAATCAGAACCGTAATACGGATCTCAGATGTGGAGATCATGTTGATGTTTACGCCCTCATTATAAAGGCTCTCAAACATTTTTGCAGCTACTCCCGGATTACTGAGCATACCTGAACCTACAATGGAAAGCTTGGCAATGCCCCTTTCTGAATGAAGCTCTTTAAAGCCAAGGCGATCCTTATGCTCTTCCAGAGTGGCAACCGCATCCTCCAGATCATCTTTATTTACTGTAAATGAAATATCTTTAGTTCCTGAGCGTCCAATAGACTGCAGGATAACATCTACATTTATATTTTTCTTTGCAAGAGTATCAAATACTTTAAATGCAACACCAGGCACATCGCGAAGACCCAGCACTGCAATTCTCACAGCATCTGTATCCAGCGCAACGCCGCTGATTAACATTCTTTCCACGCTAACTACCTCCTTAACTACCGTTCCTTCACTGTTATTCAGGCTGGAGCGGACCACAAGGGGCACTCCGTATTTCTTTGCCATTTCCACAGAACGGTTGTGAAGCACGCCCGCTCCTGAAGTCGCCAGATCCAGCATCTCATCGTAGGTGATTTCTTTAAGCTTTCTGGCAGTTGGAACCTTACGCGGATCGGCTGTGTATACGCCGTCCACATCTGTATAAATCTCGCAGGCGTCTGCATGAAGTGCTGCTGCCAGCGCCACTGCTGTGGTATCAGAGCCGCCTCTTCCAAGAGTAGTATAATCGTCATACTTATCTACCCCCTGGAAGCCTGTGACAATTACGATTCTGCGTGCATCTAGTTCACGGCGGATGCGCTCTGTATCGATTCTTTTCAGTCTTGCATTCTGATGGCTGCTTGTAGTATGCATGGTCACCTGAAATGCATTCAGGGAAATGGCAGGAACGCCAAGTGTATGCATGGCCATAGCCATCAGAGATACAGACATCTGCTCTCCAATAGTAAGCAGCATATCCATTTCACGCTTAGGCGGTCTCTCGTCCATATCACGAGCCTTACTGATCAGCTCATCTGTATATTTACCCATGGCTGATAAAACCACCACTACGTCATTTCCTTTTTTGTATTCTTCGATACAACGATTTGCAACATTGAACATACGCTCCTTGTCTGCTACAGAAGTACCTCCGAATTTCTTAACGATCAGCATAGTTTTTCCTTTCACAAAGGGGTCAGTCTTTTACACGGATCATTCCAAGTACATTATCACCAAGTGCCTTAACCCGCTCTTTATACTCGCCCTGTGTCATAAGTCCGGTAATAAAGCCAAACTCTTCCGGAAGTGCATCCGGCTCAATCACTGCATCCACTTTTCCAAATGCCTTGTCCACATCATCCAAAGAGGTATCTTTTACACGGACAAAGAAACGTCCCTCTACAGAATCCGGATCCATAAGGGTCATCTCTTCATTGCTCCAGTTAACAGGAATTGTATCGTGAAGATGTCTGGAAGCCTCCACAACGTCAGCAACAACTGCACTTGCAGTAGGAAGCTTGCCTGCTCCGCTTCCGTAGAACATAGCATCTCCCAGCATATTTCCATGAACGAAAATACTGTTGAACACGCCGTTTACACTGTGAAGAGGATTATTCTTTCCTACCAGGAATGGTGCCACAAGTGCATAGAAGGAATCTTCTCCAACTCTCTTGCTGGTACCAAGAAGCTTAATATTTCTTCCCATCTCCCTTGCATATTCCATATCCTCTGGTGTGATTTTTGTAATTCCCTCTGTATAAACCTTCTCAAAATCCAGGAATCTGCCATATGCCAGTGAAGAAAGAATTGCTATCTTACGGCATGCATCCTGTCCTTCCACATCAGCGGTTGGATCTGCTTCTGCATATCCTTTCTCCTGGGCTTCCTTTAATACGGTATTAAAATCAGCTCCCTCTGTATTCATTTTATCCAGCATATAGTTGGTGGTCCCATTAAGAATTCCGGTAACTTCATCAACCACATCTGCTGTAAGAGAACTGTTCAAAGCACGGATAATAGGAATTCCGCCACCGCAGCTTGCTTCAAAAAGAAAGTTAATCTCTTTCTCTTTGGCAATTTCCATAAGCTCCGGTCCGTATTTGGCAACCAGTGCCTTATTGGAAGTACACACGCTCTTGCCAGCTTCAAGGGATCTCTTTGTAAAATTATAGGCAGCACCTGTTCCACCCATAACTTCCACTACAATATCTACTTCCGGGTCATTTACGATCTGCTCAAAATCATGAACAAGAATCTCCTCAACCGGATCCCCTGGGAAATCACGAAGATCAAGAACATATTTAATCTTAATTTCTTCCCCGGCTCTTTTGTTAATGGTTTCATGATTAGTACGGAATACTTCTACTACGCCGCTTCCAACTGTGCCATATCCTAACACTGCAATATTTATCATCTGTCCGTTACTCCCTGCCTAAAATTTTTAAATAATGGATTCCTTCCATCTGCTCAATGTCGTCCACCATTGCCTCTGCATCTCCTTCACCCTGAAGGATCTGCACGCTTAAAGTAAGAGTGGCGATTCCGCTGATGGGAATACTCTGATGAATGGTCAGAATATTTCCGTGGTTCTGTGCGATTGCGCGAAGAACATTGGACAGGATTCCAGGCTCGTCATCCATCTGTATAATAAATGTGATAGTTTTTCCCTTGGCTTCTTCGTGAAAGGGGAAAATATCATCTTTATATTTATAAAAAGAACTCCGGCTGATTCCAACAGCATCTGCTGCTTCCTGAACAGTAGCCACACGCTTTGATTCCAGAAGCTTCTTGGCAGCTACCACATTCAGCAGCACCTCAGGCACAGCCCGCTCTCTTACTACAAAATACTTGTTCTTATCTGTTGTCTTTGGCATTCTGCGCTTCCTTTTCCGCTATGAACTGTACCTGGCAGCTGCTGTTCTTACTTATTGTTCTGCCGGTTTCTTCGCAAGTGCGATCCATTTCAGATATGCATTGATGAAAATATCAATTGCACCGTCCATAACTGCATCTACATTTCCGGTTTCCTCGTTGGTACGGTGATCCTTAACCATGGTGTATGGCTGCATAACGTAAGAACGGATCTGGTTGCCCCAGCCGATGTCGGTTACCTCACCGCGGATTCCGGAAAGCTTGGCCTCTGCTTCCTGCTGCTTCAGAAGATACAGCTTGGCTTTCAGCATCTGCATAGCCTTGTCTTTATTCATATGCTGAGAACGCTCATTCTGACACTGTACCACGATTCCCGTTGGGAAATGGGTGATACGGATCGCAGATGAGGTCTTGTTGATGTGCTGTCCGCCGGCACCGCTGCTTCGGTAGGTATCAATTCGGATATCCTCGTCGTTGATCTCTACATCCAGGTCTTTCTCAATATCCGGCATTACATCGCAGGATACGAAAGAGGTCTGACGCTTTCCAGCTGCGTTGAACGGGGAAATACGGACCAGACGGTGAACTCCTTTCTCAGACTTCAGAAGTCCGTATGCGTTCTCTCCGTTTACCTGGAAAGTAACGGATTTCACACCAGCTTCATCTCCATCCAGATAGTCCAGTACTTCGATGGAAAAGCCCTTGCGCTCAGCCCAGCGTGTGTACATACGGTACAGCATGCTGCACCAGTCGCAGGCTTCTGTTCCGCCGGCTCCTGCATTCAGCTTAATGATGGCATTCTCGCTGTCATACTCTCCGGAGAGAAGAGTCTTCACGCGGATGCTGTCAAACTGAGCCTGGAACTCGGTTAACATTTCCTGGATCTCCTCGATCATGGACGGATCATTTTCCTCATAGCTCATCTCGATCAGGGTCTCCATATCTTCTTTCTGGGTGATCAGATTCTGATAGGTTTCCATGTCGTCCTTCATGCTCTTTAAATCTTTCATTTTCTTCTGGGATACTTCTGCATTGTCCCAGAAATCAGGCGCTTCCATTTCGCGCTCTAATTCTTCAACCCGCTTTTCTTTGTTAGCCAGGTCAAAGTGAATCCCTCACTTCCACTAATGGTTCTGTGTATGTTGCAAGAATGCTCTTGAACTGGTCTAATTCAACCATAGCTTCACCTTCTTTCTTATATTTCTCCAACAATGCCGCCCACTGGATACAAGGTTTCTTCATGCCTTTGCCCGGCGGCACACAGACTTTCAAACTATACAATAGCATATTTGAGGCAGAATTACAATAAAAAGCGGCAGTGCAGGACAGACTGCTGCAACATTTTCTAAAAACAGGCCTTACTATGACTTGAAATATGAAACTTTTTCTTTTATCATGGATTTGTACAGCAACGATTCCATACTGACTGCATCTATGCAGGAGCTTCACTTTCGCTGTACCGGTATGTATTCGAAATTTTGAAAAATGAGGTAGCTTATTTGAAGAAAAAAGAATTTATATTTATCGGGGCGCTTCTGGCGGTTTCGGTTCTTCTTTGTGTTTATGTGTATGTGCTTCCCCACGTGAAATACGGGTCCATCCAGATTACAGTGGATGGGGAGCTTTACGGTACTTATTCTCTTGGGAAAGACCAGGTGATTGCCATTGGGGATACCAATGTGTGTGAGATCAAAAACGGGGAAGTGAAGATGACAGAAGCCAACTGTCCGGATCATCTTTGCATGAAGCAGCCGGCAGTTGGAAGTGCGGGTGGGTATATTGTATGTCTGCCTAACAAAGTAGTAATTCAGGGAGAGGGAGAGGGCGATGCAGATCCACAGGATTCTGATGGTGGATTTGACGCTGTAGTATAGGATTATGGATCAGAAGAAAACAGCTTATCTTGGGTTGTTTGCGGCGATTGCGATTATTTTTGGATATGTGGAGTCGTTGATTCCGTTTTTCGCGGGGATTCCGGGGATGAAGCTGGGGCTTGCCAATCTGGCAGTGCTTTTTGTGCTGGAGCGGTATACCTGGAAAGAGGCGGCGCTGGTTTCGCTGGTGCGGATTTTTGTTGTTGGATTTCTGTTTGGAAATGGATCCAGTATTATGTATAGTCTGGCGGGGGCAGCTCTTAGTCTGGCTGTGATGGTTTTTGTGAAAAATAAGGTGGGATTCGGGCATCTGGGCGTGAGTGTGGCTGGAGGTGTTTCCCATAATATTGGACAGCTGATGGTGGCGATTCTGGCGACGCATACGGTTGGGCTGCTGTATTATTATGCGCCGGCACTGATGGTGTCGGGAGTTGTCACGGGGCTGCTGATTGGGGTGCTGACACGCGAAGTGCTGAAGAGGATTCCATGAATGAATCGTCCCGTACGCATCTGGGCCTGGCATATTCCACGCTGGTCGGCGCGCTCTTAATGACCAGCTTAGGAATATGCCAGACCCAGATGCTGTGTGTTGAATAAAAACTTGGGACTATACTTTAGTTCTTATATATCTGATAGAAAATCTTTTTTCAAATCTGTCTTAAGAGAAAAAGCTCTCTGCTACACTTACATCTGCAATGTATCCAACCGTTCCTGTCATGAAAATGGTTCCGTCGTCTTTGATGTCGATCTGGATCATGCCGCCTGGCTGGTTTACGTTGATGCGATTTTCCATGAGGCCTTTTTTGTATGCGGCAATGGCTGCTGCGCAGCTTCCTGTTCCGGAAGCTTTGGTGTAACCGGAGCCGCGCTCCCAGATTTCGATGTCCAGGTTGCCCTTATCGATCTGGCGGCAGATCTGTAAGTTTACTTTTTCCGGGAATTCCTCTGCATTTTCTACATATGGTCCAAGTTCTTTCACTTTCTCAGGTGTTACCTGATCCATGAACAGAATGCAGTGCGGATTTCCTACGGTGAGACAGGTTGCCTTGTATTCTTTTCCCTTAAAGGTGAACGGCTCGTCGATCACCTCGCGGATTTCTCCTGTTACCGGAATTTCTTTGGAAAGGAAAGATGCCTTGCCCATGTTCACACGGAATTCCGTTGCTCTGGCGTTTAGGCATTCTACTTCGATGGTTCCGGATAAGGTTTCGATGGCGAATTTTTTCTCTTTCACATATTCATTGTCCATGAGGTATTTTGCAAAAATGCACACACCGTTTCCGCTGATGGCAGCCTCGCTTCCATCGGAGTTGAAAATGCGCATTCCCATTTTTCCATTTATTTCAACTGGACCGTACAGAACACCGTCTGCTCCAAGTCCGAAGCCGCGCTGGCAAAGAAGAGCAATTTTTTTGCCCTGAAGCTGCAGCTGGTTTTTGTTTGCGTCAAGCACCAGATAATCATTTCCAAAGCCCTGATATTTCGTCATGATAATGCTGTCTCTCATTGTTTTATTCCCCTTCTTATCAGAATTTTGATTTCCGTCACGTTTTTATCTACTATCTAGTATATCGTTTATTTTTCCAATGTATATAGGAGAAATTGCGGATTATATTGCAAAAAATGCAATTTTGTGGTTGTGCCAGGAAAGCTTTTGGAATAAAATAAGAAAAAGGAGTGAGAGCATGCAAAACAAACCATTAGATACCTCCGAAATTTCCATAGCATCGGCTGCTGAGATTTCTACAGAAAAAACCGGATATCTGGATCAGGAATTCCGGCTTTTTCATATCAAGGATCAGACCAAGCGCACCTTCGCCTACCATTATCATGATTTTCACAAGGTCATCATCTTTCTGTCCGGCAAGGCAGCTTACCACATTGAGGGAAAATCCTACTATCTGAAGCCCTGGGATATTCTTCTTGTGAACCGGCATGCCATCCACAAGCCGGAGATTGATTTTTCCGTTCCTTATGAGCGTTTCGTGCTTTGGATCCGGGACGATCTTGCCCAGACTGACCTGCTTCGCTGCTTCCAGAAGGCCATCGACCGCAGCTTCAATCTGATCCGTCTGGACTCTGGCACTCAGGAAAAATTAAAGCAGCTGCTCTACGAACTGGAGGCCGCCCTGAAGGATGAAAAATTCGGAAGTGATCTTCTTGGCACTGCCCTTTTCACCCAGTTCATGGTTTATGTAAACCGCATTTTCCTGGAGAAGCAATACATCTACGACACCCGCTCCTACAGCAGCGACTCCCAGATTGAAGAGCTTCTCCGCTACATCAACCACAATCTGACCGAAGACCTCTCCATCGAAACCCTTGCCCGGAAATACTATCTCAGCAAGTACCACATGATGCGCAAATTCAAAGAAGAAACCGGCTACACCATCCACAACTACATCGTAAGCAAGCGCCTGCTCCTTGCTCGTACCCAAATTGCCGAGGGAACCCCCGTCTTAAAAGCAGCCCAGCTCAGCGGCTTCTCCGACTACACCACCTTCTCCCGCGCCTACAAAAAGCAATTCGGCTCCGCCCCCAGCCAACTACAGTAAATTAGTAAATTGCTTTTTTTCCTATTCTCATTACCGATAACCAGCGGCTTTACAATGTATATTCATGTAGCCGTGCATTTCAGGAACGCTGCGACGCACGGCGGTGAATATACATTGTAAAACCGCGTCCGGGAATCTAAATAAATAAAAAGAGCGACTTTCCAGAGACATCTATTCTCCAGAAATTCGCTCTTTATTTTATACGAAATTAAACATTAGCTGTTTTTCTGCCGCAGCACTGTTTGTATTTCTTGCCGCTTCCGCATGGGCACGGATCGTTCGGGTAAACCTTGATCTCTTTACGCTGAACTGGCTTGCGGGCACTGGAATCGTCCTTGTTGGTTCCGGTAACCTTAGCAACCTGCTCACGCTCAATCCTCTGCTCAACATGAACATGATACAGCATTCTGACTGTATCTTCCTGAATGGAAGTAATCATGCTGTTGAACATATCAAATGCAGCCATCTTGTACTCAACAACCGGATCTCTCTGGCCATAAGCAGTCAGGCCGATACCCTGGCGAAGGATCTCCATATCATCAATGTGATCCATCCACTTGCTGTCAATACTCTTCAGAAGGATGACACGCTCAAGCTCACGCAGCTGCTCCGGCTCCGGGAACTCAGACTCCTTGGCTTCATAAAGCTTCACAGCCTCTTCCTTAATAAGATGCTTCATCTCATTCTTTTTCTTGCCTTTTACTTTCTCAGGAGTAAGAGGCTCGATCGGGATGATCTGGCGAAGAACGGTATTGAACTCGTTCAGATCCCACTCTTCTGCATCCACATCATCAGAAAAGCACATATCCACTGCATTGTCTACAATATCTGTGATCATCTTGTAGATGGCATCGCGCATGTTCTCTCCATCAAGAACCTGACGGCGCTCCTTGTAGATGATCTCACGCTGCTCATTATTTACCTGGTCGTAATCAAGAAGATTCTTACGGATACCAAAGTTGTTGAACTCAATCTTCTCCTGTGCCTTCTCAATAGCATTGGAAAGCATCTTGTGCTCGATCTGCTCGTTCTCTGCAACTCCAAGGGAAGTAAATACCTTCATCAGACGCTCGGAACCGAACAGACGCATCAGGTCATCCTCAAGGGAAATGTAAAAACGGGATTCTCCCGGATCTCCCTGACGTCCGGAACGTCCACGGAGCTGGTTATCAATACGTCTGGATTCATGACGCTCTGTACCGATGATCTTCAGACCGCCGGCAGCTCTTGCCACGTCATCCAGCTTAATATCTGTACCACGGCCTGCCATGTTGGTTGCGATGGTAACGGCACCTGCCTGACCAGCCTGTGCTACGATCTCAGCCTCAAGCTCATGGAACTTGGCATTCAGTACATTGTGCTGGATTCCTTCTCTCTTCAGCATACGGCTGAGAAGCTCGGAAGTCTCGATGGTGATGGTACCAACCAGAACTGGCTGCTGTTTCTCATGAGCTTCCTTAACGGACTGAACAACCGCGTTGAATTTCTCCTTCTTGGTCATGTATACCGCATCATCTAAATCCTTACGCTGAACAGGCTTGTTGGTCGGAATCTCAACAACGTCCATTGCGTAGATATCACGGAACTCCTTCTCCTCGGTAAGGGCAGTACCGGTCATACCGCCTTTCTTATCGTATTTGTTGAAGAAGTTCTGGAAGGTGATGGTTGCAAGAGTCTTGCTCTCACGTTTTACCTTAACATGCTCCTTCGCCTCGATTGCCTGATGAAGTCCGTCAGAATAACGGCGGCCCGGCATAATACGTCCGGTAAACTCATCGACGATCATAACCTCGTCGTCTTTTACAACGTAATCCTGGTCACGGTGCATCAGGTTATGGGCACGAAGTGCAAGGATAATGTTGTGCTGGATCTCAAGGTTCTCCGGATCTGCAAGGTTCTCAATATTAAAGAATTTCTCAACCTTCTTCACACCCTGCTCAGTAAGGTTGACAATCTTGTCTTTCTCATTTACAACGAAGTCTCCGGTCTCAATAACTTCCTCGCCCATGATAGCTGCCATCTTGGTCATCTCATGGCTGGCTTCTCCACGCTCCAGCTGCTGTGCAAGAATATCGCAGACCTCATACAGCTTGGTGGACTTGCCGCTCTGACCGGAAATGATCAGAGGGGTACGCGCCTCATCAATCAGGATGGAGTCGACCTCATCGATGATACAGTAGTGAAGATCACGCTGTACCAGCTGCTCCTTGTAGATAACCATGTTATCACGAAGGTAATCGAATCCAAGCTCGTTATTGGTAACATAAGTAATGTCGCAGTTGTATGCTGCACGGCGCTCTTCCGGCTTCATATCGTTCAGTACAACGCCAACGGTAAGACCAAGGAATCTGTGAACCTGTCCCATCTCCTCAGCATCACGCTTAGCCAGGTAATCATTGACAGTTACAACGTGAACGCCCTTGCCTTCCAGCGCATTCAGGTAGGATGGAAGTGTGGCTACCAGGGTCTTACCTTCACCAGTCTTCATCTCAGCGATACGTCCCTGATGAAGAACGATACCACCGATCAGCTGTACCTCGAAGTGCTCCATTCCAAGTACTCGCTTGGCAGCCTCACGGACGGTAGCAAATGCCTCTGGCAGAAGGTCATCCAAGGTTGCTCCTTCTTCCAGACGTTTCTTATATTCTCTTGTCTTACCGCGAAGTTCTTCATCGGTTAATTTCTGCATTTCAGGACGCAGGTCTTCAATTTTCTTAACGAGAGGCATGATACGCTTAACCTCTCTCTGACTGCGGCTTCCGAAAACTTTTGAAAACATGTTCATTTAGCTCTTAACTCCTGTCTATATTTTTAGATGTCATATTGTGGAATATGACGGATTTCTTTTCCTGTAATATTATACAATTTGTTTAACATACCAGCCTATTTTAGCACTTTTTCCGTAGGAAAACAATAAATATTTGATGAACAAACTATGTCTGAAAGGTTTTATGGAAAATAATATGGTATACTAATGGAAATCAGATGAATTTTTTCAGGAGAATTTGGACAAATGATCTATCTTTTCGAGGAACTTGATATTTTTTCACAAGAACAGCTGGAACGGGGCCTTCCTCTGCTGCCCCCAAAACGAAGGGAATATGTGCTGCGATTTAAGCAGGCTGCAGATCAGAAGCAGTCCGCGGTGGGCTGGCTTCTTCTGGCTTATGGAATGAGGCAGGAATACGGAACGAAAAAAATTCCGGATTTCCAGAAAACCGCCTCAGGAAAACCTTTTTTTGCCGGGAAAAATATGCCCTTTTTTAATCTCAGCCACAGCGGATCCTTTGTGGGCTGCGGACTGCACAGGGAAGAAATCGGGCTGGATATTCAGAAGCTGACGCCTGCTAAGCCATTCCTTGTGCAAAGGGTCTGCACGGATGAGGAACAGGCATCTGTGAAGTCTGATCTTAATTTCTGCCGGATCTGGGCCATGAAGGAAAGCGTGGGAAAGCTGACCGGGGAAGGGATTACGAGCAGCTTCCGGGATATTCTGGTGCTTCACCCGGAGATTCATACCCGTGCTATTCCCCTGGAAAACGGCGCCGGATTCCTGGCCTACAGCACTTATAGCGGACGGGAACTGCCTGTTATGAAAGTATCTGCGAAGCAGCTGCTGGCAGAGCTTTCGTAATTCCCTGCTTCAGAGCAGTTTTGAAAAAGTCCGTCTGCAAGCTGCTTTGAGTAAAAAGTCCCGGAAGCATAGCCTCCGGGACTCTCATATTTCCTCTATTTAATTTTCAATTTAGGAAGCTGTTGTCCTTAATCTTCCGGCTCAATTAATCCATAGGTGCTGCCTTTACGTTTGTAAACAACATTCACCTGATCGGTCTCTGCATTGCAGAATACGAAGAAATTATGTCCAAGAAGCTCCATCTGAACACATGCATCTTCCGGATACATAGGCTTGATATCAAATTTCTTGGTACGGATGATCTTAACTTCCTCATCCTCCTCATATTCCTTATCCAGGTATGCCTTCTGGAAGCTGGCTGCTGCCTGCTGCTTGTCTACAATCTTGTTCTTGTATTTCCTGAGCTGACGTTCGATTACTTCCTCAACAAGGTCGATTGACACATACATGTCGTTGCTGACCTGCTCGGAACGGATGATGTTGCCCTTAACCGGGATCGTCACCTCAATTTTCTGTCTTTCTTTTTCTACACTAAGAGTTACGACAACTTCAGTGTCAGGAGTGAAATACCTTTCCAGTTTACCGAGCTTGTCCTCAACTGCTGTACGAAGCCCGTCTGTCACTGTGATGTTCTTTCCGCTGATAATGAATTTCATGCTTCCATCCCCTTTGCTGTTTGATGGCTATATTATAACACATTAATTCAGAAATTAACATCATTTTCTGAAAAAATTACGAATTTTTTCACAAACTTGCCGGATACTTTTCCAAAAGCAGCGAAATTTTCGCTCACTTGTAATTTTCCCACTCTATTTTATGTCAGGTTTGACATAGTCAGAACTGTAGGATTAAAGTTCTCCAATCAAATTTGTAAAGGGTATGGTTCCACCGAACAGATCCAGTGCGCTTCCCACTGTTACATCCACTTTTCCCCTGGCCGCCTGCTTCAGAATCTGGATGTCTTCCATGCTGCCAACGCCGCCTGCGTAGGTTACTGGATGTCCCTTATATTCGCCCAGCAGCTTTGCTAGGGGAACTTCTACGCCTTTGGCTTTGCCTTCCACATCTACTGCGTGGATGAGAAATTCATCGCAGTATCCGCCCAGTTTTTCCATCAGGTCCAAGGTTACCTGTTCTTCTGTAAATTTCTGCCAGCGGTCTGTGACCACGTAGTAGGCATTCCCTTTTTTCCGGCAGCTGAGATCCAGGACCAGGTGCTCTTTGCCTACTGCCTGTACCATTTTCTCCAGGTTTTCCCAGGAGATGTGACCGTCGCGGAAAACATAGGAGGTGACGATCACATGGCTGGCGCCTGCATTTAAGTATTCTGCAGCATTGTCCGGGGTTACGCCGCCTCCAAGCTGCAGGCCGCCGGGATATGCGCCAAGTGCAAGAAAGGCCTGCTTTCTGGTTGCTTCAAAGTATTCGGAATCTGCGCGGTTCAGAAGTATGATGTGGCCGCCTTTCAGGTCTTTTTCTTTATATAAAGATGCATAAAAGGCTCCGTCCTGCTGGGAAACAAAGTTCTCCTGTGCCTGGTTTCCTGTATCCCGAAGGCTTCCACCTATGATCTGTTTTACTTTTCCGTTATGTATATCGATACATGGTCGAAATCTCATGATCTTCCTCCTTGTCATTGGATGTCAAACCTATTATTTACTTGAATCTTCTGTTAATAATAGCATTCAACTAATTCTTATGCAAATATTAATTGATCTGCATATAAATAAAGCGCTGAACAAAGCTTTTATCTGCTTCATCCAGCGCTATCTCTTACTCCTTATCTTCCGTCTGCGGCATTGCCTGCCGCATCACCAACATCTTCCACGGCATTTCCTACACCTTCCCCGATGTCCCGGACGCCGTCTGCCACACCGTCTCCTAAGTCTTCCACGCCCTCGCCAATGGCGCCGGAAACGGAATTGTTGTTCTCGGTTACATTGTTACCAGGAACTGCAGTGCCGTCATTTGCGGTGTTTGCATCATCCGGTACTGCTGTATCGCCAGCCATGTTACCGTCTGTTCCGTTGTTTCCATCATCGTTTCCATTATTGTCCGCGTCATCTGTCAGGTTGTCCTCTGCGGCTCCATCTCCTACGTTATCTATACCGTCATTTGCGGTGTTTGGAACCTCGTCCGCCGCGTTGTTGTTATTGCCGCAGGCGGTAAGCATACATAATGTAAATACCAGCAAAGCACTTATGAGCATACGTTTTGTTTTTTTCATCTCATCTGTCTCCTTTTCTTAAGAATATTTTCAGCTGAAAATACTGCTGCTTTGTATTCCTAATATGTACAGATGAGCAAAAACTATTCTGGCATAATTTTCCATTTATATGCTGCCGATCTACCTCAGGCAGGCATGAAACATCTTACAGCAGCAAAGCCTCCATCACCGCATAATAACATTCCACACCCCCGAAAAGCTGAGTCAGCTCCACATACTCATCCACCGTATGAGCCAGGTCTTCCCTGGAAGGGCCAAGTCCGATGGTGGGAATTCCTTTTTCGCCTGCATAGTGGCTGCCGTTGGTGCAAAAGCTATACTGGGTAAGTTCCGGATCGTAGCCTGCCTCCCGGACTTTTCCAAGAATTTTCTGAATATAGTCTTCTTTTGGATCATAGTACCAGCCCGGGAAAAAGCGCTCACCCTGAATTTCCGCGTCCGTATAGCATTTCTCTTTTCCAACAGAAAAGGAAGCCTTTGCCGAAAACTGAGGATCTTCTTTTTCCAGCCTTGCAATCAGTTCCTTAACAGGAGCCAGGACGCTTTCTTTCGTCTCACCGGTGAGAAGCCGGCGGTCCAGGGTGGCACGGCAGTACTCCGGCACCACCGAAGCTCCTGGATATGGGGAAGAAATAATATCCGTCACTTCCATGATTCCTTTTCCAAGCTGCTCATGGACAGGTGGTTGAAGCTTGTCTAATTCACTGATCAGCCTGCACATTTTCTTCACCGCATTCACGCCCTTTTCCGAGTTTGCGGAATGAGCTGCTTTTCCAAAGGTTTCCAGAAGGATTTCTGCCCTTCCCCGCTGTCCGGTCTTAATGTTCAGCCCTGATGCTTCACCGATCACAACATAGTCTGGATTCACCAGTTCACTGATACTTCTGGCCGCTACGCCCTCGAAGCATTCCTCGTGAACCACACCTGCTGTATGGATTTCCCCGGCAAAATTCTTTCCGTGGTCTTCCAGGAAATATGCTGCTGCGCAGAAAAATGCCGCCACAGCCCCTTTCATATCAGAGGTTCCTCTTCCATATAATTTGCCGTCCTCTACCACTGGCACGAAAGGATCATGGCTCCAGACCTCTTTATTGTCTGCCGGAACCGTATCCATATGTCCATCAAACAAAACTTTTCTGCCAGGTTTCGTGCCTTTGATCTGTCCGATCACATTTCCGTATTTGTCAGTTGTGATCTGGTCAAATTTCTTCTCCTTCATGAAATCCTTCAGTGCATCTGCAACGCCCTTTTCCTCGCCGGAATAACTTCGGATAGAAATCAGTTTTTTGCAAAGAGCAAGGACTTCCTCTTTTCTTTCTTCTGTCAGTTTCATGGCTTTCCTTCCTTTTCAATTTCCAGAGCGTCTCTGGAGTACTCCGCTTTTTGAATTTCGGTACTGATCTTTCTCCACTGCAATCTCCCCGCCAACCAGTACGTAATCAAATCCGGTGCAGTACTGATCCGGGTTCTGGAAATCTGCGTGAATCTGAAGCTTGTCCAGATGAAATACGTTTATATCTGCTGGCATTCCTTTTTGGAGTATCCCACGGTTCAGGCCCAGAACGGCGGCTGGTTTTGCTGTCATTTTATACACGGCTTCTTCTATGGAAAAAACATTCCGGTCTCTTACATAATCGGTTAGAAGCTTCGGAAAAGCGCCGTAAACTCTTGGATGATATTTTCCGCCAGCCGGATATATGGCATCGGAGATCAGGTTTGCGCGGCTGTCCTTCAGAAAATAAAGCATATCCTCCTCGGAGGCGATGGTATCCAGCATGGTAACCTGACAGCGCTCCGCAAGAAGAATGTCGTAAAGGGTATCATAAGGATCTTTTCCCAGCTGCTTCGCAATAGCCGAAATGGACTGGCCTGCATAGCTTCCAAACTGCTGCGTATGCAAGGTACTGGCATAAATCCGCTCAAAGCCAGCCAGTTCCACAATGTTTTCAAAAATATCCGAGGGCTGCTGCAGTACTTTGGTAATTTCCTTCCGGCATGCCGGGTCTGCCAGTCTCGCACAGATGGCGTCTGTGCCGCCCTCCTGAAACTGCGGAGGAAGCAGATGTACCAGCTGGGTGGTACCTGTCAGATAGGGATACAGATCAAAATCCACTTTCACGCCCCGCTCTGCCGCCTGATCAAACAGCTGCAGGATCTTCACAGGCGTATCGCCCCAGTTTTTCTGTCCGATGCATTTCAGATGGCTTACATGCAGCGGAATCTGAAGTTCCTCCGCTACTGAAATCACTTCCTGCAAAGCCAGAAGGATTCCGTCCCCTTCGTTGCGCACATGGGTGGTAATGGGAATTCCAGTTCCTTTCAACGGCTGCAGTGCCTGCGCAAGCCCATCCCTGTCATATTCAAATTCCGGTGCATAGGCGACTCCAAGGCTGACTCCAAGAGCGCCGGCTGCAAGGGATTCCTCCAATGCATTCCAAACCTGGTGCATTTCCTCATCAGACAGCTTTCCGGGGGCATAGCCCTTTACTCCGGCACGAATGGTTCCGTTTCCGGCAAGCATTCCAGTGTTGACGCTGCGTTTCTCTTTGGAAAGAGCAGCCAGGTAGGATGACATGGTTGACATAACGTCTGCCTGTCCCTGCCGAACTTCTCCCGTAACGCTGCTCAAAAAACCTGCAATCTCTTCTCTAAACTTCTCCCCGACTGGCGCCACAGACAGTCCGCAGTTTCCATTTACCACAGTGGTAAGCCCCTGCCTGTTCAAAAGCTCATCATCACCATTTCCAAAAGCCTGCCAGTCGCCGTGCCTGTGAATGTCAATAAAGCCGGGGGTTACATACCCACCGGCCGCATCCAGGACACATTTTCCGGAGAAGTCAGAGGGGACTTCAATGTGCTCCCCCACTTCCTCAATTTTACCATTTTTTACTGCCAGATCGCCGTAAAAAGGCTTTTCATTCTTTCCATTTACGATCCAGCCGTTTTTGATTATGTAGTCCATCCTGAATTATCTTTCCTCAACTTTCCTGATAAACTGACGAATACGCTCATTCTTTGGATGTTCAAAAAATTCTTCCGGAGACGCATCCTCCACGATCACGCCATCTTCCATAAACAAAATCCTGTCTGCAACCTCCCGGGCAAAATTCATCTCATGGGTTACAATTACCATGGAAACGCCCTCTGCTGCTACCTTACGGATGACGTTTAATACCTCTCCAACCAGTTCCGGATCCAGTGCACTTGTAGGCTCATCGAAAAGGATCACTTCCGGATCCATGGCCATAGCTCTGGCAATTGCAACCCTCTGCTGCTGTCCGCCGGAAAGGTTCTTCGCCATGGCATCCTCCCTGCCTTCCAGGCCAACCATTTTCAGAAGCTCCTTGGCCCGGGTGACTGCCTCCTGCTTTGGAACCTTTTTCACATGGACAGGTGCCTCGATCACATTCTGCAGAACACTCATATGGGTAAACACATTAAATCTCTGGAACACCATTCCAATATGCTGTCTCAGCTGGTGAAGCGCCTGGCCGGAGTCCACTGATTTTCCCATGTAATCAATCTCACCGGAATCATAGGTTTCCAGCTGGTTGATGCAGCGGAGAATGGTGGATTTGCCGGAACCGCTGGGTCCCAGAATTGCGATCTTTTCCCCTTTGTGGATGTCGAAGCTGATTCCTTTAAGTACTTCCAGATCTCCGAAGCACTTGCTGATATTTTTTACGCTTAAGATTA
The DNA here is from genome assembly GCF_025566865.1 of Blautia acetigignens. NCBI lineage: Bacteria > Bacillati > Bacillota > Clostridia > Lachnospirales > Lachnospiraceae > Blautia > Blautia acetigignens. Next base: position 562,779 of record NZ_JAOQJM010000001.1, read on the forward strand.
CGTCCTCTGCCATTTATGCCATCCTCCTTTCCAGAACTCCTGCAAGCTGGGTAAATATAGTTGTCAGGATCAGGTACAATACCGCAACCGCTATGTACGGCTCAAAATAATGGAAAGAATTGTAGGCGATCAGAGTTCCCTCCCTGGTAAGCTCTGTCAGTGTTATGGCTGATAAAATGGAGGTATTCTTAATGGTTGCAATAAACTGGTTCACCAAAGGCAGAATACAGATCTTGGTTGCCTGGGGTGCCACGATCCGGAGCATCTCCAGATGCCAGGGCATTCCCAGAGCCTTGGCTGCTTCTCTTTGTCCAGGGTCAATAGCATGGATACCGGAGCGAACGATTTCCGCAATGTATGCGCCTGTATTTAATGACATGGAGAGCACGCCTGCTGTCATGGCGCTGAATGTGACTCCCAGGTTGGGCAGTCCGAAATAAATCAGGAATGCCTGTATCATAAGAGGAGTTCCTCTCCAGATCCAGATATAAAGCTGTGCGATCCTTGCCACGATCTTCACGCGGCTGTCGCGCATCAGCGCCAGCACTACGCCAAGAACCGTACCAAATATAAGCGTCAGAATCGATATTTCCATCGTCACTGCACATCCATGAAGCAGTGATGACATTTTGTCAAATACAAGTGACCATTTCAATGTTACCATACTATTTACCCTGTGACCAGTAAAGATAGCCGGTTTATCCTTTCTTTCTTACTTTTTTGTTACTGCTCACAGTAACACGTTTTTCTGCCTTGTTCTTATCTTATTCTGCAGTATCCTCTGCTGCGGAAGCGGCTTCCTCTCCATCTCCGGAAGCATCGATCCATTTTGTCCACAGTGCATCGTAAGTGCCGTCTGCATAGTAGTCGTCAATGCACTCGTTGATAAATGCAAGCAGGTCATCTTTTCCTTTCTGTACTGCAATTGCATTCTCTGCATGTGTGAATGGATCACATACGATCTTGGTTCCCTCATATTCCTGGGAAAGGATCTTCTGATTCAGAAGGTCATTGACTACAACATCCACACGGCCTGCAAGAAGATCGGAAACGCATCCAACGGTATCTTTATACTGAACGATTTCATAAGAAACATCCGGGTTTTCATCCAGGAAGCTCTGTGCCACATTGTAGGAGGTTGCACCTTCCTTTACTGCTACCTTCAGGCCATCACAGTCAGCCAGGCTCTTGATGGTGTCTGCATATTCGGAATCTTCTTTTACCGCAAGGATCATACCGCTGTCGCAATAGGATTTGGACATGTCCACGACCTCGCAGCGCTCATCTGTTTTATACATGGCTGCGATGGAAAAATCATATTCTCCGTTCTGGATGGATGGAACAATGGACTGGAATTCCATGTCTGTCACTTCCATATCCACCCCCAGCTTATCTGCAATATACTGAGCCAGGTCAATGTCAAACCCTACAATATTGTTGTCGTCATCACGGTACTCAAAAGGTACATAAGTTCCGGTTGCTACTGTGATCACGCCTTTTTCCTTGATTGCTTTAATGTTGTCTCCGTTTTCCCAGTCTACTGCTGCAGTGTCATCTGTACTCTCTGCATATACCGGAGTAAAAGCGGTCATGATCATAGATGCTGCTGTAAGAAGTGCCATTGCTTTTGCTGTTTTTCTCATAATGATTTCTCCTCTCTGACTCTCGCCGGTACAGATAGCCTGCGCAGAAAATACTATCTTATCTTCCAGCTGATGATACGCAAAAAGGCCGCCTGACGGCAGCCCTTTCTGCAAATAAAAAACGGAGCAAACCACTTAGTAGTTTGCTCCGTTGCAACTTGTTATGGTGGAATTATAGCAAACAGATTCCTGTCTGTAAATCCATAAATTCAACAATTTTTTTGTATGACTTTTACTTTTTTTGTATATCTTAGCCAGCGATCACATCGCTCATATCGTATCTTCCGGCTGGTTTTCCGGCAAGATATTTGGCTGCTTCTACAGCGCCTTTGCCAAATATTGCCTTGGAATATGCGGTATGCTTGAACTCGATTACTTCGTCCTGGCCGGCAAAAATTACCTCATGCTCTCCAACGATAGAGCCGCCGCGCACTGCAGAAATACCGATTTCCTTAGCATCGCGCTTCTCTCTTCTCTGGCTGCGGTCATATACATAATGATACTGATTGTCCATTGCCTCATTCAGGCTGTCTGCAAGGGCAAGGGCAGTTCCGCTTGGGGCATCCACCTTCAGGTTGTGATGCTTCTCCACGATCTCCATGTCAAAGCCGGCTGTTGCCAGAACTTTGGCAGCATCCTGAACCAGCTTCAGAAGAGTGTTGATTCCAAGGGACATGTTGGCAGATTTGAGAACTGCGATCTTCTTCGCACTCTCTTCTACTCTGGCAAGCTGCTCCTCGCTTAAACCTGTGGTGCAAAGAACAACCGGCATATTTCTTTTCTCACAATAATCCATCAGCTTGTCAAAAGCCTTGGGTGAGGAAAAATCGATGACAGCATCTGCCTCTACCTGGCACTCATCAATATTTGTGAATACCGGATAGCTGTTTTTCCCCTGGTCTGCAATGTCAATTCCTGCTACGATCTGGGCATTGGGATCCTTCTCAACGATTTCGGAGATAACCTGTCCCATGTGACCATTGCATCCGTGCATAATAATTTTAACCATTGTAATTACTTCCTCTCTTATGCAAGCTTAATTCCGTAATCTGTGAGAGCCTTCTTCAGTCTCTCCTCATTCTCTGTCTCCATCTCGCAAAGAGGCATACGGGTCGGTCCGACCTTCCATCCCATCAGGTTCAGGGCAGTTTTAACCGGAATCGGGTTTACCTCGCAGAACAATGCGTTGATCAGCGGAACAGCATCCAGCTGAAGCTTGGCAGCACCTGCAAGATCACCTTCCATAAATTTCATAACCATGTCATGGGTGTTCTTCGGAGCAACGTTGGATAATACGGAGATTACACCAAGTCCGCCAAGAGAAAGGATCGGAAGTACCTGATCATCATTTCCGGAATAAAGCTCAAGGCATCCGTCAGCCATGGACATCATCTTGGCGATCTGGGAAAGATCTCCGCTTGCAGCCTTGATTCCTACAATGTTCTTCACATTCTTGGCAAGTGTGACTGCTGTGGCAGGCTGGATATTGCAGCCTGTACGGCTTGGTACGTTATACATAATGATCGGAGTATCCGGCACGGAATTCGCAATCTCTGTGTAGTGACGGATCAGTCCCTTCTGGCTTGCCTTGTTGTAATATGGAGTTACGATCAGAAGAGCGTCAGCTCCGTAAGAAGCAGCTTCCTGAGACATCATAATTGCAGTCTCTGTACAATTGGAGCCTGTACCTGCGATTACAGGAACTCTTCCGGCTACCTTGTCAATTGCGAATTTGATCGTCTGAAGATGCTCTCCATGTGTCAGGGTAGAAGACTCGCCTGTGGTACCGCAGATAATGATCGCATCTGTACTGTTGGCAATCTGGTATTCCAGAAGTTCTTCCAGTTTCTCATAATTTACTTTTCCATCTTCATGCATGGGGGTTACGATTGCAACGCCTGCGCCTTTGAAAATTGCCATTTTACTTCCTCCTATTCATCCTTGTGTATCGTTTCAGCAGTTTAGAGCATGTTTAAAAAAGGCTCTAGAGCGTGTTTGAAAAATCATTCCCGCAATCTGCACGCCCGGTCAGACCAGCGGCATTTTATCTCTTTCGAGAGTGGTAATGGTAGTCACACGGTCTACATAATCCAAGAGACCTTGGTCTACCCGGTTGCCTGTGAGAATAATATGCATAGATTCGTCCTTCTGCTTCAGAAGCTCGGTAACCATATCCACAGTTGCGATATGCTTATCCAGAAGTCCAAGGATCTCGTCCAATACCAGAAAATCGCATTCCTGGGTTGCAATTACCTTGCGGGCAAAATTTAGTCCATTCAGAATATTGCGTTTCTCTTCTGCCTGCTCTTCCTCATTTAACTGGTCGTAGCAGGTCTCCATCTTCTCGAAGCGGAAGATCTTGATGTCCAGCTGATCCAGTTCTTCCAGGAAATCCAGCTCGCGCCGTTCATTTCCCTTCAGGAACTGAATGATGATCACGCTCTTGCCCTGAGAAGATGCGCGCAGTGCCTGACCAATTGCCAATGTGGTCTTGCCTCTGCCATTTCCGCAATAAACCTCTGCCATTTCTTTTTCCATACTGATTCCTCTTATTGTTGTTAAAAATAATAGTAACTGTTCAGTACCTTTACAGCTACGCGCAAAATGCGCCATTTTTAATATGCTTATATTACCGCAAAACTGCCAGAAATGCAAGCTATGCTTTTTTCATGGCTATGCACTGTCTTTTTGCCGTTACTGTTCACTGGTAACATTCCGCGAGGTGTTTTTTGTGAACAAAGTTCACAGAAAACCCGAGAATTGCAGCGCGAAATCATGCGAATACATGATTTCTGTGCATCGCGAAGCGTGTTACTGATCACGGAGTGAACAGTAACTTTTTGCCTGGAAATCAGCTGGGTGGAGCCAGTTTTTATACATATTCCAGCTTGCTTACGGAGACCTCGTAGGCGGTTCGCTTCTGGGTCTCGTTTTCCCCAATCCGCTTCATGTATTCCCGGCTCTGGATTCTGCCCCAGATCAGCACATGTCCGCCTACCTCAAAGGCAGATGCGTAGCGGGCATTTCGTCCCCAGCAGATACAGGGTATGTAGTCTGATTTCCCATAGGGGCGGTTTACAGCAAGAAGGAGGTCCGCGATTTCCCTTCCAAGCGGGGTTTTGCGGTAAACCGGAGGCTTGCAGATATATCCGTCCAGGAAAATCTGGTTCACTGGCGTCATCGCCTCTTCTTCCTCAATAAAGCGCAGCTCCCGGGCAAATGCGGAAAGCACCAGGCGGTTATGCTTCTCCTCATGTCTGTTATAGGAACGGAACTGTCCGTGGATTTCCACATACTGTCCCACATAATCCTGTGTAACGTCTACCAGTCGTTCAGATACCATCACAGGGATCCGGTCCTCAGAGTCACTTAGTCTTTTCACAAGAAGCTCCATTGTGTAAAAGCCTTCGCCGTAAACCTGGTGACTGAATGAAAAACCTGTTGTGATCTTTCCTGTGATGGAAACCTGATTGTTTTCAATAATTTTATCTGCCATGATGTAGTTCTCCTTCCTCTTCTCACTTTTTTCTGCAGACTTTCCCGGCATCCCGTTTATATCTGGGATACTTGTCTTACTTGTTGGTCTATAAAATCTATGAGAGGATGCACGCATTTAGAACCAGAAATTTTAAAAAAATTTTTTTAACACCTTGTAATCTGCGAAAAATGTGGTAAACTGGGAATTTGGTTACTGTTCACTTCGTTCACAGCAACCGCTACGCGATGCACAGAAATCATGCAAGCATGATTTCGCGCTGCATTTCTCGGGTTTTCTGTGAACTCTGTTCACAAAAAACACCTCGCGGAACACATCCAACGGACAGTATCTGACTATAGACAATGCACAATAATCACATTATAATTAATTAAGGAAAGAAAGCGACAGAACCTCTTCTGCCGCGATAAAGAAAGGATTTCGATTTTTATGAAGACGAAACGCGAAGATGTACGTAACGTAGCCATCATTGCCCACGTTGACCATGGTAAAACCACACTGGTAGACCAGCTGCTGAAGCAGAGCGGTGTTTTCCGTGCCAACCAGGAGGTTCAGGAACGTGTCATGGACTCTAATGACATTGAGAGAGAGCGTGGTATCACAATTCTCTCCAAGAACACAGCAGTTCATTACAAAGACACAAAGATCAACATTATCGATACCCCAGGACATGCTGACTTCGGCGGCGAGGTTGAGCGTGTACTGAAAATGGTAGACGGCGTTATCCTTCTGGTTGATGCTTTCGAAGGTGCCATGCCTCAGACCAAATTCGTTCTGAAAAAAGCTCTTGAGCTGGATCTGCACGTAATCGTCTGCATTAACAAAATAGACCGTCCGGAAGCAAGACCGGATGAGGTTGTAGATGAGGTACTTGAGCTTCTGATGGACCTTGGTGCTTCTGATGAGCAGCTTGACTGTCCGTTCCTGTATGCATCTGCAAAGACCGGACATGCTGTTCTGGATCTGAAGGATACACCGGAGAACATGGAGCCTCTGTTTGAGGCAATTCTGAAATACATCCCTGCTCCGGAAGGAGACCCGGATGGAGATACTCAGGTACTGATCAGTACAATTGATTACAATGAGTATGTTGGACGTATCGGTGTTGGTAAAGTTGAGAGCGGTACTATTTCTGTGAACCAGGAGCTTACCCTTCTGAACCATCATGACCCGGACAAGAAACAGAAGGTTAAGATCAGCAAGCTTTATGAGTTTGACGGTCTGAACAAGGTTGAGGTAAAAGAAGCAACCATCGGATCTATTGTTGCAATTTCCGGTATTGCGGAGATTCATATTGGAGATACTCTTTGCGGCGGCGACAACCCGGAGGCAATTCCGTTCCAGAAGATTTCTGAGCCTACTATCGCTATGAACTTCCTGGTAAATGACAGCCCGCTTGCAGGACAGGAGGGTAAATACATTACTTCCCGTCATCTCCGTGACAGACTTTACAGAGAGTTAAATACAGATGTCAGCCTTCGTGTTGAGGATACTGAGACAACTGAATGCTTTAAGGTTTCCGGACGTGGTGAGCTTCATCTTTCCGTTCTTATTGAGAATATGAGACGTGAGGGATATGAGTTTGCAGTCAGCAAGCCGGAGGTTCTTTACAAAATTGACGAGCGCGGCAAGAAGTTAGAGCCAATGGAGATCGCTTATATTGATGTTCCGGAGGAGTTTTCCGGTACTGTAATCCAGATGCTTAGTGAGCGTAAGGGTGAGCTTCAGGGAATGAGTACTGCAAGCGACGGTTCTGTTCGTCTTGAGTTCCACATTCCTTCCCGTGGACTGATTGGTTTCCGTGGAAACTTCCTGACTTCTACTAAGGGTACTGGTATTATCAATACTATTTTTGATGGATATTCTCCATATAAGGGAGATTTCCAGTATCGTAAGCAGGGATCCCTGATCGCATTTGAGGGCGGCGAGGCTGTTACTTATGGTCTGTTCGCAGCTCAGGAGCGTGGTACTTTGTTTATCGGACCTGGCGCAAAGGTTTACAGCGGTATGGTTATCGGACAGAATGGTAAGGCAGAGGATATTGAGCTGAATGTCTGCAAGACCAAGCATCTGACTAACACTCGTTCCTCTTCTGCTGATGAGGCGCTGAAGCTGACTCCGCCGAGAGTTCTCAGCCTGGAGCAGGCTATCGAGTTTATCGACACCGATGAGCTCCTGGAGGTTACTCCTACCAGCCTTCGTATCCGTAAGAAGATTCTGGATTCCCGTGACAGGAAGAGAGCTTCTATTAAGAAGAATGCATAAGAAATTATAATAAAAAAAGCAGATAGGTCTTAGCTGGGTGAGTTAAGATTTATCTGCTTTTTTATTTTTATATTCGCATAAGTTGGCGGAGTGTTGCGACGACCTGCGATGAATATACCTTGTGAACTCGCGTCCGGGCAACGATTTCTTCACTAAGCCACTCTAAAGCTCCTTCTTCAGCTTATAAAAATCCTTTACAGCCTTCCACCCGATCTTCACGATCTTTTTCACGTTGATGGAATTGGTTCCGCCTTGTCGGGGTTTGAAGGTGATGTCGATGAACTTTACTTTTTCTTTGTAGTGGACAAAGTATGTGGTGAACATGATGTTGGGGATGTTGAAATCCTCTGGCAGCTTGCCGATGTATTTGGCCACCAGGTCTGTTTTCATCAGGCGATAGGGCGCATTGGCGTCGGACACTTTTACTCCGAAGATCATTCTCAGGAGAAAACACACTACATTCTCCACAAACTTCCGTGACTTGCCGTCACCGCGAACAGAACGTGTGCCGATCACCGCATCATAGCGGCCTCTCTGGTTCCAGAAGGGCTCGAATTCATCCGGGTTGGTCTGTCCGTCAGAATCAGTCTGGAAAATGTAATCTGCATGATTCTGAATAGCATAGCGGTATCCATAAAGAACTGTAGGACCATGTCCACCATTTGGTTTGTCCAGAGGAATAAGCAGGGGACGTGATGCGGCGCATTTTTGCAGAAGCTGGTATGTATGATCCTTGCTTCCGTCATTGATGATCACAAGCCTGGATTTGCCTTCATCATTGTGCCGCTCCACCACCGGATACCACTGGTCAATGGTTCTCTCAATATTCGCAGATTCGTTATACGCTGGAATTACGATATATAAACTGGACATAATCCCCTCCGATTTTCTAAATTTTATTTCAGTCCAAATTCCTCTGCCAGTTTTGCAAACTGCGGCAGAGAATTCATAATAGTCTCATAAGATACGCAGTAAGCCAGTCTCACATATCCAGGGCATGCGAAAGAACTTCCCGGTACCATAAGAATGTTGTATTTCTTGCCAGCTTCGCAGAATGCTTTTTCATCTGCAACAGGGGATTTCACGAAAAGATAAAAAGCACCCTGCGGCTTAATGCATTCGAAACCGAGATCCTTCAGGCCATTATAAAGAGCAAGACGGTTCTTATCATAAGCTGCCACATCAACCTCTGCATCCACACATTTGGCAATTACCTTCTGTATCAAAGACGGTGCGTTGACACAGCCGATGGTACGGTTTGCAATAGCTGCTGCCGCAATCAGCTCTTCACTTCCATCTGCCTCATCCGGGATAACCAGATATCCGATACGCTCTCCCGGCAGGGAAAGGGATTTGCTGTAGGAATAGCCAACAATGGTATTTGCATAGTATTTCGTCAGATAAGGAACCTGCACGCCGTCGTAAGCCAGCTCTCTGTACGGCTCATCCGAAATCAGATAAATCACGGTGCCAAATTCCTTCTGCTTCGCTTCCAGAATCTCTGCCAGCTTCTTGATAGTTTCCTCGGAATAAACAACTCCAGTTGGATTGTGAGGGGTATTCACAATGACAGCACGGGTCTTCGGTGTGACTTTCTCCTCAAATTCCTTCAGGTTCGGCTGGAAGGTGGCGGTATCCGGTGAAATTTCCACAAGCTTGCCGTCATAATTCCTTACATATGCACCGTACTCCAGGAAATAAGGTGCAAAAACAATGACTTCTTCCCCAGGATTCAGGATTGTTTTAAAGGCTACGTTCAGTCCGCTTGCCGCTCCAACTGTCATAATCAGGTTCTTTGCCGCAAAGGAAGTTCCAAATCTGCGGTTCAAAGATTCTGCGATGGTCTGGCGCACATCCTCGAAACCTGCATTACTCATATATCCATGAAGAATGGTAGGTTCCTCCTCATTTACCAGGTCAATGATTGCCTGGCGCACACAGTCCGGAGCCGGAACGCTTGGATTTCCAAGGCTGAAATCAAACACATTCTCCGGTCCGTAAATGGCACGAAGACGTTTTCCTTCCTCAAACATCATACGGATTGCAGAATTGTTTTTTACGTAAGGTTTCATTTTTTCTGCTATCATTTTGGGTCACTCCTTTGCTTATGTCTTAAATGTTATCGCTTTGTCTTTTTGTTTCCGAAAATGATCCAGCCTACAAATGCCAGCACCAGCAGGCTTACGATCATCCATACAGCCAGCACAGCCAGTCCTTTCGGACTAAACATATCATAATAGCCTTTCAGATAAATTACAACTACCACTGCAGGAATTACGTACAGCATATATTTCTGCACATTTGTGGGGAATTTCAATCCCTCGCCAGTGTCAGCCTCTTTGATGAAATTTTTCCATCCCCAGCCGTATCTGGATACGCAGAACATAACGAATACCACAGAGCCAAGGGGAAGAATATTATTGGATACAATAAAGTCCTCCAGGTCCATAATGTTGGTTCCTGCTCCAAGGGGCTGTATGCCGGACAGCACATTGAATCCCAGCACTGCCGGAAGGGAAAGAAGGATCATTACAACCATATTCACTGCTACTGCTTTCCCCCGGCTCCAGCCTTTCCGGTCCATGGAATAGGCCAAAATATTCTCGAATACTGCAATTACCGTGGACAGGGAGGCAAAAGACATAAACAGGAAAAATAAAGCTCCCCAGATTCTGCCGCCTGCCATCTGGTTAAATACATTCGGCAGCGTGATAAATACCAGTCCCGGACCTGCGCCTGGCTCTACACCGAATGCGAAGCATGCCGGAATAATGATCAGTCCAGCCATCAATGCCACGAAGGTATCCAACACGGTAATGTGAATGGATTCTCCCAGAAGGGATCTGTCTTTGCCCAGGTAGCTTCCAAAAATAGTCATGGAACCTGCACCAATGCTTAATGTAAAAAATGCCTGTGACAATGCTCCGAAAATTACATTTCCAATCCCGATTTCTTTCATGGAGGCAAAATCCGGCACCAGATAAAATTTCACGCCTTCCATTGCCCCATCCAAAGTGAGGGAATGGATTGCCAGAACTACGATCAGTGCCAGAAGGCAGAGCATCATTACTTTGGTGATTTTCTCAAGGCCGCGCTGTACGCCCAGGGAACAAACGCCAAAAGATAAAACAACTACGATCACCATCCATAAGGTCATTGTACCAGCGGAACCCTGAAGTTCTGTAAAGTAATCTGTTACCTGTGCGGAATCTTTTCCCGCTAATTTACCTGCTGCCATGGCATAGCAGTAATACAGCATCCATCCCGCTACCATTGTGTAGAACATCATCAGCACATAGTTGGAAACCATGCTCATGTAGCTGAAATTGTGGAAATTGGAGCCTTCCGGTTCCAAATCGTGGAATGCTCTTGCCGTACTTTTGCGGCTTGCACGTCCTACCGCAAATTCACATACCAGCACCGGCAGCCCAAGCAACACCAGAAATACCAGATAAATCAGAATAAATGCCGCGCCGCCGTATTTCCCTGCCATGTACGGGAATTTCCACACATTTCCCAGTCCGATGGCGCATCCTGCGGAAACCAGGATAAATCCCAGCCGCGACCCGAATGTTTCTCTTTCTTTCAAAACGTCCCCCTTGTTTCTTTTTTTATTTTTTGTTGGAAAACATTAAAAAGGACCGGTTAAAGCCAGCCCTTTTCATTATTTTTCCGATATCTTATTGTAACGCTCCCACTCTTTTATGTCAACGCTTTTATGTGATGGGAGTTTAATGTTTTAAAGTCATCAACTGACTTTCTCTTATTTAACTTTTCACGCTCAGTCTCACAAGCGCTCTCTGCAGCTTGGCTTCGGCGATTTTGTATTCTTTGTCGGAAAGTCCGCCTTTTGCAAGTTTCTCCTGGGCACGCTCTTTGGCTTCTCCGGCACGGTCGGCGTCGATGTCCTCCTGCCATTCCCAGGTGGTTGCAAGAAGGCTGCAGCTTCCATCAAGAACGGTAAGCATACCGCCAATGCAGGCTGCGCTTCGCACAGAACCGTCTTCCAGAATCACATGGGCCTCGCCCATTCCAAGAGCGGTACAGAAATTGCAGTGTCCTGCCATAATTGCCATGTCCCCGGTAATGCTGCGGCAGACTACGCGCTGCACCTCTCCCTCGAAAAGCAGGCCGTCGGGAGTACCGATTCTAAGGGGAAATGTCCTCATAGGCAGCCTCCTTTACTGGTTCTGGTTATTTTTTGCTTTCTCGAAAACATCATCAATAGTTCCGGTAAACAGGAAGCAGCTCTCAGGAATGCTGTCGCACTCACCATTCAGGATCATCTTGAATCCGCGGAGAGTCTCTTTGAGCGGAACATACTGTCCCGGCATACCGGTAAACTGCTCTGCTACGGAGAAGCTCTGTGACAGGAAACGCTGTACCTTACGTGCACGGCTTACGGTCAGCTTATCCTCCTCAGAAAGCTCATCCATACCCATGATTGCGATAATATCCTGCAGTTCCTTATAACGCTGCAGAACTCTCTGTACCGCACGGGCAATTTCATAATGCTCCTGTCCAACAACCTCCGGTGAAAGGATACGGCTTGTGGAATCAAGCGGATCCACTGCCGGATAAATACCCTGGCTGGCAATCTCACGGGAAAGTACGGTGGTTGCATCCAGATGGGTAAATGTGGTAGCCGGAGCCGGGTCAGTTAAGTCGTCAGCCGGCACATAAACAGCCTGTACAGATGTAATGGAACCCTTTCTGGTAGAAGTAATACGCTCTTGAAGAGCCCCCATCTCAGTAGCCAGTGTAGGCTGATATCCTACTGCGGAAGGCATACGTCCAAGAAGTGCGGAAACCTCTGAACCAGCCTGTGTAAAACGGAAAATATTATCAATGAAAAGAAGCACATCCTGATTCTTCACATCACGGAAATACTCTGCCATCGTCAGTCCGGAAAGACCAACACGCATACGTGCTCCCGGCGGCTCGTTCATCTGTCCGTAAACTAATGCGGTCTTATCGATAACGCCGCTCTCCTTCATTTCGTTATAAAGGTCATTACCCTCACGGGTACGCTCTCCAACACCTGTAAATACGGAAAGTCCGCCATGTGCTGTGGCAACATTGTGGATCAGCTCCATAATCAGAACTGTTTTGCCAACACCAGCACCTCCGAACAGACCGATCTTACCGCCCTTTGCGTAAGGACAGATCAGGTCAACAACCTTGATTCCAGTCTCCAGGATTTCGGTAGCCGGCATCTGCTCTTCATAGGAAGGTGCCGGACGGTGGATGGCCCAGTGCTCCTTGGTCTCTGGTGCTGGAAGGTTATCTACCGGATCGCCCAGAAGATTAAATACTCTTCCCAGGCACTCTTCTCCAACCGGAACCTTGATCGGCTCTCCGGTGTCCACAGCCTTGGTTCCCCTTACCAGACCGTCAGTGGAATTCATGGCAATGCAGCGCACTGTATTATCCCCGATCTGCTGGGCAACCTCTGCGGTGAGCTTGGTGCCTTCATGATCAATTTCGATGGCATTGAGAAGTGCAGGCAGTTCATCATGTCCGAACCGGATATCCAGTACCGGACCGATTACCTGCACAACCTCGCCAATGTGTTTTTCGCTCATTTAGCAGTCTCCTTATATCATATACTATGAAAGTCCCAGACGGCAGCCAAGAATAAGCCATGCTCCGCATGAGCGAATTCTTGGATATCGGATGGGCTAGACCGTATGAGTAAGTAGGGCGACTGCCCGGATTACGAATGCGGTCGGCAGCTGTGGGAGCGCTCAGCGCGGAACAGCTGACTTTCATATATGGTGATGTCGCCGGCAGGCGACATGTCCTTTTTATGCGGCCGGATCAGACTCCTTCCGCACCTCCAACAATCTCTGTGATCTCCTGCGTGATGCTTGCCTGACGTGCCCGGTTGTAATGCAGATTCAGCTTCTCGATCATTTCCTCGGCATTGTTTGTGGCAGCCTCCATGGCAGTACGTCTTGCAGCCAGCTCACTGGCAACGCTCTCGCACACAGCGCCATAGATCAGTCCGGCCAGATACTCCGGAACAATGGCTTCAAATACCTCAGATGCATCCGGCTCATACAGGATCAGATTCCGGATGTCCTTCGTATCGTTCTCCCCTGTCAGGTCATCCAAAGGCAGTACCGGAATGGCATCCGGCTGCTGAGAAAGCATGGAAACAAATTTGGTATAGCAAAGATCAATATGTCCAAACTCCCCGTTCTTAAATTCCCCACAGAGCAGATTCGCCATCTCAAAGCAGTCTGCCACGGAAATATCCGCGATCTCACTGAAGCTTTCTGTAACACAGGCAAATCCATTGCGCTTCGAATACTCCACAGCCTTTTTCCCAATGGGAAGGACTACAAAATCCTGGTCCTTAGAGGCTGCTTCCAGACATTTAAACAGGTTGGTATTATATCCGCCAGCCAGACCCCTGTCTCCGGCGATCAGCACATAACAGCGCTTCTCATTCACGGCTTCCTTTACATACACAGAGGTAAAATCTGTATTGCTCTGGGCAATATCCGCCAGAGTCTTGTGCATGGTCTCAAAATAAGGCCGGCATACTTCAGCCCTTTCCTTGGCTTTACGCAGTTTGGAGGATGCTACAAGTTCCATTGCCTTGGTAATCTGCATGGTGCTCTGCACACTTTTGATACGCAGCTTTACCGCTTTCATGTTTGCAGCCATAAAGTTTCCTCCTCGTCACAATTTATTTCTCAGGTCTTGTATTTACAAAATTCTCAGTATACTGTTCCAGGGCAGCTTTCAGCTTGGCCTCTGTCTCAGCTGACAAAGCTCCGGTGGAACGGATCTCCTGCATGGCAGCTGCGCCCTGCGGGTCACTGTCGATCCAGGTATAAAGTCCGGTCTCGTAGCTTCTTACATCCTCTGTCGCCACCTTGGAAAGGATTCCCTTGGTAACTGCATAAAGAATCGCTACCTGCTTCTCAACCGGAACCGGAGCATTCTGATTCTGCTTCAGAACCTCCACAATTCTCGCACCCTGCTCAAGACGCGCCTTGGTATCTGCATCCAGGTCAGATCCAAACTGGGCAAAGCTCTGCAGTTCACGGTACTGGGAATAAATCAGCTTCAGGGTACCGGCAACCTTCTTCATTGCCTTGATCTGGGCATTTCCACCAACTCGTGATACGGAAATACCAGGGTTTACAGCCGGCATAACGCCTGAATGGAACAGCTCTGTCTCCAGGAAGATCTGTCCGTCTGTAATGGAAATAACGTTGGTGGGAATATATGCGGAAACGTCTCCTGCCTGCGTCTCGATAATCGGGAGGGCAGTAAGGGAACCGCCGCCGTGTGCCTCGTCCAGTCTTGCGGCACGCTCCAGAAGTCTGGAATGAAGATAGAAAACATCTCCAGGGTATGCCTCACGTCCCGGCGGACGGCGGATCAGCAGGGAAAGTGCACGGTAGGCAACCGCATGCTTGCTCAGATCATCATAAATGATGAGAACGTCTTTTCCCTTATGCATAAAATACTCGCCCATTGCACATCCGGAATAAGGTGCAATGTACTGCAGCGGGCTTGCCTCAGAAGCAGTAGCCGCAACAACAATGGTGTAATCCATAGCGCCGTTTCTGCTAAGTGTTTCAACCATGGAAGATACGGTGGAACGCTTCTGTCCAATGGCAACGTAGATACAGATCACATCCTTGCCCTTCTGGTTGATGATGGTATCTGCTGCCAGAGTGGTCTTACCAGTCTGACGGTCACCGATGATCAGCTCACGCTGTCCTCTACCAATGGGAACCATGGAATCAATTGCCTTGATGCCTGTCTGCAGAGGCTGGTTTACGCCCTGTCTCTCACAGATGCCAGGAGCCGGGCTCTCAATTGCCCTGTACTCGCTTGTTGCTACAGGTCCTGCACCGTCAATCGGCTGTCCAAGGGCATTTACAACTCGCCCGATCATAGCCTCTCCAACCGGAACGGATACAACCTTTCCGGTGCGCTTTACGGTCTGACCTTCGCCAATACCGGAATCATCACCAAATAATACGATAGACACACTGTTCTCTTCCAGATTCTGTGCCATTCCGAAGCTGCCATCTTCGAACTCAAGGAGCTCGCCTGCCATACAGTTGATCAGGCCGCTTGCTCTGGCAATTCCATCGCCTACCATGAGAACTGTACCAGTCTCATTCTGTTTGATGGCGTTATCGTAATATTTGATCTGACTGCGGATGACTTTTGAAATTTCTTCAGGTTTAAGCTGCATTTTCTCTATCCATCCTTATACTATAAGCTCGTTTAATTTCCTGGAAAGACCATCCAGACGGCTCTTTACAGTTCCGTCCAGCTGTTTTCCCTCCAGCTCCACACGAAGACCGGCAAGCACTGTGGGGTCTGTCTTCTGGGTAAGAGTCACGGTCTTGCCGCTTAGCTTCTCCAGCTTGTCCTTCAGCGCCTTCATCTGCTCCTCTGTCAGGGCAACCGCACTGGTCACCACTGCAGTGGCAATGTTGTGGTCCACGTTATACCGCCGTGTAAATTCTTCGCAGCATCCTGCATACTCTCCAAGGATCCCGCGCTCACACAGCAGCTTCAGAAAATTCACAAGATACCGTTCTGCCTCCTGACCAAATGCAGTTTCCAGAAGCTTCGTCCGCTCCTCCTTGGGAATGGACGGCTCTGACAGCAGCCTTACATAGTCGGGATTCTCCCCGAAAAGCTGCCGGATGGTCTGCATCTGCTCCATCACAGTATCGGTGATCTTCTCTTCGGCAGCAAGGTCATACATGCTGCCGCCATATAATCTGGCAATCTGCGTCATGATGCCTCACCTACATTCGAAATAAACTCATCGATCAGTTTCGCGTGATCCTCTTCCTTGATCTCACGCTCGATCACCTTGCCGGCAATCTCCATTGCCATGCCGCCAATCTCATTCTTTACTTCATTGACAGCCTTGCGCTTCTCCTGGGCAATATCGCTCTCTGCCTTCTCCTTCATGGCCCGCGCCTCCTGGGCTGCGGTCTTAAGGATCTCCTCGCTCTGGAGTGAAGCTGTCTTCTGTGCCTCTGTCACAATGCTGCTTGCCTTCTCTTTGGCCTGCTGCATATTCTGCTCATACTCTGTCTTCATGGCGATTGCCTCTTCCTTGGCCTTCTGGGCATCCTGGATCTGGGCATCTGCCATTTCTCTTCTTTTTTGAAGCATTTCATTGACAGGCTTAAACAGAAATCTCTTCACCAGATACATCTGGATAAAAAGGTTGCAGATCTGTGCAACAAACGTCCACGGCACAATTCCTACAAGTTCCTGTACCTGCATCTTCTAACCTCCTGTGGTAATTACCATTCACATCCTATTATCCAAGGAATCTCATGAAGGTACCAGGTGCAACGAAGATCAGAAGCAGACCAGTTACGAAACCGTAAATACCTGTGGTCTCTGCGATAGCACATCCAAGAAGCATGGTAGATGTAACCTCACTTCTGCACTCAGGCTGACGTCCGATTGCTTCCAGAGCCTTCGCAACTGCGTTACCTTCTCCAATACCAGGTCCGATACCAGCGATCAGTGCAAGACCAGCACCAATTGCACAACCTGCCAGCGCGATACCTTTTGCCAATACTGTAAAATCCATAGTCAAATCCTCCTGTTATTTATGATTTCTCTTATTTTTGTTCTGCAAAAATCTTTGTCTTTCTGGCGGACATTATTCTTCTGCTGCATTGGCAATGTACATAACTGTCAGCATACAGAAAATAAATGCCTGCATGATTCCGGAAAACCAGTCAAAATAGACGGACAGGATGGCCGGAATACCAACATCCAGGAATGGAATCTTCGACAATACACTGCCTACAATACCTGGAATCAGTCCGAACAGCTTAGAGCTTGCCAGCGCTAACGCTGCGTAGATCAGACCGTTGATAACTACACCGGAAAGGATATTTCCGAAATGTCGGCATGCCATACTGATGGGCGTTGCAAGTTCGGAAAGAATATTAAACGGTGTCATAATCTTGATCGGGGTTGTAAAGCCCTTCAGATATCCGCCAAATCCGTTGGTCTTGATCTTCTGTGCCGTGATCATGGTAAATACCACAATTGCCCATGCGGCTTCTGTGGAAAGATCTGCCGTAGGGCTTCGAAGCCCGATCAGGCTGATCAGGTTGGATACCACGCTTGTAGCAAATAAAGCCGCCACAAAGGGAATCATGCAGCTGAATTTCTCGCCCATATTTCCGATTACAAACTTGTTGGCTGTCTCTACCAGAAGCTCGGCAACTGCCTGCCGTTTGGATATCTTTTCCACCTTCAGGTCATGGGTCAGCCAGATGCACAGTCCTGTGATCAGAAGCATGACCACCCAGCTTACCAACAGCGTTTCCGTGATCTGGAATTTCCCCAGTATGGGAATGTCAAAGGGGAACGTATAGAATATCCTGCCACCGGTTATTTCTATGTCCATGTACTCTCACCTCCTGTCATTTTTAAATTTGTAAAAATCTTTCTTATACAATTATCTGCGCTGCTTCATGCCTTCTGCTTACCGCCCAGGATTCCCACAGTCTTGATCACAATGTTTGGAAAAAGAAGGGGAAGAAGCCCGGCCACGAACTGAAAGCACGGAGCAGCAATTGCAAGAACTCCCCAGAGAAGCTGAAACATCATTCTCTGGCTGTAGCTTGTCTTCATCTTCATGGCAGCCTGCTTATCGTCTTCCATGGAAACCACCTTCTGTACGGTCATTCCCATCAGGAAAAAATTCAGCACTGCCACGATCCCGCCGATCAGTCCGGCCAAGATCACTGTATAATCAAACGGAATCTTCTGGGGCATAACTGCGTGTCCGATTCCAAATACAGCCCACATCAGAGCTACACAAATAAATGTACCAATGGCAACCTTCTTCGTCTCTTTCTTCACTGCGGGCTGCACATTTGCAAACATACTGCTCATATTAGTCTCCCTTCTAATGATGTCGGTTAAATGAAACTTTATTCTTCTTTTTCTCTTTTCTCTGATGGCTGGTTACGGACAGGTACAGCTTATATGCTACTGTAAAGGATCCTCCCAGACCAAAAAAGAAGCCGGGAAGAAATACCCATTCCCCGATTCCCAGATGGGCCGTCAGCCACCAGCAGATCAAAAGGCACAGAAGCAATGGAGTGATAAAGGACAGTCCAAACTGACTGAGCATTGTCAGATTCCTGATTATATCTCCCCACTTTTTCATAAAAACCTCCTGCTTAAAGTCTCATTTTATAGACAGATTTTAACACACTCCCGTGTGAATGGCAACTTTATTTGTGAAAATTGTTTAAAAATCAACTTGTATTTTTTGTCATATCGTCAATTTTTTCACACTTCAAAAAGTAACTATATGCTAGCAAATTTATTTGTTTTTGTCGCTATACAATCCTTCAGAATTGACTAAAATTCAGACAGACCCTGTGATTTTGTCTAAAATTTGTCAGAAATTTTTCTGCGGTGCTTCCGAATTTCTCCGGAAATATAAAAAAACTGCCTTGTAACAGCATTCCCATTCTCTGGTAAAATCATGCTATACAAAGCAGTTTCTCTTTCGTAAGTTCTGTGTTCTTATGTGAATTCTATATTTTGTCTGCGGCTCCTGTCAGTCAGTTGGAATACAGATACGCGCTGTTGGCAGGATCGTCAATATTGGAGGCATCGATCCAGGCCGGATCAATGCGCAGGTTTCTGGTGATCTCCACGCTCTTATTCGGCGCTGTGGTCAAAAGTGCAGTCCAGATTGTCTGATAGCCGATTGCATATGGCTGCTGGGAGACAACGCCCACTTCCTTGCTGTTTCGGATGGCTTCCTGCTGCTTGGCTGTGGCATCTACGCCTACCATCACAACCGGATCCTGAGTTTCATCCTTCGGCATATCCAGATAAAGGTCGGAAATATCTGCATTGGTACAGAAAACGCCCTCCAGCTGCGGATTCTTTTCCAGCACTTCCTGCATAGCAGCAGTCATGTCGTCTACCTGATCCTGATATACAATCTCAACCACATCAATATCCGGATAGTTCTCCATATAGCTGGTAAAGCCTTCTACGCGCTCCTGGATGCTCTGAGTCTTCTCCTGTGCAGAAAATACCGCAACCTTGCCCATCTTGCCGATCGCCACTGCAAGCCTGTATGCAGCGATCTCGCCTACACGTTTATTATCGGTTCCGCGAAAAGCACGAACCATCTTGCTGTCACTTACGCTGGAATCAAATGCCACAACCGGGATTCCGTTCTCTTTGGCGGATTCAAGCTGTGCCTGAAGAGAATTGGTATCGCTTGCGGAAATACACAGCACATCTGGATTCTCGGCGATAACGGCATCCAGGGTATTCACCTGGCTGGACACATCCTTCTCATCACTGGCTCCTTCAAAGGTCATAGTGATCTGTTCATCTTTTCCAAAGCCGTATGCCTCATTTACATCCTCCACAGCCTGTTCCATTCCCTGTCTCACAAGGCTCCAGTAGGAACCGCTTGTACTCTTGCTTACCACCGCAATGCGGGCTCCCGGCTGAATTTCCACGGAGGCATCGATTTCGGGAATAACCGGGTCCTCTTCCTCCTGCGCTTCCTGTGACGTCTCTGCAGTCTGTATGTCTGCAACCAAAGGTTCTATTACTTTCTCAACTTCTTCTTTTTTACATCCGTTCAAAGTGCATAATACAGTCAGAAGAACAGCAGGTATCACTGCTACTTTTCTCATTTTGTCCACTCCTTATATCTCTAAAACATCTGTCTTTTTATAAAAGCAACTTAAATTGCCTGGTTAACCTTATTTTAATCTTGCTTTTACATTATACACGTTTTCCGTCTGCCGTCCATAGTTTTCATTATTTTTTCATATTTTGAAGCCGTCAAATGCGGGAGACTGGGGTGTTGTCTGGAATTTCATCACCTTTCCGAATGCCGGATGGGTGAAGGTCAGGCTGGCTGCACATAGGGCCAGCCCCCCGGTTCCAATAGGGATTCCGGTGTCTGAGCCGTATTTGCGGTCCCCTGCCAGGGGCATTCCTGCATGCGCCATCTGCACCCGGATCTGGTGATGGCGTCCGGTGTCCAGGTGAATGCGCAGCAGCCATTTGGGCTTTCCGCTGATCTTATCCTGTGTTTCGTCCAGCACTTCGTAAGAAAGTCTGGCCTTTTTGGCACCGGGAGTACCAGGGGAAACTACGGAGGAGGTGTTGGTTTTTCCATCTTTTTTCAGATAGTCTTCCAAAATCTTTGGTTCATGCTTTTTTCCTGACCTGGTCTCATCTGAATCTGCTTCCGTGCTCCTTGCTGTCTCACTTTTTTCATATTCAGCAGGTCTTCCAAAGGTTACTGCCAGGTAGATTTTTTCCATTTTTCCAGCGGTAATCTGTGCGCTTAAATTCCTGGCTGCCTTAGGATTCCTGGCGAATACCAGAACGCCCTCCACCGGCTGATCCAGCCTGTGAACCACCGCCAGATAAGGAATCTGTCTCCCATTCCCGGCTGATGCCAGGTAATTCTTCAGGCCGCTTTCCAGATCCATCGCCCCAATCCTGGCATTCTGCACCGCAATCCCGGCAGGCTTGCGGCATACGATGATGTCTTTATCTTCAAAAAGAATGTATTTCTCTGCGTTTGCCTCCAGCACTTTATACGCTCCTCTTCTTAATACTTATGACATTTCTATTTTCCAGAGCCATAAATATTATGCAATTTTATAAATCGTAAAGTTATTGGCTTCTCCAACCTGTTCAAGTCCTGTGGTATCTTCCATATCCTGCAGGCTTAAAACATAGGTTACGCCAAGCTCTTTCAGCTTCTCTGCTGTTACTTCTACTTTCAGTACATCCGCTGCTCCAAGTCCCACCTTGGTTTCGTCACCGATCTCTACGCTCACATGTGCGTAGCGGTTCCAGTACTGATCCTGGTCACTGAGTCCCAAATCTTCCCAGAGCTTCTCATCCGGATAGGTTGCCACGGAATTTAATGTTTTCGCCCCCACAACGGTAGGAAGATTTTCATACATAAATGCGTCTCCGGTAACTACCCACATACCTTCTTCCTGGGAATTCAATTTCTCAATCTGCTGTACCACAGGAAGCTTATAAACGTTGTCAAGGCCGCTGCATACCGGATTGACAAGACCGCCGCCCACCAGGTTTACAGAAATCATAAGAACTGCAAACGCCATCTGGTATTCCTTTTTTTCAAAGTGAAGCAACAGCAGGGTAACTCCAATTACGGAAATCAAAATGATCACTTTAAATGCAGGCGTGATGGATGCTGTGTTTCCCCAGTATGACATGATGGCAGTCACAATTGCAACTGGAAGAAACAGCTTGAAATTTGCGGCTGTTTTTTCCGATGCTGCCAGGCTTCTGAGAAGCAGAATAATATTCAGGAGACCAATGGCATTATACAGACGATAAGATGCATGTCCAAGAAGAGACAGCTTTATAATAAGGTCCGGCATTCTGAACAGGAAAAACAGGATCAGAAATGCATTGAATACATTTAAAACGATCAGCCAGAGATCTTTCTTTTTGCTTTTCACTAACGCAATCAGAGAAAGAACCATGCCAAGTGGGAACAGACTGATGAAATCCGACTCTTCGCAAGGGTTGCCTGTATCTCCAAATGACCACAGCCAGGAACTCCAGCTCTTGAAGAGCCTGTCAAAATCGCCCATAGATCCGGCATAGGTACGGGCCCCCGGATATACGGTATTCATTTCTGCCGTAATTGTGTCCATAGAAGTACTGAAAATATAAACCATGCTCACAGCCAGCACCAGAATTCCGGCACCCCAAAGCAGTACATCCTGTTTCTTTATGTGGATCCGCTTTCGGTCCTCCAGGATCATGGCCAGCGCACATGCAAGGAAAACGAAAAACAGTGGGATCATCCACGCCGGATATAAGGTCATGATATAGCCGCCTGCACAGATCACCAGGCCCACAACCATAATGCATTTTCTTTTCAGGGAATCCGTGCGTACATAATAATAAAGAATGATCAGCGCCAGCTGTCCAAAGATCAGCATTTCTACCAGTTCGTTAATGGAAAACCACCACTGCACCACCGGTGCAAAGCTGATCATAAACGCGTATACGGTGGAAAGCATCCGCTTATCTTTTGTAAAAATACGGCCAAACTCAAAGGATACCAGAAAACAAATCACAAGTCTTGAAGACCAGTAAAATGCCAGTCCACGTTCTGCACCAAACAGGATATATCCCATAGAAAACGGGCGGAACAATGTAGTCAGGTTCAGCACCGGCTGACCATATACAATAAACATATCGGAAGGTGTATATCCCCACACATCTGAAAACCAGTGGAATCCTGATTTCACCTGTGACAGTGCCATCTCTGTAAACACTACATATTCATCTGTCCGAATGCTTCTGGAGGTTCCCCATACTCTGGAAACGTCCCTTCCGGTCAAAAGTTCCCCAAGGACTCCAATGGAGGAACCATGCAGCTTCAAAATCGTACAAAAGGCAATTACGATTGCGCCGATCACCCAGCGGTAACGAAATGCCATTTCACAAAATCTGCCAAAATCCTGTGCTGCCAGAAACAGAAGAAAAATTCCTATAAAATACAGGAAGATCCGAAGGCCTGACAGATTCGCAAAGCTGTGCTTCAGATAGGTCAGCGTATGCGGGTTTAAGCAAAGTTCATCAAAAACGTAAGAATCCCCTTCTTGATCCCCGATGTCGACTCTCAGAGATTCCACTTCTCCATTGATCGCGGAAGTAACAAATCTCTGATTTTCATAATAAGAAAATTCCACACTCTTTTCTTCTGAGAATTCTTCGCCTGAAGCGGCATAATAAACACGGACATCCAACACAGAGGATGACAGACTCTTTAAGCCCAGCTGAAAGGAACTTACACTTTGGTTAATATCTTTAAAAATCAGCTGCGGGTCCTCCCCTGCAGCTGTTACTTTTCCATCTTTGATCTCACAGTTGACCAGTTCCGCATCTTTCATGGACAAAGTCAGCTGCTGGTTTGAATTCCCATGTGCACCCAAAAGTGAATGATAATCCAGGTTCATCATAAATTCTGCAAGAACAGCAAGTGCTACTGCATACAAGATATATTTCAGCAGTGTCCTGCCATTTTTCATTGTTTCTTCTTTCATTTTCTTCTCCCCAGGCTAGAGCGTGTTTGAAAAAGGCTTTCTGCAAGATGTGCGTCACAATTTGTGGGAGATTTTACCCGGATGAGGGCGTCGTAGCGGGCTACGACAACCGAATTCGGGTGAAATCTCCCGCAAAGTGAGGCGTGCAGATTGCGGGAATGATTTTTCAAACAGGCTCTAAATCGTGTCTGCAAAATCAATTTTTCTTTTCTGCCTCCAGTTTCCTTGCATAGCAGTCGTGCAGCTGCATTTCAAAATCCTGACGGTTCTTGCGGTACATGGTCTGCAGGATCAGGCCAGCAAAAAAGGACTGGATGGATGCCAGTGCCACAAAGCCACAGACGATCAGAGTTGGGAAATTCGGCACCATTCCTGTATCTGCGTATGTGATCCACACCGGAATGAAAAATCCAATGGCCAGCACCATAAGGATCGCAGCCACGGTTCCAAAGAACGCAAGAGGACGATAAGTCTGGAAAAGGCGCACAATAGTTCCGATTACTTTGATACCGTCTGAATAGGTATTCAGCTTGGACACACTTCCTTCCGGGCGGTCTCTGTAATCAATTACCACATTCTCCACAAACATGTTTTTGTCAATGGCATGAATGCTCATTTCTGTCTCAATCTCAAATCCCTTGGACAATACCGGGAATGTTTTTACAAACCGATAGCTGAACGCACGGTATCCGGTCATAATGTCCTTAATATCATTTTTGAAAAATGTATTGATTCCCCATCTTACAATGGAATTTCCAAAATTGTGAAATGGGCGTTTATTTTCCTCAAAATAGGTGGAGGAAAGGCGGTCTCCTACAACCATGTCCACATTTCTCTCCAGCACTTTATCTGCCATCTCTCTTGCAGATTCTGCCGGATAGGTATCATCTCCGTCTACCATAAGATAGCACTCTGCATCTACTTCCTGGAACATTCTTCGTATTACATTGCCTTTTCCCTGGTAATATTCATGACGGACAACTGCACCGGCTTTCGCTGCGATTTCGGCAGTTCCGTCTGTAGAATTGTTGTCATACACATAGATCACTGCTTCCGGCAGTACTCTCTTAAAATCTGTCACTACTTTTTCGATTGTTTTCCCCTCGTTATAACAGGGAACCAATACTGCTATTTTATCCATAACTTCTCCTGTAATTTAATTATAATTTTCCGTTTGGGTATGCGGTATTTTTCTTGTTAATTCTTAGTTATCTTACTATATCCGCTCCTGTTTCGCAAGCCGGAAATCCCCCACTTCTAAGTTTCCCTGCAAAATATCTTTATTTTTCCTTACAGACAAAAAGGTCGGTCATCACTTGTACTTGCGTTTCAAATGATGACCGACCTAAAACTCTTCAGTATTCAATGGTCTTTTCCTCGTTTTTCAAAATTAATTGTCAACGTGGTCTGTATTCAGTTGTTCTATATTCAGTTGCC
Organism: Blautia acetigignens; assembly: GCF_025566865.1. Lineage (NCBI taxonomy): Bacteria > Bacillati > Bacillota > Clostridia > Lachnospirales > Lachnospiraceae > Blautia > Blautia acetigignens. Next base: position 587,741 of record NZ_JAOQJM010000001.1, read on the forward strand.
TGTTTTTATTTAAAATATCTTCTCTTATTTCCTGCTCATAAACGATATGATTTTTATCATTCGGTTTATTTAGAAGTTTCATAGATTTAAATTATAATTTCACGGATTATAATTCTTTTCCAGAAATACCGGATATACTTCTCATGCTCTGAATCATTCTTATAAACAATTTCAAACTTAAATATGTTAAATCCAAAACCACTTACCGGTCCATTGCTCTCTTATAAAAGAAAAGTATGAGCGGAAGTTCCTGATGTATTTCTGATCAGAATATCGATTGTGATATTCTGCTAATGCAAAGCTTCGATTCATATTCTAATGGATCAATATGGATCTCAAGATATCGTTCTTATCTGTGATAAGGGTTATATCCTTCAGAAAATGTTTCTTTACACAAGTTCTGAATCTTTGTATTAGGGGTGGACAGTTGTTCAATATAAGTAATCGCTTCTATATTACCTTGGATACGGTTCTTAGTATCAACTTGATCAAGTGATATCTAAAAGATTGTTTACACGTTATTCGTATCAGGTCTTCTTGCAGGAAATGCGATTCCTGTCTCTCTTATATTGATGGGGTGAAATTCTATGTTCCCATTGGAATCACTAAGCTCCTTTCTGCTTGTATCTTATTTGCCTTCAGATCTTTGATTTAGATCTTTTTGTTTTTCTTTTGTTTTCTTTTGATGGTCTTATATTACCATGGCTTTCCACATTTGTCAACACTTTTTTAAATATTTTTAAATTAATTCTGTTTTATTTTTTATAATCGTTTTTATATCTGTTATTTGTTTTAATATTTATAATTATTCTGAATATTTATAAAAAGCATGTAACTGCAAAAGGGGGCAAAAAGGGCAGCTCTGTCACTGCTGTAACAGAACTGCCCATGGACCAGAAAGGAACCTAAATAAGGGTTCCTTCCCTGCGTTTTATTTTCTGTTGTAATTGATCAGACAGCCTTTGAGGATGATTTCTCTCTCATCATCTGTCAGCTCGCCAAGTGTTACGGTAAACGGAACCATCTTGTCTTCTTTTACGGTATATCCGGTAATGCTGTCTGCTTTCTCCTCAACTGCCTTGCGGATTCCCGGGAAGAACAGGTAGTCGCCGTTTGCAAATGGAAGATTGCCTGCCGGAATGAGGAATGGAAGCATGCCCCAGTTGATCAGGTTGGAACGGTAACGCTTGGTTGCATACTCATTGGCAATGTTTGCCCAACCGCCAAGTACCTTCTGGCAGGAAGCAGCCTGCTCACGGGCGGAACCATCTCCTGGCTTCACGGCAAAGATTGTACTTCCGATGCCCAGATTACCTTTACCTACCTGCGGATATTCTTTCTGTACTATCTCCATAACCGGTTTCAATTCCGGAAGTACATCCAGAGGACATTCTCCATTCTCTATAGCGTGCTCTGCTTTCTGAACCTCTTTGGCACGTCCTACATAAGCCGGGTCTTTTCTGGAAAGAGTGAACTCAGCAAGTCCCAGAGGATTGGAACGATAGGAGGATGTCTCACCGGAAGGAATCAGCTCATCTGTGGTAGTTACCGGATCATGAATCTCGGATACAACCTTCAGCACCAGATTCTCTGCAAGTGCAGGCATCTTCGGCCAGTCCTTGATGTTCGGTCCAAACTGAATCTCAACAGACGGATCAGCTACACCCTTGCTGTCAAATACGCGGTTTGCATAAATATTCTTATCGAAGAAATACTTCTGTCCTCTGTACTCGCCTGTGAAGTTCTCAGCAGAGGTCAAGAAGCCCTTGTTCGCTGCAGTGGCTGCAATGGAACGTGCATCCATAAGTGCAACGGAAGAAATCTGACCGTTCTGGATTTTGGAGCCTTCACGGTTCGGGAAGTTTCTTGTAGTGTGACGGATACTGAATGCATTATTTGCAGGAGTATCACCAGCGCCAAAGCAAGGTCCGCAGAATGCAGTTTTTACAACTGCACCTGTCTCAAGAAGATCTGCCAGAACACCGTTTTTAGCCAGCTCCATATAAATCGGTGTGCTTGCCGGATAAACACTTAAGGTGAATGCATCTGCACCGATGCTGGTGCCGCGGAGAATATCAGCTGCTGCACAGATATTCTCAAATCCGCCGCCTGCGCATCCTGCAATGATTCCCTGATCTACATAAAGCTTGCCGTCTATTACTTTATTTCTCAATGTGAACGGAACCTTACCGTCCAGGCTGATCTGTGCCTTCTTCTCAACATCTGCGAGAATATCGTCCAGATTTGCATTCAGTTCATCAATTGTATATGTATTGCTTGGATGGAACGGCATTGCGATCATTGGCTTGATCTCACTAAGGTCGATTTCCACGCAGCCATCATAATATGCAACATTGCCTGGCTTCAGCTCCTTATAGCCTTCTGCTCTGCCGTGGATCTCGTAGAATTCCTGAATCTTCTCATCAGTCTGCCAAATAGAGGAAAGACAGGTAGTCTCTGTAGTCATAACGTCCACGCCGATACGGAAATCTGCGCTTAAGCTTGCAACACCAGGTCCTACGAACTCCATAACTTTATTCTTCACATAGCCATTTCCAAAAACCTTGCCGATAATAGCAAGCGCAACGTCCTGCGGTCCAACCCCCGGGCGTGGTGTGCCTTTCAGATAAATGGCTACAACACCTGGCATGTTAATGTCATAGGTCTGGGAAAGAAGCTGCTTTACAAGCTCCGGTCCGCCCTCGCCCATGGCCATGGTTCCCAGTGCACCATAACGGGTATGGCTGTCTGAGCCAAGGATCATCTTACCGCACTCAGCGAGCATTTCACGGGCAAACTGATGGATAACAGCCTGATGAGGCGGAACATAAACACCGCCGTATTTCTTCGCACAGGTAAGACCAAACATATGGTCATCTTCATTAATAGTTCCGCCTACTGCGCAAAGAGAGTTATGACAGTTGGTGAGAACGTAAGGAACCGGGAAACGCTCCAGTCCGGAAGCTCGTGCAGTCTGGATGATTCCTACAAAGGTAATATCATGAGATGTCAGCTTGTCAAATTTAATCTGAAGCTTGTCCATATTACCTGAGGTATTATGGGCACTTAAAATGGAATACGCAATGGTATTTCTGGCTGCTTCTTCCTGGGAAACCGGAAGCTGTGCCTTGGCTGCAGGAATAATTTCCTGTCCATTATTAAGATACACGCCTGTATCATATAATTTCATAATAAAGCTCCTCCTAATGTGAATATGATTGATAGATGACGAATATTACCGTAATTATAGTAGATTTCTCACCAAGAATCAAGCACAAACACTTTAGTACGCTAAAAAGTATTTCTGCAGCTCTTACTTTCCGGTTGCAACTTGTGTAAATCAATGTTATGGTAATAACTATTAATTGCAAAACAAATAGGAGGTGTTCCACATGTTCCGCCTGTGGGGAAGAATCTGGAAAGATAACCATATGTTAAAAGACACTGTAATCTGTGATGACCGCCAGGAGACCAGGACACACAAGGTTTTTCACTGCCTGGAGCAGATCTGCTATGAGCTGGATCTTGGCAATCCCATCTGGCTTGACACCACTGTCCGGGATTTTAAGAAGCACAGCAAAGCACGGTTTTATCAGGATAATTTCATTGAGCAGATTGACTTCGATTACCTGGAAATCCAGGTGATTGAGGAGGATTAGATGCGGCAGGGGGATGGCAGATGTATGGTCTGCAATCCCCCTTTGGTTATGAATTTGTATTCTTTTTGTTTTTTGCCTGGCGTTTTCTTTCTTCGTAGAGACGGCGGCGTTCGTTGCGGGCTTTGGTTTTGGCGTCTATCAGTTCTTCATGCTTCACTATATCACTTATTTCAACTTTTACGCCCCATTGCTCTAACTGTGCCATTGTTTTCTTCTTCTCTTCATTATTTTTCCAACAAATACAAAAATCTGTTAAAAAGTGAAGATTAAAGTCAGGCATAAAATTATCTTTGGTAAGCTTCTTTCCTCTCCAATTCACAGTTCTAGCGGAAAAATATAGCGTATCAGTCCTATATTTTCTCGTTATATCATTATAAACCAGGTGAATCTCTTCCCATCTATACTCTTTTTTTATCCACAACCACTTAACAGTACATCCATCTGAGGTTAAATCAACAATTACAAATATTTCTATTATACCAAGTATCCCGACCAGTGAAATCAACACACATGAAATCATTCCAGTGATCCCCATTACCGGATCTTCAGCTCTGTTTAAAAATGACCACGCAGCCATTCCAAGCCATGCAGTTGTATAAGCTACAAAGAGCACCAACGCCCCAATTTTAGATTTCATTCCTATATCCCCAGTGCTGATTTCGCAAGCTGATCAGCCATGTCGTTATATTTGTCATTGGAATGGCCTTTTACTTTCACGAAATGGATCTTTATTTTCTTAGAGGCAGCCTGGTAGAATGCCTGGTAGGTCTGGGTGCCAGATTTGTTGGCTTTCCAGGCGCCGGTGCACCATTTGGCAATGCCCTCGTAATCGTGGTAGATGGTGATTTCGGGAATGTTGTGATCCATGGCGTACTGCATGGCGGCCTCAGAGCCCTTGATTTCTCCTGCCACGTTGTGCATCAGCGCCAGTTCTTTGTCTGTCATTTTCTGGCAGAAGGTATGTTCTTCCCCGTCCTGGAGGATCACCATTCCGTAGGAAAACTCACCAGTGTCTGAGCGGTAGCTTCCGTCTACGTAAGCTATCACACCCCCTGATGAATTTTGGCTGGGCATTCTATTGCCAGCTGCAACACCGCAATTAGCAGACGCATTGCTTCTGACTGCATATTTCGTTCCAAACGCTCCACTGCCAACTGCTGCGTCTCCTTGTCTTCCAGCTGCACTTATCACATCTGACGCCCCACCACCTGCTGTATCACCTTTATTCCCGGGCGCTGCCTGCGCACTCTCACCGCCGACAAAGGCCTTCGCTTCCTCCATAGTCCCGAAACTCTTAAACTCCGCCCCGGAAAATCCGGTCACCTGCTTCTGGCACTCTGCCCAGGTTGCAAACACTCCTGTTTTTCTTCCTTTTCTCACTGCATAGTATTTCTTCGCCATGTAGCCTCCCTGATTCCAGCTTAAAATCGGTTACTGTTCATCTCGTGACCAGTAACCAAAACTTCTCACATCTTTTCCCCCATTATAACTGTCCCTTTCACTCTCTTCAAGAAGGAATCGCTGCATGTGTATTTTTCTCTTAATAAACCCGGTTTGTTGCATCCCCATTCTGGAAGCGCTGAATGTTTTTAACTACCTCATCTACTACGCGGAAGCGGGTTTCTTTGGCTGCCCAGGCAATGTGAGGGGTGATGATCAGCTTATTGCTGTCCTGGATTTTCAGAAGAGGATTCTCCGGGTCCATGGGCTCTTTGCAAAGCACATCCAGACCTGCTGCCCCAATGGAACCTTCTGTAAGAGCGGTATACAGATCTGCCTCATTGACAATTGCACCTCTTGCCAGGTTCAGAAAAATGGCAGTCTTCTTCATCTTGCGGAAATTTTCCAAGGTCATCAGATTCTCTGTATAAGCATTCAGTGGTGCATGTACAGACACAATATCAGACCGGGAAAGAAGCTCGTCCAGGCCTACCTGCTCATAGGTGGTATTGTATTTGCTTCCGGATGCGGAATAGCACAGAATATGGCATCCGAAGGCTTCCGCAATCTGCGCCACCTTCCTGCCGATGGCTCCAAGGCCAATGATTCCCCATGTTTTTCCATCCAGTTCAAAGAAATTCTGGGCAAAATGAGAGAAGCAGCTTCCTCTGGAGTACTCGCCGGATTTTACATAATTGTCATAATAATTCAGTTTCTCCAGCACATAGAAAAGCAGGGCAAAGGTGTGCTGCGCAACTCCGTTTGTGGAGTAGCCTGCAACATTGTATGCGGCGATTCCTCTTTTTTTCAGATAGTCACCGTCAAGGTTGTTAAAACCAGTGGCAGTCAGGCACACCAGCTTCAGGTTCTTCGCTTTCCCGATGGTCTCCTCACAGATTGGCACCTTATTGGCTACGATCACATCTGCATCCAGAGTCTTCGCTTCCATCTCATCTGCGGTTGTTGTGCGGTAAATTACCACTTCTCCAAGAGCTTCAAATGGAGTGAATACCATATCCTCGCCCAAGCTGTCTGCTTCCAGAATTACAATTTTCATCTCATTGTCCTCGCTTTCTTTTGTTTTGATCATATAATACTGCAATCGTTCCGATATCTAAACCAATTTGTAACGGAACAATCTTTGAATCTAACCTCTTAAAAAGGCGCAGGAATGTAACTCCTGCGCCTTTGCTGATTGCTATGCCATAAATTCCCGAATGATTTCTCTCATGATCTTCTCTTCCTCAGGTGTAAGCATTTTGCTGAAATGGCTGCCGGATGCGGCAGTCTGTTTAATGCTGCTTGTGATCCGGTCGATCACCTCTTCCTGGAGAACCGGATCTGTCTTCTTTCCTGCCGGAATTTCCTCTGCCCAGGTGCGCATCTGCTCCACATAATCTGCAAGGGTGTTTATCACCAGTTCTTCTTTGTAGGAAAAGTCCAGTGCCTGGCGCAAAAGCAAAAGCGCCACCGGAAGCGTGGCTCCCACATACAGATACGTAAGGGGCAATCCCTCCTCCAGCTTCAGAACTGTGGAAAAATAAACGGCAAGTCCAAGAAGCGCTATGGATATAAGCGCCGGATACCACACCAGACGGTTCATCCTATGCAAAAGCCTGTCCCTGGTTTTCCAAAGGTTTAGCCATTTCTCTTTCAGATTCACCTTGCCTGTGATGCCCCCATTTTTACTTCCTGCTTTCCTGCTTCCAGTACTTTTTAACATTCTTCTGTAGGTGAGGTTTGTTGCCAGCATTCCAATTGCTCCCACAGCCCCAATGGCTGCCATACTGTAGAGCAATATATGCAAGTCCATGATTTTTTCCAGCATAATGTCCTCCTTCACAGATAAGCTTTAAGAACATTATACCTCTATGTACATTTATGGGAAACATAATTCGTTCGTCAAATTCCTGCCAAAGCTGCGCTTTTTCCATGTCTGCTTTGCAAATCTGACGTTTTCCCACGAGATCTCTCATCGGCAGCTGCGGCGCTGGCCAAAATACTACATACCAAACTCAAGTCATTCCATATGGCTGCTGCTTATATTACAAATGTATATGCTTTACATCTCCTGCAGCTTCGCAACCACTTTCTCGAACTGCATAAAATGAGATGCCTTTACAAGGATCGTATCACCTGTTTTCACATAAGAATCCAGATGAGCCAGAAGGCTGTCTCTGTCCGGTTCTTCAATGACAGTAAGCTGCGGATTCTTTCTTGCTTCTTTTGCAATATTTGCAGAAAGAGCCCCGGTGCAGATGCACACATCAATTCCGCACTGCGCAGCATGCTCTCCAACCTCTGCATGAAGCTGCACTTCATTTTCACCAAGCTCACCCATATCTCCAAGAATTGCCACTCTTCTGCCGGCACCATCCTTCAGCACATCCAGGGATGCTTTCATAGACATAGGATTGGCATTGTAGCAGTCATCTACGATCAGGAAACGGTCGGTCTCGATCATATGGAATCTGCCGCTGATAGCCTCCAAGGTCTCAATTCCATGGCGGATCTGCTCCAGGGTAAGTCCATAGATTCTTCCCACTGCAGTAGCTGCCAGCGCATTGTACACCATGTGACGTCCCGGCATTGGAATATCGGTCACAAAGGACTCTCCTCCCACATGAATGCGGCAGGTCATACCTTTCAGGCCTCTGCTTACAATTTCGTCTGCATAAATATCTTTATCCGCTTCCATGCCGAAGAATACAGGCTTGATGCCCTCATATTCCTTAACTGTGCAAAGCTTGTCGTCATCACCGTTCAACACAATGTGACCATCTTTTTTCAGGTATTTGAAAATCTCGGTTTTTGCTTTCAGGACACCGTCTCTGTCGCCCAGATTTTCCAGATGGCAGGTACCGATGTTTGTGATCACGCAAGTATCCGGTCTTGCAATCTTTGCCAGACGGGTCATCTCACCGAAATCGCTGATTCCCATTTCCAGAACTGCGATCTCATCCTCATCACGAAGGCGGAAAACGGTCAGCGGAAGTCCTAGCTCGTTATTGAAATTTCCCTGGGTTTTCAGGGTACGGTATTTCTCCTTCAGAACGGACGCGATCACTTCCTTGGTGCTGGTCTTGCCAACACTTCCTGTGATTCCCACCACCGGGATTTGAAGCTGCTTCAGGTAAAACTCCGCAATGTCCTTCACTGCCTGAAGAGAAGATTCCACCTTAATGTATGGGAAATCTGCGTCTTCCAGAGTGCGCTCTGACAAAGTGGCAAGTGCCCCTGCTTCCATTACCTGAGGAATAAATTTATGCGCATCCACACGCTCTCCCACAATTGGAACAAAAAGAGATCCTGCTTCTATTTTTCTGCTGTCTGTTGTGATGGAGGAAACTTCCTGGTCCAGCTTGTCAGCCGGGCCGAAGTAAACGCCGCCGCAGACTTTGGTTATATTTTCAAGAGTCAGATTTTTCATTTTAAATTTTTCCTTACTTTATAGACTACAGTACCGGAGACAATTCCTGCCTCCGGTGCTTATGATTTTATTCGTATTTTTTCAGGGAAATACGGATCAGTTCCTCACAAAGTGTAGGATAATCCATTCCCAGTACCTTAGCTTCCTGGGGAATCAGGCTGGTTGGTGTCATGCCAGGAAGGGTATTTGCCTCAAGACAGTACATATCTCCGTTTTCTTTCATCATAAAATCCAGACGGCTGTAGCCTGTAAGCCCAAGTGCTCTGGCTGCCTTCACTGCATTTTCCTGCATCTTAGCGGTAAGCTCCGGAGAAATTTCTGCAGGACAGGTCTCAACTGTTGAACCGGCCTGATATTTATTCTTGTAATCATAAAAGCCCTGAAGAGGCGCAATCTCAATAACCGGGTAAGCCTTATCATCTACTACCGCAACTGAAAATTCGCGTCCTTTAATATACTCTTCTACAACAATGTCATCCTGGTACTGACTTGCATCCCCAAGAGCCTCCTCATATTCCTTCTGGTCATTTACAATATAAACGCCTACACTGGATCCGCCGCAGCTGGTCTTTACCACTACCGGGAAACTTAAGCCATGCTTTGCAATATCCTTCTCAAGAGCGTCTGTGGACATAGAGAAACCGCCTGGTGTCGGAACATTGTTCATCAGGAATACTTCTTTTGTAATGCGCTTATCCATTGCCATTGCGCTGCTGAGATATCCGGTTCCTGTGTAGCGGATTCCCATTAGGTCAAAGGCAGCCTGCACCTTGCCGTCCTCGCCGTTGGCGCCGTGAAGTCCCAGGAAAACAATGTCGCATGCCTCGCAGAGCTTCAGCACGTTTGGTCCGAAAAAGCTTCTGCGGGTTTTCTGCATCTCTTTGATCTGCGGGTTAAAACTCTTCATGTATTCTGCAGCTTTCTCCACATCATACTCAGCCGGGAACGGATTCTCCCAGTCTACATCCTCTACTCCGCAAAAAATATCTACCAGTATTGCTTCATGGCCTTTCTGGCGCAGTGCGCCACAGATTCCGGTACCGGAAACAATGGAAATCTCTCTTTCCGTACTGGTTCCTCCAGCCAAAACTACTATCTTCATGATTCTGCATCTCCTTGTCTGCGCTGTGCGCAATTTTGTTATGATCGTCCCCATTTATCTGCGGACTTCGATTTATTCGTATACAACCACCGGCATGCCCACTTCTATATTGGCATAAATGGCTGCTGCCTTATCATACGGAACATTGATGCATCCGTGGGAACCGTCCCACTGATACATATTCCCGCCAAACTCCGTGCGCCATGTGGCATCGTGGATTCCTACATTTCCTGCAAAAGGCATCCAGTAAGTCACATTTGTCTCATAATCCTCTCCCGTAAGCACGGCCGGGGATTCCTTGGCATCCAATGCGTAGCAGCCTTCCGGCGTAGCGCAGCCGTCAATATTGGGATTGCCGCTTACAATAGGGGTATCCACAATAGGGGTGCCTTTCATATAAAAAACAAGGCGCTGGTTTGTCAGATCTATCTCTACATAGGTAGAGCCAATATCATTGGTACCACGGCTGTAGCCTGAATACAGATAAACAGGCTCACGTACCTGGGTAACACCACTGTTTATAGCTTCGATCAGTGCCTTAACTTCAGCATCCTGATCAATTACCCAGCCGTAATCGCCGCCTTTGATTTCTACTTCACGATTGTCATAGGTCTGAAAAGTTCTTGTCTGACCCATGGTATCATAAATCAGCCCTAAATTGGAAACATACTGGCGCACAAGTTTCTCGTCCAGGATCACATTTCCATCCTGATCATAGCCGAACCAGTTTTTGATCACGGTACGGTCTACTGTTTCTGTACGGTCAGCAAAATCATATGTAATGATGATATCACAAAGCTGATTCATTTTTTCACAATTAGCCTGAAGCTGTGTATCTGTACTGTATACAGAGGGCTTCAGGTAACAGCTTTCTTCTTCCAGATTTACAGAAGTCCTGCCACGCAGCATAGCGCCTGCGATCACTTCTTCTGTTTTGGTACGATCCAGGGCATTTCCTGTTACTTCGGGAATGATCTCAAAGCACTCACCTGTATCCTGAATCTGTGCATCCACAGGCTGCACAATATTATCCGCCTGCATACACTTCAGATTATCTACTGTCTGAGACATCATCTCAGTATTATAACTAAGAGATTCTGATATATCATAATTTTTGTTCTGGTTAAAAGCCAGAAACCATGTAAAGCGTTCCTGATCCCGGATCAGTTTTCTGATAATTCCTGTAGAAACATAAGACAGGTCCACATCCTTTGCAGATATGGCTTCCTGTCCGTTCTTCATCGTCTCTACTGCAAGTACATAAGCTTTTACACGCTGATCCAGAAGGCTCTCTGTGTCCTCCCTGGTCATATAAGAGCAATTAAAACCATTTACCATTGAGCCAGGAAGGAAGTGGCTGGAAAAATAGTAAACACCATATCCGTAAGCTCCTACTGTGAGAAGCAAAAGCAAAACCACCAGTGAGATTACGATTTTTCTTCCTGTGCCTGCTTTTTCCTTATTTTTTGACATAGCTTCCTCCCTGACTGAATAGATAGAAGATTTCATTCACGTGCCAGACCTTATGCAATCTGGCACTTTTACAGTCTATGCAAGGTTACACGCTAAAATCCTCGTATAACGCAAGGTTTACTATTAACCCAGAAGTTTCTCTACACTTACAAGCTTCACGCAAAGCACGAATACCTGTGCCGCTTTGCCCAGATCTTCCAGTGTAGGGAAAGACGGTGCAATACGGATATTAGAGTCTTTCGGATCTTTGCCGTATGGGTAGGTTGCACCTGCACCAGTAAGAACTACGCCTGCTTCTTTTGCTTTTGCAACGATTGCTTTTGCGCAGCCGTCTAAGGAATCAAAGGAAATGAAGTATCCGCCGTGAGGCTTTGTCCACTCACCGATTCCAAGTCCGCCAAGCTCTTTGTCCAGAGTATCCAGTACAAGCTCAAATTTCGGGCGGAGAATGTCTGCATGTTTTCTCATGTGTGCATGAAGTCCCTCAAGATCCTTAAAGAATCTCACGTGACGAAGCTGATTCAGCTTGTCATGTCCGATTGTCTGAATCTGCATATAGGTGCGGAAATCATCCAGGTTTGCCTTAGAAGCTGCAACAGCTGCGATACCGGAGCCTGGGAAGCTTACCTTGGAAGTGGAGGTGAATTTGTAAACAAGGTCCGGATTTCCGGCTTTCACACACTCACCGAGAATCTCAACAAGGAAATCCTGATTGTCATCATAAAGATGGTGGATGCTGTATGCATTATCCCAGTAAATACGGAAATCAGGTGCAGCTGGTTTCAGTCTTGCAAAACGCTCTACAGTTTCCTTGGAATAGGTATAGCCCTGCGGGTTGGAATATTTCGGTACGCACCAGATTCCTTTGATTGCGTCATCTTCGCTTACCAGCTTCTCTACCATGTCCATATCCGGTCCCTCCGGAGTCATAGGTACGTTAATCATTTCAATTCCAAAGAACTCTGTAATCTTGAAATGACGATCATATCCTGGTACCGGACAGAGGAATTTCACCTTGTCAAGCTTGCACCACGGAGTGTTTCCCATTACACCCTGAGTCATGGAACGTGCAATACTGTCGAACATAACATTCAGGCTTGAGTTTCCGTAAATGATAATGTGTTCCGGGTCTACCTCTGACATCTCTCCAAGAAGACGTTTTGCTTCCGGAATACCGTCGATTACACCATAGTTACGGCAATCAACTCCTGTTTCGCATTTCAGGTTAGAATCGCCCTTCAGAACATCCATCATTTCCATGGAAAGATCAAGCTGTGCATTACTTGGTTTTCCTCTTGACATGTCAAGCGCAAGTCCCTGTGCTTTGATCTCTTCAAACTCTTTGTCCAGCTCTTTTTTCAGTGCCAGAAGCTCATCATGATTCATTTCGGTATATTTTTTCATAAATTCCTCCTTTGGCCAATGCCTGTTTGGTGTATCCTCCTCGTATATCCTGTCCATTTTAGTATGCTAAAGTGGCTGTTGTCAAGTGTTTTGACCGATTTTCATTACTTTCCCCATGTCTTCCCCAAAACCGCATATTTGCCATAACAGGCATGTTACTGGTTTCGGTACTGCTCCGGTGTAATTCCTTCCATTTTCTTGAATACACGGAAAAAATATTTTGCATTCTCATAACCCACAGCCTGCGCGATCTGGTAGGTCTTTTTATCTGTTTTTTTCAGCATTTCTTTGGCATGGCTGATTCGCACCTGATTTACATAATCCACAAAGCTGGTTCCGGTACGTGCTTTAAATGCGGAGCTTAGGTAACTGCGGTTCAGGCGAAACAGGGAGGCCACAAATTCCTGGGTCAGATCTTTTTCATAATGAAAATCCACATAATTTTTTATGTTCTCCAGAATGTCTTTTTCTGAGTAGAAACCGACACTTTCAAAAGCCATGGACATATTTCTGAAAAAGCGCTGAAAATATTCCTCCAACTCTGAAAAGCTGAATATAAAATTCAGATTTGTGATCAGATTCAGACTGGTGGCTGTGCTTTTGTGTATCTGCATATCTTTTGGAAGGGATTTTTTCAATGTCTCTGTAATTTCCAGACAGTAATCCTTGGCATCCTTTAAGCGGCATTTTTCATTCCTGGCAAAATAATGAAACAATTCCGGAAATACCGTTTCCATTTCATCTTTTTTTCCCGACTCAACCAGGAAAAGAAACAGTTCCAGCTTGGGCCACTCTAATACGCAGCCATTTTCCTTATTTTCCGCATAAAATACATAATTGACTTTCTGTTCTAGGGTCATCTGGTTCATAGCCTCTGTAGTTTCCAGAAAGGCTTTGTGAAGCTCCCCAAGAGACTTGTGGACACCGCTGATTCCATAGAAAGGATGCCCACTGATGCTTTTGAAAAAATCATCCAGCATATTCTTTATATCCATAATCTCTCTTTGCAGTACACTTTTTTCTTTTGGAAAAGCAAGGAGCAAAAAACACATATTTTCTGTATGATCTCTGGTAAACAAAACTGTCTGTACATCCAGATCCCGGGTTAAAAGAAATTCTGACAGTACCTTTTCATCCAGTTTTTCCTGCATAGTAACCGTCAGCAGCACATACTGGCTGCCATTTTGTATTTCTCTTGCTTTTTGTGAAGTGAGACCTGAAACATCCCTGTCTGTTCCAAACAATACATTTCTCAGAATCTGTCTGTCATACTCGTATTTCAGCTTTTCCTTTTCCGCCTCATCCAAAGTTATTTTTTCCTGCAGTGTTTCCCTGCTCTGCAGCAGTTCCACTGCTTTATCCACTGCACTGCACAAAGCTTCCCTGCTGAATGGCTTCACAATATAATCCAGGGTCTTGGCGCGCAGGGCTTCCTTTGCGTAATCGAAGTCTTTGTAGCCACTAATCACAATAATATATTTTTCCGGATACTGAGTGGAAAGGACCGGCAAAAGCTGGGTTCCATCCATGATTGGCATTTTCATATCCGTAATAACAAAATCAGGATCCTTTTCTTCGATTTGCTCCAGCGCAGCTTTTCCGTTGGAAGCCTGTGCAACACATTGAATCCCCGGATAATTCTCCAGCTTTTTCAGAATTCCCCGTCGGATCAATGGCTCATCATCAATCACAACATATGTATACATATCATCCACTCCATTCCCTTTTACGCTTCCTCTTTTGTTTCTTCTGCTAGATCCGGAATCTTAATCTGTACAGTTGTGCCACATCTCTGCTCACTCTTAACAGAAAGACCATAGTCTTCTCCATAATATAGCCTGATACGGGCATTGATGTTCTTAAGGCCAATGCTTTCATTGGCATGCTGGCTTAGTTCCCCGAATTTCGGCTTCTCTTCCAGAAGCTTCTGAAGCTGTTCCAGAGTCTCTGACGCCATTCCTACACCATCATCTTTCACTGTAAAATATATAATTTTGTTTTCCTTCCTAGCAGATAAATAAATAGAACTTCCTGCATTACAATGAAGCAGACCATGATACAGGGCATTCTCCACCAGAGGCTGAAGAATCAGCTTCAGAATACGGCAAGAGTACAATTCTTCCGGTACATCCATCTCAAAGCGAAATCCATTGTCAAAGCGGATCTGCTGAATGGCAACAAAGTTCTTCACATGAGCCAATTCTTTCTCCAATGTCACCAGCGCCCCTTTTGTTTTGATACTATAACGGAACATATCTCCAAGAGCCAGTGCCATAACGGAAATATCTTCTGCTTCTTCAATCTCTGCCAGACTGTTGATTGCTTCCAGAGTATTATAAAGGAAGTGGGCATTGATCTGAGATTCCAGTGCTTTCATCTGGGTGTCCATCAGGATCATTTTGTTTTCGTACTCGGATTTAATGTAGCGATTGTTTTCCTCCAGCATGGTCTGATATTGATTGTACAAGGTTCCGATCTCATCTGTACGATTCATATAAGGAGACTCCACAGCTCTGTTCTTTTCCCTAGGATGGGCCATAATATGGCTCAGTGCCGTAATTGGTTCTGTGAGATATCTGGCAAGAAAATAAGCCAGCACAATAAACAAAATCAAAAATACCACCAGCGCAAAAAGCATTAAGGACAAGGTCACCCTGAAATCAGCTGCCAGCCCTGCTTTATCAAAAACTGCAGTCAGAGTCACACCCTCTCCTGCGATTTCCTGATTGTATTCTATTTTGTGACTTTCCTTATTGGTTTCAGATGAATTCTCCCAGTCAAAAGGATTGCTTTTATACAGAATTTCGTTCTCTCGTTTAATCACGAATTCCGTTGCTTCCGGCAGTACATTTACCGTATCCAGAGAAAAAATTTCCTGAGAACAGTTGATGTAGAGAACGCCCAGGAAATCTCTGGAATACACATCATACACGCACATAGAAAAAGAAATGGAGGGAGTGTCATTCAGCAGATAATCCCGTTCCTTCACTCCGTCTACATAAATTTTACCCTCCAGCTCCAGCGTCTTTTCATACCAGTCTTCTCCCGCCGGATCATAATCACTCCTTACATCCACACCATTTCCATAGCCTTGTCCCAACACTACCTTCGATGGCGTAAAGATAAAGATTCCATTGATATTTTCTGTAGAAAAAACAAAATTCTGAAAAATGTACTTCATTTTTTTGTTGGCTTCATAAATATCCTGGTCACTGTGTTCAGAATTCGGATCTGCAAATTTCCCAAGCTCCTGTAAAATAGTTTCTTCATTGGGCGAAGTATATTGTACCAGTTCCAGAATATGCTGCATACTGCCAAAAACAGAATCCGTCTCTTGCACAGCCTGCTCCATAATTTTGGAAGATGTCTCTGTAATCTGTGAATTGGATAAATTGATATAGTGGTTATATGCAATATAGGAAAAAAGAAACAGCGGCACCACTGCCAGTGCGGAAAAGATAAGAAAAAAGCGATATTTCAATTTCATATGGAAATCCTCTTTTCGTTTCGAAGCTGTAGTTTACAAATCTTCAGACACTATTTATACTGTAAGATATGGGAACATCATACCATGTCTTCATCAAATTTGGTAGTGAAAGGATGCAATATGAAAAAAATCACTAATTATATTCTCAGCGTTCTTCTCTCGGGCAGCCTGCTTTCAGCTTCCCTGTTTTATACTGCGCAAACCACCAGTGCTGCTTCTGATAAAACTACAAAAGAAAAAACAAAAATCACCTTTATGGAAAGCGGAACCGGAAACTATGCGGATGTAAGAAAACAGTCTCTGGAGGCTCAGCTTCTGGATGATTTTCCAGACATTGAGATTATTGTGGAGGCTTACCCGGAAGAGCAGTACTACAGCATTTTAAACACACGACTAAGTATGGGAGAAGGTCCGGATTTCTTCAATATACAGCCCAACTGGGCAGGCCCCAATGCAGTTCAGAAGCTAGCTCCTGCCGGATATCTGGAGCCATTGGATGACCTGGCGGTTATTCAGAATGCAGACGAAGCTGATACGGAATCTGTTACATGGAATGGACATACCTACTCTCTTAATCGTTTTTCCATGATTCTATGCACTTATTATAATAAGAGTATTTTTGAAAAGCTTGGGCTTTCCATTCCTCAAAACTGGGCAGAATTTCTGAATATGTGTGAAAAGCTGAAAAATGCCGGAATTACACCTGTTATTTCTGGAAATAAAGATTCCTATGCTCTCCAATTCGGGCTTTACCAGATTGCTGCCAATCAGGTCTATTCAAAAAGCCCGGACTTTAATGCCCAGCTAGCTGACGGAACAGCTTCCTTTTCAGACCCTGGCACCTGGGATAAGGTCATTGACCAGTATCTCCTTCTTTATAAAAATAATTACGTGGAGGCTCATTCCCTTACAATGAGTTCTGCGGAAGCAATTAGGCGTTTTTGTACCGGAGAAGCTGCAATGCTTTTCAGCGGCAATTTTAATTACTCTACTTTATTAAACGCCTTAGGAGAAAACCTGGGAGCCTTTCCTCTTCCAGCCAACGATCAGGATCAGCCCCTTTGCACTGTTGTCTCCAAAGGCGGCGGAACCGCCATTTATTCAGGAAGTCAGCATATTGAATTATGTAAAAAAATCTTCGAAAAGCTTTATGAGCCTACAAATGACACGCTTTCCAGTGAAGATGAAATCTGGAAGGTTTTCCATGACCTGAAAGAGAAAGGACATTTCACTATAAACTGTAATCAGGGCTGGAAGGGCGATGTGGAATGGGCTTTGGAGGACGGCGTTTCCAGAAAAATTGGCGGAGCGGCAATTTCTGTGAACTATATCACTTCCATGATGCAAACAGCTTATGAAAATGGATAAAGATAAGAACCTAAAAATTGTATACCAAATAAAAATCAAAAAGAGACCCTTCGTTTATTATAATAAAATCATCAAACAAATAAACGGAGGGTCTTTATGAAAAAAAGGAATATTGTTCAAAAAGGCGTAACATTTGCTCTGACCGCAGCAATGGTTGGAAGCAGCTTTGTTTCTGCATTTCCAGTATTAGCTGCAGAGGATGATTCCAAGAGCATTGTAGCACTGACTACAGACGGCCTCACCAATCCACTTGGTGTAGACACCCTGACACCTGTTTTCACTTGGCAAATGGAATCCGGCAAAACCGGCGCAAGCCAGAGTGCTTACCAGATCACGGTAATGGATATGGACGGAAATACTGTGTGGGACAGCGGTGTGGTAGAAAGCGGCGAATCCACTAATATTAAATATAATGGAGAAGAACTTCAGCCCAAAACTGAATACCAGTGGAAGGTTGCTGTTACGGATGAGGACGGCAGCACATGGGAATCTGATGTAAATACATTCGAAACCTCTTTCCTTGATACTACCTATGATTCCTGGGGTGATGCGAAATGGATCGGCTCTTCCAAAAAGAATCTGGATGCAGCTGCTGCAAATCTCTTTGACATGCACGTAAACGTAACCATTCCTGAAGGAAGTACAAAAGCCTCTGTGATCTTAGGCGCAAACGATTTCCGCCTTCAGAATAAGGCAATGAACGTCTGGAATAAGGAAAATGAGAATTATTTCCGCTACGAGATTGACATCTCAGACCCGGAAAATCCAAAATTAAACATTTATGTAGTTGGTATGCCGGCTGCTGTCAACGAGCTGGATGAAAATGGCGAACCTGTCATGGTAGAAAGCTGGGGTGGACTTAAGCCTTCCATTATCAGCCAGGAGGAAGAAAATGCAGCAGATGAACCGGATGCTGTTGTGAATATCCCGGCAGAGGTGTTCGAAGGAAAATCTTTAAACGATCCGATTTCCTTACGTCTGTGGACTAACCAGTGCAACCAGGTAAGTGCTTCCATGAACGATGTGGATGTAGATGCAGGACGCCAGCTGAATCCTCTTGGCGGTGATCACAACTCCAATACCTTCCCGAACCTGAATTCCATCGGTTTCGCTGTAAACGCAGGCGAGACAGCTTATTACAATGGGCTTGCAATTGATATGTTCGGCGACAATGATGATAATGTTGTTCTTTTTGATAAGACAACAGGTGCAACCTACAGCATTTTCGAAGATCTTGACGGTGTAACTGTAGACTCTTCTGAAGATAAAATTACAGTAGAAGGCGGCGAGAACGGTACTCTGGTTTACGCAGATCCTTCTGATGGCGCATCCCCAATGGTAAGAACACAGTTCTCTACCAATGACAAAGAAGTAGCAAGTGCACGAATGTATGTAAGTGCACAGGGTACTTATGAAATGTTTATCAATGGTGACAAGGTAGGCAATGGTCTCTTTAATCCGGGAAATGAAGAATATTCTACCTATATGCCATATCAGGTTTATGATGTAACGAATCTGCTTCAGACTGGCGACAACGCAATCGGTGTTCAGATGGGTCAGGGCTGGTGGAGCGGCGAGCTGAACTATACCACCGGTGACTACAACTACTATGGACCATATCAGGCAGTTATGGCCCGTATGGATATCACCTATACAGATGGAACTACAGATACCATCGTAACAAACGAAGATAACTGGACTGTTTCCACAGAAGGTCCTGTGAAATCAGAATCCCATTACAATGGTGAAAGATATGATGAACAAACTGCTGAGAAATATGAAGGCTGGGCAACTGCTGACTACAAAGAATCTGAGGACTGGGAAAAACCGGTTGTACATGAGCCAAGAATGAATGACTTTAGCTTCGTAGTCCGCTACGACGAAGAAGCCTCTGTTGTAAAAGAACTGGCTGTAAAAGAGGCCCTTGGAGAATCCAAGGAAGGCTCCGGATCTTACATCTATGATATGGGTGAGAATGTAATCGGTGTTCCGCATATCACCATCCCTGCTGACTATGTAGATCCAGGCAGCACAGTTACTGTTCGTTATGCAGAAATCCTTTATCCGGACCTTCCGGAGTATCAGGAAGACGGACTTGTAGGAACCATGATGGTAGAAAACCTTCGTGCGGCTCTTTGTACAGATTTCTTTATTGCCGATGAAGGTGATCAGGAATTTGAGCCTCATTTCACCTTCCATGGCTATCGCTACATTGAGATCAGCGGATTGAAGAAGGAGCTTCCTGCTGAGAACATTAAGACAGAAGTAATTTCTTCTGTAAACATGACAGCTACCTACGACAGCTCCAATGAGAATGTAAACCGTCTGTTTAAAAACGTACAGAACTCCCAGACAAGCAACTTCCTTTCCCTGCCAACTGACTGCCCACAGAGAAATGAACGTCTTGGATGGACTGGTGATGCACAGGTATTCTCCATGGCAGCATCTTACAACACAGATGTTTACAATTTCTACAGAAACTGGCTGAAATCTCTGCGTGCAGTTCAACGTAAGGATGGTTCCCTTCCGGTATATGCTCCTACAGCTGAGCCTCAGGAAGATGAATTTGGCGGACGCGGATTCTCCGGTGTTTCCTGGGATGCAGCCCTTACCGTGATTCCTTATAACATGTACATGCAGACCGGCAACCCGATCATCATCGAAGATAACTTAGACGCTATCGATCACTATCTTGACTACCTTGACAGCTATGATATGAGCGAAGAGTTTACGCACCTTACCAGCAGAACCGGTATCCTTGCAGACTGGCTGTCTGTTGACTCCACCGATGCAGGCCTTATCAACAACGCCGTTTATGTATACCTGATCGGTCTTGCAAGAGACATGGCAGAGGTTGTTGGAAGCACAGAGCTTCATGACAAATATGCAGCTCAGTACAATCTTGCAAAAGAAGAGTGGAACGCTTGCTACGTAGAGGCAGATACCTGCAGACTTTATACCAAGACAACTACTGACGCTGACGGCAACCAGCTTGATGAGCCGGAAATTACATATTATGACACAGAAGCAGCTTATGCTACCCCTCTGCGTTATGGTGTATTCAACGAAGAAAACGAAGCAAAAGCAGTTGAAAACTATGTAGAAACTGTAAAAGCAGCAAACTACACTATTACATCCGGATTCTCCGGAACCCCGAACCTTGTTCCTGTACTGACCAAATATGGTTATGTCGATGATGCTTACAAGCTGTTCGAGCAGACAGATTACGCATCCTGGCTGTATCCGGTAACTCAGGGTGCAACCTCCATCTGGGAGCGTTGGAATTCCTACACTGTAGAGGGCGGCTTCAATGGAAACAACTCCATGAACTCCTTCAACCACTTCTCTCTTGGTGCAATCTCTGAGTGGATGATGTCCTATCAGCTTGGTATTACAAGAGAGGATGGACAGGCTGGTTATAAGAGCTTTGTATTACAGCCTACAGTTGGCGGTACCTTCACATATGCAAACGGATCTTATGAGTCCAACTATGGAACCATCGAAAGTGGATGGACCGCAAAGGACGGTGCTATGGAAACCTATACAGCTACTGTTCCTGCAAACACAACTGCTACCCTTTATCTTCCAATCTCTGAAGAGCAGGCAAAGGCCACAACCGCTCCGGAAGGTGCAGCATTCGTAGAAATGACAGAACACAACGGAACCATCTGTGCAGTTTACACACTGGAGTCCGGAAGCTATGCGTTCACAATTGGTGCATAACAGCTATACGAAACAACTAACAGGCTGACAGCCTGAAATAACATGATCCCGCAGAGAGCATGAACAAAAATCATGGGCTTCTGCGGGATATTTATTATGCACGACAGTTTTTTATTTTCTCTCCCTGATTTCTTTTTCTGCTAAAAAAGTCTAACAAAATTGACGTGATTCGTGTTTTCTGCTATCATAAAAATGTTATAGATGCTTCACAACACAAAGCATCTGTGAATCATTAATAGAGAACAATCTAATGAATCAATAAATAAAGAATGAGGTAAACAGAATTATGTGGATTGCAAATGGCTGGAAAGAATATGAAGTAATTGATACTTCCTGCGGCGAGAAGCTGGAGCGATGGGGAAACTATCTCCTTGTGCGTCCGGACCCGCAGGTAATCTGGGATACCCCCAAGACAGAGCCGGGATGGCGCAAGATGAATGCACATTATCACCGCAGCTCCAAGGGCGGCGGCGAGTGGGAATTTTTTGATCTGCCCCAGCAGTGGGATCTCCATTACAAGGATCTGACCTTCCATCTGAAACCCTTTAGCTTCAAGCACACAGGACTTTTCCCGGAACAGGCCGTAAACTGGGACTGGTTCGGCGACAAAATTCGTAAAGCAGGAAGACCCATTAAGGTTCTGAACCTTTTTGCCTACACAGGTGGGGCCACTCTTGCGGCAGCTGCTGCCGGAGCTTCTGTCACGCATGTGGATGCTTCTAAGGGTATGGTCACATGGGCTAAGGAAAATGCCGCGGCAAGCGGTCTTGCTGACGCTCCTATCCGCTGGCTGGTGGATGACTGCGTGAAATTCGTCGAGCGTGAGATCCGCCGTGGAAATCATTATGATGCGATCATTATGGATCCGCCGTCTTATGGAAGAGGACCTAAGGGCGAAATCTGGAAAATTGAAGATGCTATTCATCCTCTTGTAAAGCTTTGCACCAAGATTCTTAGCGATGATCCTCTGTTTTTCCTGATCAACTCCTATACTACCGGATTGGCTCCGGCTGTCCTTACTTATATGCTGTCAACTGAAATGAAGAAATATAACGGACACGTAGATTCCCAGGAAATTGGTCTTCCGGTGAAGTCCAACGGACTGGTTCTGCCCTGCGGTGCTTCCGGACGCTGGGAAGCCAATGAATGATATCCCTGAATCTGCTCATGGCTGTTATTCCGTAATTTCATATTAAAATTAACCAAAAATCTCACGCTCTTTTTTCAGATATTTTCCATTGAATGTGATAATTTTTCGCATTATAATCACAGTAAAAAGGAGCGTGATTTTTATGTCCGAAAAGACAAATACAGACAGCAAACTTCCCTACACCTGCACCTCTGCTTATGACCGTGAAGCATGTAAGGGCTGCGTCTGTTCCACCTGCTATGAACAGGAATTCTGTGACAGGTGCAGCACCTGTGAAAAGCAGTCTAAGCGCAAAGAGCGCTGCAATGCTTACGAGGGAGCATACAACTACTAGAGTATGTCTGAGAGGTTCTAAAGAATGCCTAGATGGCTCTAAACTAAAATAAGTCTGAATACAGCTTTCCGAGATTTCGGATATGGTAACTGTACTCAGACTTATTTTTTCGGCCTTTCCAGATAGCCCTACACTATTTTACAGGGTTATCTGGCTAAGTTCTTAGTTTTTCTTATACAAAATTGGATTAACAGCCTGCCTTGGCAGCCTTTTCCTTCTGTCTCTCATCCCACAGCTGGTCGGCTTTTTCCTTCCAGCAGGCAGCGTACTTATCGCACTTGCCGCAAAGGTGCTCTGCACTTTCCGGTGACTGCAGGTCTGTAGATTTCGCGCCAGTCTCTTCTACCAGCTTGCGGAGGATTTCCGGGTTTTCCAGCATTGGACATGGACGCAGCATATTCTCATTGAACGGCTGATTGTCATGATATGCCTGGAAAATCGGACTCTTCAATGCATCAAGTAAGGAAGTATCCTTGATATTGCAGTTTGAATAATGAATAAATACACAAGGCTCCACATCACCATTTGCATTAATATGCAGGTAATGTCTTCCGCCTGCAATACATCCATGAACAAACTCTGCATCGTTCTGGAAATCCAGGGTGAAAATAGCCTTTGTGCTTCTGTACTGGCGGATTGCACGATACATTTTCTCACGCTGTTCTGGTGTAAGAAGAAGCTCCGGGGAAGCATCATTTCCAACCGGCATATAGTGGAAGAACCATGCAAATAATGCGCCGCAGTCAATCAGCTTATCGAAATATTCCTCACTGCTTACACTGTCTACATTCATTCCTGTATAGCAGGTTGAAACACCAAATGGAAGACCTCTGTCCTTGAGCAGCTTCATCGCATGCATAACCTTCTGGTAGATACCTTCTCCACGGCGTCCGTCATTGGCTTCCTCTGAACCCTCCAGACTAAATGCCGGAACAAAGTTTTTCACTCTTAAAATTTCATCACAGAATTCCTCATCAAAAAGTGTTCCGTTTGAGAAAGAAAGGAACTCACAGTCCGGGTGCATCTCGCAAAGCTTAATCAGATCCCTCTTGCGGACAGTTGGTTCACCACCTGTATAAATATACATGTAAACACCCAGCTCTTTCCCCTGGCGGATAATGGAATCAATTGTCTCCAGATCCAGGTTCAGCTTATGACCATACTCTGCTGCCCAGCATCCTGTGCAGTGAAGATTACATGCACTTGTTGGATCCAAAAGAATTGCCCACGGAACATTACAGTTATTTTCGGCTGCAACCTCTTCCTGTCTTGCACTTCCCTTTAAGCTGGCATTTACAATAAAGTTCTGAAAAAATGTTTTACGAACCCCAGGATCAAGCTGATACAGATTCATGATCAGCTTATACCAGTTGCTGTCTGTATCCTGAATCGCATTACGAATTGCATCCCTTTGACTCTTATACCAATCCTTTGGGGTGAATTTATCAACCAGCTCCATCAGCTTCGGAATGTTTGTCTCCGGATCTTTTTCCAGATATTCTAATGCTTTTGTTACTGCACCTTCCATAGCGGCCTGTTTTGCCTTATCAATCAGTTTCATAATGCTCCTCCTTTGTTTAAGCTATGATACAAATCCCATGAACATGTATTTTTCATGGAACCTATTTCCTTAAATTCTATGTAACGTGGCTGATTCTTTCGCCGCAGGTTACTTTCATGAAATTTCCTTGTATTCTTCCTCGCAGACTACATCGCCGTTTCCCCGGATTTTCACCGTATAGACAGCTACGCACAGCTTCAGGATACCTTCCAGCAGAAAACCGATTCCGGTAAAGATCACCGTCATCTTCGCGCCCCCTGCAGGATCAATGAGAAGAATCATTCCGAACACGCCAGTCACAACGGCAATGATCAAAATTCCCCACCACAGTTTCAGCCCGAATTTTTTCGCTTCTACTGACATCTGGATACGAAGCAGCGCATCTGCCAGGATCACTAACCCGAAGATTACAAAAATCAGGCGAATAATGTATTCCCTTCTCACCAGAATCAGAATTCCAATGGCAATCATCAGAATCCCAAATCCCAGATCAAACTGAAAAGCCAGACAGTAGAAATCTCTGGAAAAATAGCCGATAATCTTAATGATCCCATCTGCAATAAATAAAATTCCTGCAAGCACGCAGATTATTTTCATCGCTTTTGTAGGGTTCACCATGAGAAAAATTCCAAGCGCGCAGAAAATAACTGCCATTACAATATAGCCATTCCTTGCTATTTTCAAAGTACCTGAAGAATTCATACAGATCCTCCTTTCTGTCTTCCTCTGCTTTTCATGCCCCTCATTATAATGAGAATTTTTCCCAAAAGAAACGGACAAAAAAAGAACTGTGTCTGAAATTCAGACACAATTCCCGATTTGTCTAATTGAAAATTTCACTCATTAGGTATGTCAGATAATTTTCAGCTGGGCGGGCTTGGCTCCTGCTGCCTTCTCCAGGGTTTTCTCGAAGGTGTTGCCGTACAGCGCCCGGATCTTCCCTGCATATTCCGTAAGATCATAGGACATCCTGTGATCCATCCAGTCCAGCATGACCCCTGTCATCACACATTTATAAAAATGCATGAGAACCTTTACTTCTTCTTTCTCCAGAATTTCCGGATCAAAGTTATGCTCTGCGTACTGACTGACTATGTACTGGCACATTTTATCCAGGGCATTGGTAAAGTTCTCTCTCTGCAAAGAACCGTAAATATGAAGCATAGCCTTCCGGTTCTCCCCAATAAGGTTCACCAGCACCTCCAGACATTCCAGCACAGAATCTATTTCTACCGGCTGCTCAAATGCCTTATCCACTTCCCGCTTAAGCGCACATTCCACCACATCCGAAATATCCCGGAAATGGTAATAAAATGTATTACGGTTCACCCCGCAGCGCTCTACAATATCCTTAACTGTAATCTTCGCCAGCGGCTTCTCATTGAGCAGTTCAAATAATGTTTTGATAATAACCTCTTTTGTAAAACTGGACATTTTCTCACCTGTCGCTAATTCGTTAAGTTATTATCACAGATTATGCCACAAACCTTTCAAAAAAGCAAGCGCGGCGGCTATTAAAATTTTTCAGAAATTGTGTTGCATTTGCTTCTGGTTTCCACTACACTCATAAAGTGGTCTGCCTCACAATTCCGGAGCATTTTTTCAAACATGTTCCCATGTGGGGCTTTTAATAAGAAATTCTTAAGATTTTACCCCTTTCATCTTAAAAATTATCTGGTAACTTATAAATCACAGGGGAGGTGAAAAAGAAAGTGGCAGCAATTCTTGTTTGTGATGACGATAAAGAGATCGTGGAGGCCATCAGCATCTATCTGGAACAGGAGGGACATCAGCTTCTGAAAGCTTATGACGGTCAGCAGGCACTTTCCGTTCTGGAAAAGGAAAAGGTAGATCTGCTGATTATTGATGTTATGATGCCAAGGCTTGATGGAATCCGGGCTACCTTAAAAATCCGTGAAGAGCATGCTCTTCCTATTATTATTCTTTCTGCGAAATCTGAAGATGCGGATAAAATTCTTGGACTGAATGTCGGCGCAGATGATTATGTAACCAAGCCGTTTAGTCCCCTTGAGCTGATTGCCAGGGTACGTTCACAGCTTCGCAGGTATACCAAGCTTGGGGCGGCTGTTTCCATTGAGAGTCAGCATGTTTATACAACGGGCGGACTTATGGTGAATGATGACCGGAAGGAAGTGCAGGTGGATGGCGAGGTTGTGAAGCTTACGCCTATTGAGTATAATATTCTGCTTCTTCTCATTAAGAATCAGGGACGGGTATTTTCTATTAATCAGATTTATGAAAATATCTGGAATGAGGAGGCGATTGCGGCGGATAATACCATTGCGGTGCATATCCGGCATATTCGGGAAAAAATTGAGATTAATCCGAAGGACCCACGGTATTTGAAGGTTGTTTGGGGACTTGGGTATAAAGTAGAAAAGATTTAGTGGTTTCCCGGACGCGCTTGGACAATTGGTATTCCACGCAGGTCGGTGCAACGCTCCGGCGAACTAACTGCTAAATGCGCACCTGGAATGACCTGCTTAGGAATACCAACTGCCCAAACGCTGTGAATTGACTAAAACTATTTAATTATGAGAGTGATATAACATAGCGGAAACGCTATTAAGAAAGGGGTTATAGAATATGAAGAAGAAAAAATGGTACCGCAGTGTGTCCATGAAGGGGAATTTGCTGGTTTTGCAGTATTTGCTGCTGGGGGCGGTTCTTTTCTGCGGGGTGATGTTTGTGTCACTGCAAATGCAGGGGCTTCGGGTTTCGGACTCGGGGAAGGAGTATGTAGATTCCCAGGCATTTGCTAATAAGTTTTATGGCGCTTCCATGGATGTAGCACATGCAATTTCGGGGACATTTGCTTATGGGGACTTTGAGGAAGATACTAATGAACAAACATCAACTTCCTTAACTCAAGGTGATAATTCTACAGACGCTGCCGTGACTTCTGGGGCAGTTTCTGCAGACAGCCGCGTTGTAGATCTAAGCGAGGTGGCAGCGGATGAATCACTTTCCTTCACCAACACATCCGGACTTGCCTACTCTCTTTCTGATTTAAAAGAATGGGCACAGATTCCGGATTATGATTCTGAAAGTGCAGCCCCAATTGTAGTCTGCCACAAGGCTTCCGCTTCTGAGGAATCCTTCTCACTTCCTATGGAATATTATTACGCAGATGATTTCCTGAAAAAAATCAACGCAGGGGAATTTGCACTTTCTGTCTACGCGGATATTGATGATTCCGGGAATCAAACATGGTTTACCTACCATGAACCAGATGAATTTGCAGAAGATGATACCAGTGACTACAAGAGATCCATTATCGAGAGTATCAAGACTGCCATCCGCTCTGGGGATCTGGATCCGGACTTTTTCTCCAATATCCAGGTGAAATCAAAAGACGGCGCTACCCTCTACGATCAGATTTATTCTTATCAGGGCTACTACCATCTTACAGAATACTTTGCCCCACAGGGTGCTGACAGCCTTTTGGATGTACTGAATTCCAATGCCAAATGGAACAACGGTATTGACGAAGCATTTGAAGATCTTTATACCATTCTTTCCCAGCTTGGTGTTTACAATGATATGAAACAGGAACTGGACGCTTACGCACAGGGGCTGTCCAACATGAGCTACCTCTATATCAATGAGGATACAGGCAAAATACTTTCCAATGACAGCGACCTGGTGAAAGAACTGGATTACAGGAAATCCAGCGGAGTTTCCATTACAGCTTCTGGAACCCAGGCATCCACAGATTCAAAAAATATCAATTCTGCTGAATCCCAGAATTCCACAGCTTCCAAAAGCATCAGCTCCGCAATTGATTACTACCAGAATCTGCACGAGATTCTGGATTCCAGGGAAGAAGTTTCCTATATACTGATTCAGTCTAAACCCGAAGAATTCACCAGCAATCTGAAGGGACTTGATATCCGTGACACCTTTCCTGGCAATGACATTACTGCAGACAGCTGGAAGGAATCGCTGCACAGCGCTCTCCTTGAAGAAACTGGCAACTATATTTTTGCAGCTTATGTAAACCAGAAGCTGCCTGTCACCGATGTCTTTTCTTCTGGAAAATCATTTTTTGATTCTTATTCCAGATATACAAGGCCTGTATTTTGGATTGGAATTTTGTGCTTCCTGCTGTTTGTGGCTTCCTTTGTATTTCTTACCGCAATTGCAGGCAGAAAAAGTACAGACGAGGAACTGCATCTTTGCTTCTTTGACCGCTGGCCTACCGAGCTTGCTGCCGGACTTGTAGTAATTGCCTGGCTTCCGGTTATTGTCTTTGGCTTAACCCATCTGCCAATTGCAAGTTACCAGATTGCACGGCTGCAAAGTTCTCTGATCGATGCATACTTCCTTTTCAGACTGATGCTTTTCGGACTTTACACTTTATTCTGGTTCCAGATCGGCTATCTTAGCCTGGTAAGAAGAATCAAGGCAAAGCAGCTGTGGAAAAACAGCATCCTGAGACGGCTTCTTCTCCTGATCGTAAAAATCATCAAAAAAGCCGCTCACAAAATCCGCGTTCTGGCTGATTTCTACGCCAGAAATACAGCAGCCAGATTAAAGGTAACCTTCGCATTCCTGGTCTTTGTTTTCCTGAAATACTTCATCTGCGCAGTATTTCTTGACAGCGGTCTTTTGTTCTTTGGCTTCAGTTTCCTGGTGGATCTCCTGATTCTGGGATTGGGCATAACAAAGGCTTATCACCAGGAACAGATTCTGAAAGGTCTGAAGGAAATCTCCGGCGGAAATCTCCAGTACAAGATTCCTCTGGACAAACTGTCCGGTAATAACAAACGCATTGCCGAATACATCAACAACATCGGAAGCGGACTTGACGCAGCAGTAGAAAACAGTGTAAAAAATGAGCGTATGAAAACCGAACTGATCACCAACGTTTCCCATGACCTGAAAACCCCGCTGACCTCTATTATCAGCTACATTGATCTTCTCAAACGTGAGAATTTCACAGACCCTAAAGTACTGGAATATCTGGATATTCTGGAAGCAAAAGCAGCGCGCCTGAAAGTACTGACCGAGGATGTAGTAGAAGCTTCCAAAGCAAGCACCGGAAACCTAACTCTGAACATGACCAACCTGGATTTCGTAGAAATGCTTCATCAGGTGATCGGAGAATTTGAGGAACGGTTCGAGGAACATCATCTCACCATGATGGTACACTTCCCGGACGAGCCCTCTGTGATCTGCGCAGACGGACAGAGAATGTGGCGTGTGCTGGAAAACATTTTTGGCAACGTAACCAAGTACGCAATGGAAAAGACCAGAGTTTACGCCGAAGTGCAAAACGCCAGAAACCAGGTGATCTTTTCCCTGAAAAATATTTCCGCCCAGCCTCTTAACTTCGCAGCAGAGGAATTAACCGAGCGCTTCGTCCGCGGCGACGTAGCCCGAAACACGGAAGGCAGCGGCCTTGGCCTTAGCATTGCCAAAAGCCTTACGGAACTCCAGGGCGGCAAATTCCAGCTCTACCTGGACGGCGACCTTTTCAAAGTAACCATCACCTTCCAGGCCCAGACCCCCAGTCAACCCACTCCCTCCCTGCCCGAGCAGCCAGAACCGGAAGTAAGATAACATCTTAAAGCAATCAGAGCCGGAAATAAGATAACATCTTAAATATTAAAAAAGTCTCCCGCACATTCTAATAATAAGATGTGCAGGAGATTTTTTATTCCTCTTGTCGATAACCAGCGGTTTTGCAATGTATATTCATGTAGCAGGTCATTTCAGGAGCGCTTTTAACGGAAACGAGATCCACTGCCTACGAAGACTTAACATCGAAGGCTCTCCTGAGATATTTAGTCGTAGTTGGCAGTTAGCTCGTTGGAGTGTTGCGACGACCTGCGGTGAATATACATTGTGAAAGCGCGTCCGGCTAGCGATAATCTCAATACTCCAGTCTCGGCATGTTCTTAAATTTCTCAAACTCCGCGTCCGTACATTTCACATAATGTGTTCCGCCAATATGGTGATAAGTACCTTCCCCATAATTGATTCCTGAAGTCTTATAATCATAAGTCTCCGCAACACGGTTCTTCTCCACAGCCGGGTTCGGGGACGGGATTGCGGAAAGAAGGCTTCTGGTATACGGATGCATTGGATTCTCGAAAATCTCCTCCGTAGTACCTGTCTCAAGCAAATGTCCCAGATGAAGAACTCCGATACGGTCTGAAATATATTTTACCATAGAAAGGTCATGAGCAATAAACAGATACGCAGTACCTGTCTCCTGCTGAATATCCTTCATCAGGTTTACCACCTGCGCCTGAATAGAAACATCCAGCGCAGAAATACACTCATCCGCAATAATCAGCTTCGGGTTCATGATCAGCGCACGGGCAATGCCGACACGCTGTCTCTGTCCGCCGGAAAACTGATGCGGGTATCTTGCCGCATGCTCCGGAGCAAGACCAACCTTTGCCAGAATGGCTTTGATCTTCTCCTCTCTCTCCTCTTTGCTCTTGTACATATGATGGATATCAAGACCCTCACCCAGAATATCCCGAACTTTTTTTCGGGGATTCAGAGATGCCATAGGGTCCTGGAAAATCATCTGCATCTGTGTTCTTAATGCCTTATTGGTTTCCTTGTTCATCTTGCCGCCGATATCCATACCGTTGAACTTAATGGTTCCTGCGGTGGGGTCATAAAGGCGGATGACACTTCTTCCGATGGTGGACTTTCCGGAACCGGACTCTCCAACCAGTCCATAGGTTTCCCCAGGATAAATTTTGAAGGAAACGTCTTCTACTGCATGTACGGTAAAGCTGCTGCTCACCTTAAAGTACTGTTTTAATCCATCCACAGTAAGGATCGGCTCAGCATTATAATTTACAGCCATGTTCCTCGGCCTCCTTCTTCATTCTTTCGATTCGATTCTTTAACTCCACTGGCATTTCCACCTTCGGAGCTCTTGGATCAAGAAGCCAGGTTGCTGCGAAATGATCCTTTGTGATCTGAAACATCGGCGGCTCTAACTTGTCATCGATCTCCAGGGCGTAGCGGTTACGGGGTGCAAAAGCATCGCCAGGCTTTTCATGAAGCAGGTTTGGCGGGGATCCCGGAATGGTGTACAGTCTCTCATCGTCCGTATCCAGGTCCGGCATGGAGGAAAGAAGTCCCCAGGTATATGGATGGCGCGGATCGTAAAAGATCTCGTTGGTAGTTCCTCTTTCCACGATTTTTCCTGCGTACATAACGTTGATGAAATCTGCAACCTTGGCAACAACTCCAAGGTCATGTGTAATATAGATTACGGAAATTCCACGTTCCTTCTGAACCTTCTTGATCAGCTCAATGATCTTCGCCTGGATGGTAACGTCAAGAGCGGTAGTCGGCTCGTCGCAGATCAGAAGATCCGGGTTGCAGGACAGGGCAATGGCAATTACCACACGCTGTCTCATACCGCCGGAAAGCTGATGGGGATAATTCTTCATACGCTTCTCAGGCTCTTCGATTCCAACCTCTCTCAGAAGCTCTACTGCACGGTCCCATGCTTCCTTCTTCGGGGTTTTGAAATGCCAGCGCATACCTTCCATAATCTGTTTTCCGATGGTCATAGTCGGATCAAGGCTGGTCATAGGATCCTGGAATACCATGGCAATTCGCTTGCCGTTAATATGTCTGCGGATCCATTTTTTGTCTTTTGTCAGGATATCTACTGTTTCAGGAGTTCCGTCTGCATGATGATAGCTGAACTCGATGGTTCCTTTTTCTACCTTTGCATTGGATGCAAGGATTCCCATTGCAGCTTTCATGGTAACGGATTTACCGGAACCGGACTCACCTACGATGGCAACTGTCTCGCCTTTGTAAAGGTCAATGTTGATGCCTCGGATAGCGTGTACCGTTCCTGCTGTTGTGGAAAAGGTGATATCCAGGTCTTTGATATTAAGAATTCTTTCATCTGACATTGAAAATCACCTCACATTTCTTTTAATTTCGGATCAAGTGCCTCACGAAGGCCGTCAGCTACAAGGTTGAAGCTGAGCATCAGAAGTGCCATAACAATGATCGGCGGGATGATCTGATAGGGATGAGTGGTAAAGAAGTTAAATCCGTCGGAGATCAAAGATCCCAGGGAACACTGCGGTACCGGAATTCCAAGTCCTACGAAGCTTAAGAATGCCTCTGTGAAAATCGCGGTAGGAATGGAGAACATTACCTGTGTGATGATCGGTCCGATAATGTTCGGAAGTACTTCTTTGAAAATAATGAAGAAGCTGCCTGCACCAAGTGTTCTGGATGCAAGTACGAACTCCTGCTCTTTTAATTTCAGCATCTCTGCACGGGCAATACGGCTCATGCCGATCCACTCCGTGAGCATCAGGGCAATGACGATGGTCAAGATACCAGGTTTAAATACCAGAAGCATCAGGGTTACGATAACAAGTCTCGGAATACCGTTGGCAACCTCCAGGATACGCTGCATGACCATATCCACTCTTCCGCCAAAATAGCCGGAGATCAGACCATAACTCATACCAATGAGCATATCGATGATGGCTGCTGCGATTGCAATGATCAGGGAAACACGGGCTCCAGACCAGGTTCTTGTCCAGATGTCACGGCCTAAGTTGTCGCTTCCGAACCAGTAATAAACATCGGTAAGGCCTTTTTCTTCGTAATTGTTAATGGTTTTGGTTCCTTTTGAGGTATTGAAATTTTCGTTTCCATCGAAAATACCAAATTTCTCAAGAGCTTTTACACGGGGTGCACAGTTCTTTTCATTTAAGTTCTGGCCGGAATATGTATAGCCGTTCATACCCGGACCAATGGCTGCCATGATGGTAATGAGGATGATCAGAATCAGACCAACAATGGCGCTTGTTTTTCTTACGAAGCGGAGCAGGACATCTTTCCAGAAGCTCTGTGCCGCAAAGTTGGAATCAATGCCGATCTCTTCTGCATTGTTTTTCAGGCGGAAATCAGATTCTACAGGAACGTATGCTGCCTGAACATTTTCTGCTGCGGTGCTTTTTTCCATGATGTCAGTCTCCTTTCTTTGCAAGTCGGATTCTCGGGTCGATCACACCGTAGAGAATATCTACAACCAGCATAATTACAATATACATTGCGGAATAAATAAAGCTTAAGGCAATGACCACGTTGTAGTCATTGGACTGGATGGCATTTACCAGAAGGCTTCCTACTCCAGGGATTGCGAAGATTTTTTCTACTACCAGAGAACCAGTCATCAGGTCTACGATCAATGGAGCAAGAACGGTAATAATCGGGATCAGGGCATTTCGAAGTGCATGACGGAAAATCAGTGCGGATCCGGAAATACCTTTACTCTCTGCCAGAAGCATGTAGTCACTGCCCAGAACCTCCAGCATTTCGCTTCGGGTAAAACGTGCAATGGATGCCATAGTAAACATGGATAGCGCGATACTTGGCAGCACGCTGGACATGCCCGCATTGTTTGCCTTATACAGCATTGGGAACCACTGGAGACGGAAACCAAGGCTGTAGCTAAGACCAAGGGCAAATACGTAGGACGGCACCGACACACCGATAACCGATATGATGGTGGCCAGGGAATCCCATATGGTATTATGCTTCAAGGCCGCCAATAGTCCCAATAGCAGGCCCACAATGGCTCCAATGGTTACAGCAAGTCCTCCGATTCCAATAGAAATAGGAAGTCTTGTCTGGATCATCTGGGAAATCGGGGTGTTCTTGGAAATGTTGTAGCTGACGCCAAGGTCACCCTTTAACATATTCTTGGCATAATTTGCAAACTGGACAACTACGGGTTGATCCAGACCGTATTTTACGTACAGCGCGGCACGCTGGTCGTCATTTAACTTCTCATCATTGAACGGGGAACCTGGCATGAGCTGCATCAGGATAAACAGCACCAGCAGGATTACCAGCAGTGTAAAGAAGGAAGTTAAAACTCGTTTGAGCGTATATTTTTTCACGACAGTTCCTCCTTGGGTTCATTCGTTGCAATCCACAGAATAAACAGGTTGGTTCTTATTTGTTCTGCGGATGGCAACGGCATTATTACTTCAAAAGCCGCACCGGGTAAAACCCTAGTGCGGCTGAAGTTATTCAATTGATTACTTATTCAGATTTTACTGCATTTTTGTATACACGGTTCAGTGCGCATGGATGGAAGTCTACGCCAGTTACTGAGCTGGACATCATCTCTGCGTTTGCCTGTGTGTAAAGCGGGAAGATTACAGCGTCATCCATAACAAGTTTCTCTGCGTCATACATTCTAGCCCAACGTCCTTCAGCGTCTGTGCAAAGGTCACCAGTTGTGCACTCTGCGATGATGGAGTCATACTCTTCGCTGCTCCACAGACCATAGTTGTTGGAGTTGTCTGTAATCCACATTCCAAGGTAAGTCATTGGGTCTGCATAGTCTGGTCCCCAACGGGTAAGCGCTACTTCGTAGGTTCCGTTCTGCATATCCTCAACACGCTGTTTCTTAGGCTCTACTGTAAGGTTTACAGTTAATCCTGGAAGAGCTGTCTCCCACTGCTCTTTCAGAACCTGTGCAACCTTTTGAGGTGCATCATCAGCGTCAACGATCATATCAAGCTCAACCTCTGTCTCGCCAAGTTCCTCAAGACCTTTTGCCCAGTAATCAGCAGCTTTCTCTGCGTCATATGTGCAAACATCGGAGAATTTCTCCTGATCTTCAGAGAAGTCAGATCCGTCTGGACCTGCAGCAAACTGCATAGGTACTGCTGTGTAAGTCGGAAGGGAACCATCTTTCAGAACGTCTGTTGTGATGGATTCACGATCGATTGCCATTGTCATAGCAAGACGGATATTTAAGTTCGCAAGCTCTGGAACAGCTGAGATGTTAGGGCTTACATACCAAAGATATCCAGCACCGATTGTCATGAACTCAGGATCATCTTCAACCTGGTCAACCTGCTCACCGTTTACAAGTGTAAGATCAAGGTCGCCTGTCTGATAGCTCATAAGAGCCTGCTGGGAATCCTGAATTACCTGATAGTTAAGTCCCGGAAGGGAAATGTTGTCTGCATCATAGTAGTCAGCGTTCTTTGTGAGGTGAATCTCTGTTGCAGCTGGCTCATAGGTATCAAGTACGAATGCACCGTTGGAAAGTGTTGTCTCCGGGCTTGTACCAAAAGTATCTGCGCAGGATTCAAAGAATGCTTCGTTTACAGGATAGAATGTTGGGAAATACATCAGTGACAGGAAATAGGATACCGGAACGTTCAGCTTAACTTCCAGTGTCTTGTCGTCAACTGCTGTAACACCAAGCTCAGATTTGTCTTTCTCACCAGCGATGATCTCTGCTGCATTCTCAACCTGGCCAATGTCGCTTAACATGTAAGCATACTCGGAAGCTACATCCGGGTCTACTGCTCTCTGCCATCCGAATACGAAATCGGATGCGGTTACAGGATCACCGTTGCTCCACTGTGCGTCGTCACGAAGATGGAAAGTATAGGTAAGTCCATCATCTGATAAATCATAGCTCTCTGCAATGGCCGGAACTGCCTGTCCGTCTGAGTCCATCTGCATAAGACCATCGGTATAGTCTGCGATTACCTCAAAGGATGTTCCATCAGTAGCCTGCTGTGGGTCAAGGGACTGTACCGGAGTTTCCAGCATAACATTCAGGTCAGATGTGCTTTCTTCTGCTGCAAAAGCTACGGTGCCAGTGCTCATGAGACCTACTGTCATTGCGGAAGCTGTCAAAAGGGAAATTACTGCTTTTGACTTTTTCATAATCATTTCCTCCTCTTCTCGAAAATAGATATAAGATTGTTTAATTATACGTCTTATATCTGCTTTTCGTATAATAGCACATCACCGCTGTAAAGTAAAGAACTTTTTGTCTAAATTGTGAACTTTTTTCTGTACAATGTGGGCATGTGTGTTTGTGAGGCGGACTTTTGGGGGATTGTGTCCGTGATGACGGACTGGAGGGGAGTTTTGTTGGGGGAGTTGATTATTTGAAAATGAGGGGTTTAGTTAATCAAAACAGACGATTTCCCCCATGTGTGCCGGGACAAACAATGGGGGAAATCTGGTTGTTGAAAATATGCTGCTTTGTGGAAATTAATGTGTTGCTTCGCTGAAACTAAGTTTTAGTTTATTAGATTACGTAGTCGTCTGCGCTGGCGGCTTGCCAGTCAAGGAGGTCTCCTAATGTAATATTGTCTACTACTTCGTTGATGGCGTCGTCAATCTTCTTCCAGAGAATACGTGTTACGCAGGCGTCGCCTTTCTCGCAGCCGGCTCCGTCTGGGGCTACGCAGTCTACAGGAGAGAGGCACCCTTCGGTAAGGCGAAGGATCATTCCTACGGTGTACTCCTCCGGTCTGCGCTGCAGGGAATAGCCGCCCTGAGGGCCGCGGACACTTTTCACATAGCCAGCCTTATTTAATACGGAAATGATCTGCTCCAGATATTTCTCGGAAATCTCCTGTCTGCGCGCTACATCCTTCAGCCTGATCGGTTCCCCATTATCATTGGTAGCCAGGTCAAGCATTAACTTTATTGCATATCTACCCTTTGTGGATATTCTCATTTCAATTCCTCCTGCTCTGTGATCCTGCCTGTGCCAGCGGCAGAATCCATCTACAGAAGATTATACCTTTTAATTCCTATTATTTCAATAGGAAATTACCTTTTATTCGTATCCGCCAAATGGGGCATCCCCTTCAATGTTGTACAGGATATAGCTGGTAAGAAGATCTGGATCATTGCTGCTGTATTCTACACCGCTCCAACCTTCTGGAACCTGCAGAGGAAGTTCTGAGGACTGGACTTCCGGGACATACAGATAAAATTCGGATCCAGGGACCAAACCGTATGGTTCTTAATAAACTTTCAGACAGTCATCTATAATTTCCTGGGTTCCAGATTCCTGTTCCAGCTGAAGATCTGTCAGCTGCATGGAGTATACGTGGTCGTTAAGTTTCTTTATCTCTGTAAACTTCCCGGTAAAATCACTGCAGTACATGGTGTAGCTGTAGCCTTCGCCTGCTGTCACATCGCTGTCTGAGAAAGAACCGCTGAAGCTTCCGTCCTGATTCAGATTCAGCATTGTGCTCCATGCACCTACACCGCTGGCGAAAACAAAATTTGAGGGAGTTCCCTCTGGAAGTGTATCTACTGCAGTCCACTGTTCCTTTGCTACTGTTTTCAGATAATCCAGTACGCCTGCAATAGTCATACTCTGCGCACCAGCTGCCGCCCGTACAGACAGACCGGTTTTTAACGTGAAATTCTTCTCACTGCCTGGGGTTCCTTCGTAAACTACAGGAACTGCAATGTCACCAAATGTCTTAATTGCCAGGATATCCGTGTTTCCATCCTCATTGTAGTCTACAAAGCTGATGGCATCTAACTTGGTAAAGCCATAGCTGAGCACTGGAGGCGTCACCAAACTGTCCAAGGTTTCCACAGGTTCTTCATTCTGGATGATTTTGAAAATTACATCTTTTTCTCCGTCAGCCGGAGCATAGGATGCAAACCATACATCTCCAGTGTATTCGGAAAGCTGGGTCTGGAAGGTCTGATCTTCAATAATGCCATTGCGCCAGTTGGGGGCTCCACAGGAAATGACGTCTGCATTTGAAAGATCATTTTCCTGATTCTGGTCTGCTGCATTTTCGGTCTGCACAGACAAGACTTCCGTATCTTCAGCCAGTACTGGCTGAGCGGCTGTCAATGTTAAAATGCCTGCTATTGCTATAAAAATTGGGGCTGGGAGTTTCTTCATGGAAATACTCCTTTCTTATGAAAATAAGTCTGTAATGGGAATTATAAGAACTTCTTTTTTCTACTATATTAAATTGGGCATTATTAATTGTAACCTTTATTTTTCTCTGGACCGTGTTTGAAAAAAGGAATTCTGCAAAATATGCGGCATAATTGATATAGAAAGGATGATTTGATTTTTAAGAATTTGGACAATAAAAAACGATAACCAATCGGCTACCGTTTCATTTACTGTACCTTCAAAACTACATACATGTTACATCCTCTTTGGAATCTTTTGAATCATTTCTCAACCTTGCGAATAAATCGGAAGTTCCATCTCACTTCGTTCGATGGAACGACCTTCGTGCTTAGCACTCAGGTCAAGCCCTCACCCGATTAGTAGCA